>NZJU01000027.1 GCA_002692325.1 Candidatus Pelagibacter sp.
GGTTACTCGGGAAAAAGATATTATGGTGGCTGCGAGTTTGTTGATATTTCTGAAAATTTAGCAATCGAAAGAGCAAAGAAACTTTTTAATTGTAAATTTGCAAATGTTCAACCGCATTCTGGTGCTCAAGCTAATGGAGCCGTTTATTTGGCTTTGTTAAAACCTGGAGATACAACTTTAGCGATGAGTTTAAATTCAGGTGGTCATTTAACACATGGAGCAAAACCAGCTCAGTCTGGTAAATGGTTCAACGCTATTCACTACGAGGTTGATAAAGTAACTGGATTAATTGATTATAACAATGTTGAAAAGTTAGCTCTTGAAAAAAAACCTAAACTTATTATTGCAGGAGGAAGTGCTTACTCAAGAATAATAGATTTCAAAAAATTTAGAAAAATAGCTGATGAAGTTGGAGCCTTTTTTTTAGTTGATATGGCACATTTTTCTGGTTTAGTTGCTGGAGGAGTATATCCAAACCCAATAGATTATGCCGACGTTGTAACGTCTACAACACATAAAGTTTTGAGAGGGCCAAGAGGAGGAATTATACTAACGAATAATGAATCTCTTTCAAAAAAATTTAACAGCGCTGTTTTTCCAGGTCTTCAAGGAGGACCTTTAATGCATGTAGTAGCTGCTAAAGCTGTTTGTTTTAAAGAGGCTTTAAGTGAAGATTTTAAAATTTACTCACAAAATGTTATCTTAAATGCAAAAGCTTTATCTGAGCGTTTAGTAAAAAATAATTTCAAAATTTTTTCAGGTGGGACTGATACACACCTCATGCTAGTTGATTTAAGGCCATATAAAGTCACTGGAAGAGATGCAGAAAACAGTCTTGGAAGAGCAAATATAACATGTAATAAAAATGGAATCCCATTTGATACTCAAAGCCCAATGATTACATCAGGGATTAGATTAGGAACTCCAGCCGGAACTACTAGGGGTTTTGGTAAAAAAGAATTTGAATTAATTGGAGATTTAATCACCAAAACTTTAAAAGGATTATCTACTAATCCTGAAAATAACTCAAAAATTGAGGAAGAAGTTCAAAAAGAGGTTATTGATCTTTGTACCTCTTTTCCTATATATAGTACTAATTAAAAATAAATTACTATGCTTTGTCCCTTTTGTAGAGAAAAAGATACTTCCGTAGTTGACTCCAGGCCAACAGAAGATGGCACTGCTATAAGAAGAAGAAGACTCTGTGGTTGCGAAAGAAAAGAGAGATTTACCACGTTCGAGCGTGTACAATTCCAAGAACTAACCGTAATTAAAGGAACGGGAAAAAGAGAGCCATTTGATAGAGATAAGATTTCAAAATCTATAAGAATAGCAACCAGAAAGAGACCTATTGATAGTGAGTCTATTGAAAAGTTTATTTCTAAGATTGTTAGAAATTTAGAAGGCCTTGGTGAAAGTGAAATACCCACATCAACAATTGGAAAATTTATTATGGATGGACTTTTAAGTTTAGATCAGGTTGCTTACGTTCGCTTTGCCTCAGTATACAAAAACTTTAAAGAGGCCAAAGATTTTGAACAATTAATTGGCAACTTAGATGAATCCAAGACAAAGTAATTTTATCAAACTGGCTATAAATAAAGCTAAAATCAATCTTGGATCAACTGGCTCTAATCCCTCAGTTGGTTGTGTTGTAGAGAAAGAAAATTCTATAATTTCATCAGGTATAACAGCCCTAAACGGAAGACCTCACGCAGAGTTAATAGCTTTATCAAAAAAAAAAGATTTTAAAGGTGCAAATTTATATGTTTCTTTAGAGCCATGTGCACATTACGGCAAAACACCACCTTGCACTAAAATAATCTCAAAAAAAAAATTAAATAAAGTTTTTTTTTCATTTTTTGATCCAAATCCCGTTACATCTCAAATGTCGTTTAAAACTTTAAAAAAAGATAGAATAAAAGTAATTAATTTATCTAAATATTTCAAAACAGATTTATATCAAAGTTATTATAACCAATATAATAAAAGAATACCTCATATTGATGCCAAAATTGCTATGTCAAAAGATTTTTTTACTATTAGCAATCAAGACAAATGGATAACTAACACTTATTCTAGAAGTCGAGGTCATTTATTGAGATCACAATATAATTGCATATTGACAAGTTATAAAACCATGAATTTTGATAACTCAATGTTTGATTGCAGNATTGAGGGACTTGAAGAAAAATCTCCTGATTTATTTATCTTAGATAGAAAACTTAAGTTGAAAAAAAGTTTAAAAATACTTAAAAAATTTATTAGTGGTAGAAAAATTTACATCATTACTTCAAGTAAAGATGAAAAAAAGAAAAAATTCTTTAAAAAAAAAGGTTTAAAGGTACTTTTTTTTAAAAGTATTGAAACTATCGATGATTATAAAAATTTCTTAAAATTCTTAAAAAATAAAGGATATCATAGGATATTACTAGAAAGTGGTCTCGGTGTCTTAAATTATTTTATTAAAAATAGTTTAATAAGCAATTTATTTGCTTTTAGATCAAATTCTAAATTGCTGGATAAAGGAGCAAATAACTATTCGAATAATTTGATAAAAAAGTTAAATTATAAAAATGAGATCAATGTAAATCTTTTGAATGACAAATTGTATAAATTTAATTTAAAAAAAAATGTTTAATGGCATTATCTACAAAACTGGCAAAGTCAAAAAAATACTTAGAAATAACAAAAGTATGATTATAGGCATAGAGTCCAACTTAAAAATAGATAAAAAAGATCTAGGATCATCGATTTGTTGCAATGGAGTATGTTTAACATTAACTAAAATAAATAAAAAAATATTTTTTTTTTATCTTTCAAGAGAAACTTTAAACAGGAGTAATTTTTCAAATGTTACTTTAAATAATGTTATTAATCTTGAAAAATCAATTAAACATGGTGAGTTAGTTTCTGGACATTACAGTTTTGGCCATATTGATTGTAAAGCAAAGATTAAAAAGATAATAAAAAAAAATGGCTCTTGGAACATTGAATTTTTATTAGAAAAAAAATATTTAGCACAATTAGTAGAAAAGGGCTCAATTACAATTAATGGTGTTTCATTAACTATATCTAAAATATATAAAAAAAGTTTCACAATTGATGTAATTCCTCACACTCTAAAACTAACAAATTTACTATTCTTAAAAAATAATGATTTTGTAAATATTGAGATAGATATGATTAGTAAATATGTTTCAAAATATTTTAATTAGTAATGAAAAAAAATTTTTTATCTCCAATTAGAGAAATAATCAAAGATGCAAAATTAGGTAAGCTTTTCATACTAGTTGATGATAAGGACAGAGAAAACGAGGGAGATCTAGTTGTGGCTGCATCAAAATGTAATTATAAAAAGATAAATTTTATGATTACCCATGGAAGAGGATTAGTTTGTTTAGCTTTAACTAAGAAAAAAGTAACTCAATTGGGTTTACCTTTGATGTCTTCAGTGAACAAGTCTAGAATGCAGACAGCGTTCACTGTTTCTATTGAGTCTAAAAAAGGCATTACCACGGGAATTTCAGCATTCGATAGGGCAAGAACTATAAAGACCGCTATCAACAAAAAAACAAGAAAAAGGGATATAGTTTCACCTGGGCATGTTTTTCCTCTTGTTTCCAGAAATGGTGGGGTTCTTGAACGTGCGGGTCACACTGAAGCTTCTGTAGATATTGTTAAATTAGCCAGATTAAACCCTAGTGCTGTTATTTGCGAAGTAATGAATCAAGACGGTCGTATGTCAAGAACAAAAGATTTAATAAAGTTTTCAAAAAAGCATAAAATAAAAATAGGAAGTATATCTGATTTAATCGCTTATAGATTTAAAAATGAAAAATTAATTACAAACCTTCTCAATACAAAACTTAAACTCAAAGATTATGATAACCTTGATATAAAAACTTATAAAAACTTTTTTAATAATTTAAAAAGTGTAGTAATAAAAAGAGGTGATTTTGATAAAAATTCTCCTGCACTAGTAAGAGTTTTATCCATTAATTTTAATAATAAAAATTATCTTAATAACCACTTAGTTAAAAAAAGTTTGAAATTTTTAAATAAGCATAATAAATTTGTTTTAATATTGATACAGGATAAAAAATCAAAAAAACAAAAGATTGTAGAACAAATTAGCAAAAGCAATATACTTAGATATTATGGTTTTGGTGCTCAAATTATTAAAGATTTAGGATTAAAAAAAATTATACTTGTCTCAAGGTCATTAAAAAAAATAATTGGTTTGGAAGGTTTTGGTATTAAAATCGTTAAGCAAAAAATTTTAAAATGAAAAAAAAAAAAATTCTTATTGTTGCATCAAGATATTATCCAAACATAATTAAAAAAAAGATCGAAATTATAAGTAAAATTTTAGAAAAAGATAATATCTTTTATAAAGTAATTATGGTCCCAGGATCATATGAGATACCATTAGCCATTTCAAAAAACATTAAATCGTATAATGGCTGTATAGCATTGGGATGTATCATAAAGGGTAAAACAAACCACAATCAACTAATTGCTCAAGCTATATTTAACGGTTTAATAAACATTATGTTAAAAAGTAAAAAACCTATAGCTAATGGTATTTTAACAACTAATACCTTAGCTCAAGCTAGAAATAGAATTAAAAAAAAGTCTTTCGAGTCTATAAAAGCTATTAAAAGTTTTATATAAAATGGTCAGCTATAAAAATACACCGCCTAGAGTAAGAGTAATTCAAAATTTATATTCAATCAAATCAAATCCTGATACGACAATTAGATATAATAAGAATCAATTTAAAAAATTTATCAAGGATGTCACGGAGGGAACATTAGAACGCCAGGAATTGATTGATGAAATTATTAAAAAAAATCTGAATAACGACATCGATATAAAAAAAACAGACAAAATTCTAATAATAATCGTTCAAGCAGCAATTTATGAATTGATGTATAAACAAAACAACAATATAAATGTTATTATTAGTGAATATTTAAAGACAGCCGAGGTTTTCCTTGATAAAGGAAAAATTGGTTATTTAAATGCTATTTTAGATAAAATTTCTAAAATTGTGCGTAAAAGATAGCAATATTAAGATTTTTTAAAAAAAAGATAAGTTTTACTTGCGTTTTATTTATTATTTTGGCAATTATCAATTTTTATAAATGAGTACTTCTTTAGAACTTTTATACCTAATAATCTTTACGGGCATTCTAGCCGTAGCATATAGCTATATTTTATCTGGACAAATTTTAGCTGCAAATAATGGTAACGCTAAAATGCAAGAAATTGCTAATGCTATACAAATTGGTGCAAAGGCTTATTTAAATCGACAGTATAAAACAATTGCTGTTGTAGGAGTCATTGTTTTACTAATTGTTACTTATTTTTTTAACCTGCTAGTTGGCTTAGGATATTTAATTGGTGCCTCTTTATCTGGGGTTGCTGGGTATATTGGAATGCTAATTTCTGTTGAAGCGAACGTCAGAACAGCCGAGGCATCACGAAAGGATATTCAATCTGGTTTATCCATAGCATTTAAATCTGGCGCAATTACTGGCTTGCTTGTTGCTGGTTTAGCGCTTTTGGCAATATCAATTTATTACTTAATTTTAATTAATTTAAACGTAGGAGACCGTGAAATTATAAATGCTCTTGTTGCATTGGGATTTGGAGCATCTTTAATATCGATTTTTGCTAGACTAGGCGGTGGAATATTTACTAAAGGAGCCGACGTTGGTGCAGATTTAGTTGGAAAAGTTGAGGCTGGAATACCTGAAGATGATCCTAGAAATCCTGCCGTAATAGCAGACAATGTTGGTGATAATGTTGGAGATTGTGCAGGTATGGCCGCTGATTTATTCGAGACTTATGCTGTAACAATAGTAGCTACAATGGTATTAGCGTCAATTTTTTTTCCTAATGATCCAACAATGATGCTTTATCCTTTAGTTATTGGAGGATCTTGTATTATTACCTCTATAATTGGAACTTGGTTTGTTAAACTTGGAAAAAGCCAAAATATTATGGGCGCTTTGTACAAGGGTTTTATTGCTACAGCTATATTATCTTTATTAATTCTATATCCTATAACTGACTCTTCAATTGGTCTTGATAAAATTTATACTTTTAAAGAAACCTCATTCACTGGTTTAGATTTATATATATGCGCTGTTGCAGGATTAGTAGTAACAGGTTTAATTATTTGGGTAACTGAATATTACACAGGAACCAATTATCGGCCAGTCAAAAGTGTTGCAAAGTCTTCTACCACTGGACACGGAACAAATGTAATCCAGGGTTTAGCAATTTCTTTAGAAGCTACGGCCTTACCCGCTATAATTATTGTAATTGGTATATTATATACAAATCATTTAGCAGGATTATTCGGAATTGCTATAGCAGTAACATCAATGCTAGCGCTGACGGGTATGGTTGTCGCATTAGATGCATACGGACCAGTAACAGATAATGCTGGTGGCATAGCAGAGATGTCAAAATTACCAAAAAATGTAAGGAAAACAACTGATGCACTTGATGCTGTCGGGAATACTACTAAAGCTGTAACAAAAGGATATGCAATTGGCTCTGCAGGTCTAGGTGCTTTAGTTCTTTTTGCAGCATACACTGAGGACATTAAATATTATTCAAATGACAATACATCTTCATTATACGGTTTAGTAGTTGATTTTGATTTATCAAACCCTTTTGTAGTTGTCGGATTATTATTAGGTGGACTATTACCTTATTTGTTTGGATCTATGGGAATGCAAGCAGTTGGAAGAGCCGGAGGAGCTGTTGTAATAGAAGTGAGACGGCAGTTTAAAAAGATACCTGGAATCATGAAAGGTAAAAGAAAACCAGATTACGGAAGACTTGTAGACTTGTTAACAANNGCTGCNATNAAAGAAATGNTAATNCCNTCNTTNNTACCTGTNTTNTCNCCNATNNTNCTTTATTTTGTTATNTTNNNAATTGNNGGNNAAGTNGCNGCNNTANCNNCTNTNGGCGCAATGTTNNTNGGNGTNATNNTTACAGGNTTNTTTGTNGCNNTTTCNATGACNGCTGGTGGTGGTGCGTGGGATAATGCAAAAAAATATATAGAAGACGGTAATTATGGGGGAAAAGGTTCCGAAGCCCATAAAGCTGCTGTAACCGGTGATACGGTTGGAGACCCATATAAGGATACGGCTGGCCCAGCTGTTAACCCAATGATTAAAATTACTAATATTGTTGCGCTTTTACTTCTTTCAGTAATTGCTCATTAAAATTTATTTTTTCCGTACATCTTTTGCCTAATACTTCCAAGAAACTTATTTACAAAACTTCTTTTAGTTTTAATGCTTTGGGTAATAGTTTTTGAAAATTTTATGTTCTTCATATCATTTTTATTTAAAATCTTTTTCTCTTTAAGAATTCCTCTTTCATTAAATGAAAGTACAATTACATTATTATTTTTTAAAACTTGTTGGCCAAACTTATGAAGATTTCCTTTAGTAATTGTTCTTTCAAAATAATACCATGTATTTTCATCATTTAAGGCTTTGGAGTGTGGATNTCCAAAAAGTTTTCTTGTATCGTTAGTATTAGTAAAATCAACTTCAAGTAAAGTAAACCTATTTTCTAAATAATTTATACCGTGATTTTTTGTATTCTTTTTTATTTGACAATTTTGTAGTATTAATAGAGCTAAAATTAAATAAATTATTTTCATATGCTAAATTTTTATAATAAAAAATATACAGATCTTTATATCACAATTGCAAAACTATCTCGAGCTGAATTTTTTTATAATGATATTAAGTTAGATGATAAGTTAGAAACACGAATTTACCTAATATTTGTACATTTTTCATTAATTTTTGTCATTTTTAAAAATCAAAAAATAGAAAAAAAAATAACTCAAAAAATATTTGATAATTTGTTCCAGAATATTGAATATCATCTAAGAGAGCAGGGCATGGGCGATGTAACAGTAAATAAAAAAATGAAGGAACTAAACAGAATATTTTATGATATTTTACTTAAGATCAGACTCCCTTACATGGAAAATAATGAAGTTAATATGGATATTATTAAAAAATATTTGGTTAGTAATACCAATATGTCAATAAATAAAGAGGAATTAAGTAAGTATTTTAAAAATTTCTTTAAATTTTGCTTTTCATTGGATAGCAAAGATATTATAAAAGGTAAAATTTATTATAATCATGGCTGTACCTAAACGAAAAACAACTGTTTCAAAACGAAACATGCGAAGATCACATCATAAACTTAGAAAAGTTAATATTATCGAAGATAAAAAAAGTGGTGAATTTAGATTGTCCCACCATATTGACCTTAAAACTGGTTTTTATAAAGGTAAAAAAATTCTAGATATTTAATTAAATTATGAATGAAAAAATTACTATTGCAATCGATGCAATGGGTGGTGAAAATGCACCTAATAAAAACATCGCTGGTTTAGATTTGTTTATAAAAAAAAATAAAAATAAAGATGACTTTTTTTTTCATATTTTTGGCGATGAAAACAAAATAAATCACGAGTTAAAAAAAAATAAAACTGATACTAAAAATATTAAAATTTTTCACACTATATCAGTAATTTCAGATGAAGAGAGTCCGCTCAAGGCAGTTAAAAATTCTAAAAATAGCAGCATGTGGAATTCTGTAAATTCACAACTAAATCAAGGATCAAACATTACTTTGTCAGCGGGAAATACAGGTGTTTTATTTGTAATTTCAAAAATGATATTAAAAACTATTGATAAAATCAATAGACCTGCACTTGCAGCACTTTGGCCCAATAAGATTGGATCTAATGTAGTTTTAGATTTAGGTGCAAACGTTGAGTGTGATGAAAATAATTTAGTTGAATTTGCTGAGATGGGTGCAGCGTTGTACAAATCTTTATTTAATTATGATATTCCAAAAGTTGCACTTCTTAATATTGGCTCTGAGGAAATTAAAGGAACAGATACTATTAAAAGAGCATATAGTATCTTAAATGATATTAGCGCAAGAGGAGATTTTAAATTTAATGGCTATATAGAAGGAAACAAAATCCCAGATGGCGAATCAAACGTTATAGTGACAGATGGTTTCACTGGCAATGTAGCGCTTAAAACGGCAGAGGGAACAGTGAAGTTTTTAACAGACACTTTAAAAAAGATAGTATCTGAAAATATTTTTTCAAAATTTCTTATTTCTTTTTCATATTTCAGTCTAAAAAAATTTAAAAAAAAACTTGATCCTAGAAAATTTAATGGAGCAATATTCTTGGGTTTAAATGGTCCAGTCGTCAAAAGTCATGGGTCAACGGATTATATTGGTTTTTATTATGCAATAGATTTATGTTATAAAATAGTAAAAGGTAATCTTATGAAAGAGATTAAAAATAATTTATCGCACTTAAATGAAAATAAAGGCTAATATAACAAAAAAAGATATATCTAAATCAATTTATACAAAGTTTGGAACTTCAGAAAAAATTATTTCAATTTTTATAGACGACCTTTTTAAAACTTTTAAAAAAATTTTAAAAAAAGATGATAAATTAATCTTGAAAAATATTGGTAGTTTTAAAATTCTAGAAAAAAAACAAAGAATAGGTAGAAATCCTAAAACCGGCCAAATATACCCAATTTCTAAAAGAAAAACTATTTCATTTAAAATGTCAGAAAATATTAAAGATAAAATCAACAATGAGTAAAACTTTATCAAAACAGAAACTTATAAAGATATCAGAGGTTGCAAAAATTTTAGGATTAGTTGATGATAATGATAATAAACTTACTCATGTTCTACGTTTTTGGGAAGGTCATTTCAAGAAAATTAATCCGATTAAACTAAAAGGTACAAGATATTATAGTGATGAATTAATTGAAAGGCTTAAATTAATAAAATATTTACTGAAAGACAAAGGTATGACAATAAAGGGAGTTAAGCTTATTTTAAAAAAAAATATTAATACTCTTGACGATTATCACTCTATTAATATAAAGAATGAATACTTAAAAGATAAATTAGTAAACAAAACAAAAAACATAATTGAGAAAATAAATAAAATTAAAAATGGCCAAAAAAACTCATGTTAAAGTAAGAATGGTTCCTGAAAGTAAACCGGATAGTGCATTTATTTATTATGCAAAAAAGCCAACAAAGGGTGAGAAAGTTAAAAATAAACTTAAATTAAAAAAATATAACCCTAATACAAGAAAACATGAGGTGTTTGTCGAAAAAAAATTGCCGCCTCATAGTAAATAGTTATTTTTTTTTAAAATTTTTATATTCATAAAGAATAAATCCTCTTATCATAGATTTCCAAATTCTTAGAGTTATACTCTCATCTATTTTCATTTTTTTTGATCTTAATCTAATCCTTTTAAGTATCAAATTAATTCTTTGTTTATCAATTATATCTTTTTTATAAATTTTATTTTTTAATACCTTATCAACTAGCAACGATCTGGATTTAATTATCCTTAACATCTTATCGTCAAGAACATCTAATTTTCTTCTTATTCTAATGATATTTTTATTTTTCATAGCGACATTTATTATATATCTGATTTTATCTTTTCATTATATAGGTATTAAAGATGTTGAAAAAAAATTATTATTTTCAAGTAAAATATTGGTTAATTTTTTCTTTAATTTTGATTTTATCAATGATTTCAGTCGGTGGTTTAACCAGAATAACAGGATCAGGTTTATCGATAACAGAGTGGGAAGTCTTTGGGGGCATACTGCCACCGTTTACTTACGAAAAATGGAACGAATACTTCTCACTATATAAAGAAATTCCTCAATACAAAATTATAAACTACAATATGAGTTTAGGTGAATTTAAAATAATTTTTTATTGGGAGTATTACCATAGACTTCTTGGAAGAGTTATAGGCATATTTTTTTTATTACCATTGATTTATTTCACAATAAAAAAAGTATTTGATAAAAAAGATTTAATTTATTTTTATAGTATATTTGGACTTATTTGTTTTCAGGGAGTTATCGGCTGGTATATGGTAAAAAGTGGTTTAGTCGAAAATGTATCAGTAAGTCATTATAGGTTGTCCTTACATTTATTAATGGCTTTCATAATAATTGGACTAATATTCTGGTCATTTTTAAATCTTATCCATAAAAAAAATCTTTTTATCGAACCACTTAATAAAAAAAACTTAACAATAGATTTTTTTATAATATTGATATTTTTGCAAATATTTTTTGGTGCTTTAGTTTCTGGATTAGATGCTGGAATGATTTATCAAACTTGGCCGTTAATGAATGAAAATTATTATCCAAATGACATAATTTTTAAAGATTTAATTAATTTCGATAATAGAAGTTCTGTACAATTTATTCATAGGAACGTTGCTTATTTTCTTTTTTTCTATACTATTTTATTGGGTGTATTTATTTTTAAAAAAAATTTAAAATTAATTAATTTTTATTTTATTGTTTTTGCATTTATTTTGTTACAAATTATTTTAGGAATTTTGACTTTGGTTTCAGGTTTAAATAATTACATCGCATTGTTGCATCAGTTAATTGGTGTTGGTTTGTTTTTAAGTACTATTTTACTAAGATTTAAATTGACTTTATAAACTTTTGCTTGTATCTATCCGCTTAATTTAAATGACCCCGTTTATTAAAAAAAAAGATGTGAAAAACAGATGGTTTCTTGTAGACGCTAACAACCTAGTAGTCGGAAGATTAGCTGCATTTATATCTAAAGTTCTAAGAGGGAAAAATAAATCTCAATACAATCCACATATTGATAATGGTGATTATGTGATAGTAACAAATATTGAGAAAATAAAGTTTACAGGAAATAAGTTTAAGGATAAGAAGTACTATAAACATACCGGATATCCAGGAGGTATAAAAAATTACACCCCATTAGAATTATCAAAAAAAAATAAGACTAGTGATATTTTAAAACTTGCCGTAAAAAGAATGATGCCTGATGGACCACTTTCAAAAAAACAACTTACAAAATTAAAGATATATTCTGGCGGTAATCATCCACACGAAATTCAAAAACCAACAATAATTGATTTTAAAAGCAACAACAAAAAAAATAAGATAATTTAAAATGGAAAACATTTCTCAAAATAATTCTGAAAATAAAAAAGAAAAATTAAAATTAGATTTTAAAGATAGTAAATATGCCACTGGTAGGAGAAAAAAATCGATAGCTAGAGTATGGGTAAAAAAGGGATCAGGTAAAATCTTTGTAAATGGCTTAATATTTAAAGATTATTTTAAAAGACCTACGCATCAGCTTTTAGTTTCAAGACCTTTGGAAGTTTCAAAAGTTTCTACAAATTATGATATAAGATGTAACGTTAAAGGCGGTGGAATGTCTGGACAGGCTGGAGCGATAATACTTGGTATATCTCGTGCTCTGGTAAGTCATGACACAACTTTAAAAAAGATACTCAAAAAAGAAAAATTAACTACTAGAGACTCAAGAAAAGTTGAAAGAAAGAAATACGGTCACAAAAAAGCTCGAAGAAGCTTTCAGTTTTCAAAAAGATAAATCATTTAATTTTTACATTTATATCTTCAGTGATATAAGAAAATATACATGTCAAATGATAAATTAAATATAGCCGTTGTCGGGTCAACAGGTTTTGTTGGCTTAGAGCTTATTTATTTATTGACCAAACACCCTAATGTAAAAATTAAGTATCTATGTTCACAAAACAATATTGGTAAAAATATCAATAATTTTGATAAAAGAATAAAAAGAAAATTTCCAAAATTATGTAACATCAAAAATGTTAACTGGAATACTGTTAATTTATTATTTTTATCTTTACCAACTGGTAGGGCCCAATCAATTATTAAAAAACTCTATAATAAATTTGAACATCTTAATTTTATAGATTTATCTGCAGATTTTAGATTAAAGAGTCCAACAGAATTTAAAAAATGGTATTCTTCAAGACATCAAGCTCAAAAACTTATTGATAAATCAATTTATTCAATACCGGAACTTAATACAAAAAATTTATCAAATTATAGAATAATATCTAATCCTGGATGTTATGCTACGTCAATACAATTAGCTTTAAAACCATTAATAAAGAAAAATTTGATTAAAAATAATAGAATAACAATAGACTCAAAATCAGGTTATTCCGGAGCTGGAAAAAACTTTCTAAAAAAATTTCAAGCAAAGAATTTTTTTAGTTCTTGTGCATCCTATAGTATTAATAAACATAGACATATGGCTGAACTTGACCAGGAATTAAAAATTTCAAANTATGTTTTTAATCCACACATAATACCCACATTTAGAGGAATACTATCAAGTATATACATTGATGTTAAAAACAATAAGTTAGCAAAAAAAATATATATCGAATTAAAAAGATTTTATAAAAATAAATATTTTGTAAATATAAAAGGTTTAAATAAAAGCTTAGGAACAAATGACGTTTTAAATACAAACAAATGTGAAATTACTATTAATATGAGCTCAAACCCTAAGAAAATAATAATTTTTTCTGCAATTGACAATTTAATTAAAGGAGCGGCAGGGNAGGCTATTCAAAATATGAATTTGATATACAAATTTAAGGAAAATGAGGGTCTAAGATGAGGTTTTTTTTGATAGTATTTATTTTTTTAGTCTCTTGCTCATCATCAAAGAGAGTATTTATATGCGGTGATCATGAATGTATAAATAAAGACGAGGCAAAGTTGTTTTTTGAAGAAAACTTATCAATTGAAGTAAAAATTATTGATAATCAAAAAGAAGATTATTTTAATCTTGTCAAATTAAATACAGAAAATAAAGATGAAAATAATTCAAATATAAAAATTATAAAAAAAAAGAATACAAAAAATATTAAAAGACTTGATAAAAATGAAATAAGGGAAAAAAAAAGAGAATTAAAATCAAAAATAAAGAAAGTAAAAAAAAATAAGAAAGATAAATCTAATAAAGATATTTTAGATTCCAAAAAAACTGTTTCTAAAAAGATTAACACTAATGAAAAAACATCATTAGTTTATAAAAAGAAAAATTTAAACAACAATATTTGTAATATTATAAAAAATTGCAACATTGACGAAATTTCAAAATATTTAATGAACAAGGGGAAAAATAAAAATTACCCCAATATATCACTAGCAAATTGATGAAAAAAAAAATTAATATAGCAATTATTGGTTTAGGTAATATTGGATCTTATTTGTATAGTTATCTTATTAAAAATAAGAAGCAATTAACTAAAAAGAATAGATGTATTCCAAACGTACACCTAGTTTGTGCCAAAAATAAAAAAAAGAAAAGAAATATAAGTATACCCAAAAGTAAGTGGGCTAATAATTATCTTGACATTGTAAATGACAGAAATGTTGATTTAATTGTCGAATTAATTGGCGGCGCTGAAGGTGTTGCAAAAAAGCTTGTTTTTAGTGCTCTTAAAAACAGAAAACATATAGTAACTGCTAATAAGGCCTTGATAGCCAAGTATGGTGACGAGCTATCTAGTATTGCTGAAAAAAATAAAGTTAATCTAGAATTTGAAGCCTCAGTTTGTGGAGGCGTTCCTATTATAAGATCACTTAAAGAAGGTTTAATTGCAAACAAAATTAATAAAATTTACGGAATTTTTAATGGTACATCAAATTATGTTTTATCGTCTATGGAAAAAAATAATAAAAGTTTTAATGAAGTATTAATTAACGCAAAGAACCTTGGCTATGCGGAAACTAATCCTCAAGCAGATTTAAATGGAGATGATGTTTCATCGAAATTAAAGATATTATCTTCTTTATGTTTTAATTCATTTTTAAATGATAATATTCACGTTGAAGGTATAAAAAATATTGATCAAGAAGATATTCAAAATGCCAATAAACTAGGATATAAGATTAAATTGTTAGGATATTCTGAATTAATAAATAATATAATTTATCAAAGAGTACACCCTACTTTAATTAAAAAAAATTCATATGTTGCTAGCATTGATGGAGTTTTAAATGCCGTTGTAGTTGAGGGAAAACCAGTTGGACGAAGTGTCATACATGGTGATGGAGCTGGTCCAGCTGCAACAACCTCTGCTTTGATATCTGATATTTCTTCAATTTTAAGAGGCAATATCAAATTTCCTTTTTCAATTTCTCGTAGCGAAAGAAAAAAATTAAAGTTTAGTAATATCTCAGATAGATTATTTTCGGCTTATTTGAGAATAGAGGTTTCAGATAAACCAGGAGTTTTGTCAAATATCACAAAAATTTTTTCCGACAATAAAGTTTCTATAAAAAGACTTGTTCAAAACCCTAATAAAAATAAAGGGTCTTCTACTATAATTATAACAACCCATAATGCTAAAGATAAGTTTTTAAAAAAAGTTTTAATATCAATTGATAAGATGTCTTTTATTTTAAAAAAATCTAAATTAATTAGGATTGATGATTTCTAATGTCGATTGACAGAAAATTTGTAAATCTTTTTACTAATGTGACTGAAAAAGCTGCTATTGAAGCCTCTTTATTTATAGGAAAGAGAGATAAAATTTCAGCTGATAAGGCAGCCGTTGACGCAATGAGAAATGAGTTAAATAAAATCAATATGGAGGGTCAAGTTACAATTGGAGAAGGTGAAATGGACGAGGCGCCAATGCTTTATATTGGTGAAAAATTAGGTACATTGAACGGCCCTAAGTTTGATATTGCCGTTGACCCTTTGGAGGGTACAAATTTTACTGCTAACAATTTACCTAATGCATTTTCAGTAATTGCGGTTGCAAGTAAAGGAGGTTTACTAACTGCTCCTGATACTTATATGGAGAAAATAGTCATTGGAGCAGGATTGCCAAAAAATTTACTAGATTTGGACTACGGTGTTGAAAAAAACATTCAATTACTAGCTGATTCTAAGAATAAGAAAGTTACAGATATAAAGGCGTGTGTACTAAAAAGATCACGCCACGATCATATTGTTTCAGTGCTTAATAAAATGAATGTTAAAATAAATTTTATAACAGATGGAGATATAGCTGGTGCATTAAGTGTGGTTGGAAAGAATCCTCTAAATGACATTTACTATAGTACAGGAGGCGGTCCAGAAGGAGTTTTAACTGCTGCTGCCTTGAGTTGTTTAAATGGTCAAATCCAAGGTAGATTAGTTTTAGACACGAATCAAAAAGTAAGAGCTAAAAAACTTGGTATCTCAAACTTTAAAAGAAAATATAATATTGATGATATGGTTAAAGGCGATATCATA
>NZJU01000028.1 GCA_002692325.1 Candidatus Pelagibacter sp.
TTCAGCATTTGCAACTGCTGATGATCCAAAACCTGTTCCAATGAATGTCGGCAAAATATTGAATTCCAGAACTTCTAGAAATCTCAACCAAAGTGGATAGAAATTTGATATTTGAACTTCAATTACATAAGGTAAATTTTGGCCGCTTTCCATTGCGTCAATTGCAATAGGTAAAGCAGTTATATAGAGCATTATTCTTTCAGATTGAGAAATAAAATAAATTAAAATTAAGATTAAAAATAATAAAATAAAGAATAAAAAGGATATTAGTCTTAAACTCATGTAAGGAAGCATATAAATCAATATAAATGAAGCGCCTAATAGTATTCCCAAGTAACCAGAAAAAGATTGGGTAAGAATTAAGGCTATAAAAGCTGCTATGAACCATGAATAGGAAATTTTATTCGCATTATTCCACTCATTATAAAGAACAAAAAAGGCGATACAGAAAGATAAGTAACCGGCCGCATCTCTTGGTTCTCCTGCCATGGCATGAAATCTGTTTCCAACATGTCTCATATCACTGAGATGTCTTGGTAAGAACTCTGTTTGGAAAAAAACAACTAGAAAATAATCAATAAATCCAATTATCAATGATAAAAATATGAATGCCAAAATGACATTAAATACATAGTCGACTGCTTTTTTACTCCTCAATAAAAATATGGGCATCACGGAAAAATAAATAAACTGATAAATAGAGATAAAGTACTCAAGGAATGGTCTCACTGAAGGGCTATTTATGATGGATGAAAAAAAAGATGCATTATTATTTACACTTATATCAACTTGATTGAAATATCCCATAAAATAACCAAACAAATATGACACCAAAAGAAATAAAGTGTAGAAAAAATACCAAAAATAGTTTTTATATAGGGGATTAAAAACTTTAACTTCATTCAAAGGAGTAATAAGGAATCTAAGAAAGAGTAGAAAAATTACAAGAAGTTGCAAAATTCTACTCACGTTCCCACTTATACCTACTTGGTTTTGAGAGAAAATCACAAATAATAAAAGTGGTTCAAATACAATTGACCATATAAAAAGCTTTTCTATAAAGCCAAAGTTTTTTTCTTTTTTATGCGGTTCCGAGAAATTCACTTATGGATTTTGTTACTAACAACAAAGTGATTAAAGAAAGATAAATAAAATTTATTTGAAATCCTTAGAAATAAGATACGAAATGAAACTTTTGGTATGAAAAGAATAAATTTAAAGAATTTTTTTGTTCTAAAATAACTGAATGCTAAAGAAACTTTATGATTTTCGAGTCCTAAATAAGCATTTTTATCGGGCAAAAATTTTTTTACTACCTCTATACTTTCTTTTGAGCACAAAATCTTTTGTGAATGGCTCAAATTACTCTGATGGATCCTATAAGCACAACATGGTTCTTGAAGAGCATAAACTTTAAACTTTTTTGCAAGATGAAGAAATATCCAATAATCAGGAGCATGATAAAAGTGTTTTGGAAATCCTCCTACANTCCAAAACTTTTTTAAATCGATTAAAGCTGATGGAAAAGGTATAAAATCCTCTTTTAATAATTNATTGAAAATATTTCCTTCCGGTAGATGCTTGTTATNTCCTAAAACATCATCTGAAATTCTTTCTTCNTTTATTATATTTGCTTTTCCGTATACGAATCCAATAGGACCTTCTTTNNTAAATAAATCTAACTGTCGTGTTAATTTATCCTCATACCAAATATCNTCACAATCTAGAAAAGCTAANTANTTNCCTTCACATTTCTGTGTTGCTAAAAATCTTGCCTCNCCAAGAGGAATNGTTTTATTTCCNCGAAAGTATTTNATTTTGTNATCATATGACTTAGCAATTTCAGAACTTTTATCCGAAGAATTNTTNTCCCAAAAGATTATCTCCCAATCTGTATAAGTNTGACTATAAATNGAATTAATAGCCTCTTTTAAATATGTTTCAGAATTATGACAATTCATAATAATTGAAACTTTAGGACTTTGATTCATGAGAAANAATCTANTGTCTTTTTCAGCCCCTCATCTAANGAAANTTTAGGCTTCCAACCCAAAATTGAATTTGCTTTTCTGTTATCAGCAAATAGAGACATTTGCTCATTTTCTCTGTAATNTNATCCACCAAAAATAGGCCTNCCTCCCNGTGANATTTTTACAACCTTCTTTACAACTTCCTTTATAGAAATAGGATTTCCAGAAGCAATATTAATCGTTTNTCCGATAGCTTTTTTNTTGTCTAAGCATAACCTGAGAGCATCAATGACATCATCAACANANCAAAAGTCTCTTANTTGATTTCCNGGAGAAACATTAAAAGACTCCTTATTCAGACATTTCTTNATTACATGAGGAAGAAATCTATCATCTTTTTGATTNGGGCCGTAAACNAAGAAAAGNCTTACGTTTATTGATGGGAAGTCCTCAAACTTATNCATATACTTCAAAAAATCTTCCGAAAAATTTTTCGCTAACGAATAACAACTAAANGANTTAGAATTANAAGATTCCTTCATAGGNGAGANNTTACTCCANTACTGATCACTGGAACCTATATTCACGAAGGAGNTTAATTTTGATTTATCNATNTGAGAAATTATATTCATAAGTCCTATNAAATGTTCATTAATGATTCTTCTTCCATTTGCATAAAAGTTTGAATGATCTATGTANCCTGATAAATTTANGACATGAGTAAAATCTCTTGGAAGNNNATTTTTTATTTCTTTTTCATNAGATATATCCAAATTNACGATATTAATGNTTGGATTTTTNTTTTTTTTTATTGCTTTTTTTCCCAAACAAAAAATTTCGATCTCCTCCTTAGATATAGAATTAATGAAATGAGATCCAATAAATCCTGTCCCTCCTAATACTAAAATCTTTTTCATTTTTATTTTNTTAACCAAGGNAATTCNTTNTCAGAAATTAGACTTTCAAGATAGTCNTTATCTCTTTTNGTATCCATACACTGCCAAAAATCTTCATGCTTNTAAAAACTCACTTCCTNTTTATTNGCTGCAAGTTCAAGAGGTTTNCCTTCTAAAACTGTATTATCATCTTCAATNTANTCAATAAACTTAGGATTCATTACAAAAAANCCTCCATTAATNAAACCTGTCTTAAGTTGAGATTTTTCAGTGAAAGACTTTACTAAACCTTCNNTAGNTGTCTCTAAATTTCCAAATCTAGCTGGTGGTCTAACAGCTGACAAAGTNACTAGAGATTTATTNTTACTGTGGGTTTCTAAAAGCTTATNTATATTNACATTTGCAAGACCATCTCCATAAGTCAACATAAAATCTTCATCTCCTAAANAACTTTTTAAACGTTTAATNCTTCCTCCCGTCATAGAGCTCACTCCAGTATCTACAAGAGTTATNTTCCAATCTTTGTCATTATTATTAGTGATANTNGTTACTTGACCANTAGCTAAATTAATCGTGAANTCATCAGANAAAATTTTATAATTTAAAAAATATTCCTTAATCTTCTCTCCTTTGTAACCCAAAGCCACAATAAAATCTTTATATCCATAATTNGCATAACATGACATNACATGCCAAAGAATTGGCTTATCTCCNATTTTCACCATAGGCTTAGGAATCTCTTCNGTATATTCACTAAGTCTCGTNCCATATCCTCCTGCTAGAATCACAGTTTTCATTCTTTTATCTCCAATCGTAATTAATATCTTTTTCNTCTAAAGATTCTTGTTCATCTGGATCATGAAGTAAACTCANAAGATTAAGNACTAGAGATTCATCTTTTTCAAGATTTTTAAANCCAAACCANTAACCTGGAGGAATTGAAAGCCTACAATAATTTTTGTCTGAAACTATAAATTCCCAAAATTTTTTTTTATTCTTTGATTGAATTACAAATTTAACAGTGCCTTTTGGGACAGTNAGATTACATGTAGCTCTTANGTGGATTTTCCATGCTTTAATCATNAGAGGATTTACTTTTGAAATATAAAGTTCGCCAAAGCCATCGAAACTTTCACTATTTTTCTTGATTANCTGGACNACATCTCCNTTATCAACAGATATTTTTTTTTCAATAAACAATCTTGGTTCTAATGAGTTCATTTTATAANNTTATTAATATNTGTTTCTTGNAGCTNTNATAAATTCATTAATCTGATTCATTGAAAANNAACTCATATCCTTACTCTNTTGAGAGTANTACTCTTTATACCAATCTACAGTTAGTTTCACNGTTGCTGCAAAGCTTANGGTCGGTTTCCATTGTAANTCCATCATNGCTTTATCTATNTTNAATTTCAGCAATCTNGNTTCNNTAAAGTCATCAGATTCAACTTCATGCCAAGAGATTTTGTCCCAATTTTTTGACATTTCACANANAAGATCTTTGACAGAAAAATTATTATCAGNGTTAGGCCCAAAATTGTATGCCTCTCCATTATCAATAGCATNGTTNGATAATTCAGATCCTAGNAGAAGATANNCGCTGANCGGTTCTAGAACATGTTGCCAAGGNCTTGTTGANGAGAGGCTTCTAATCCCAACACTTTTTTCTTTAGAAGCNGATCGAATTGTATCTGGAACTATCCTATCCTTTGCCCAATCACCTCCCCCTATAACATTTCCTGCTCTTGCGATTNCAATNCTTACNCNAGANTCTTTCATTGAAAAAAAGGAATNCACCATAGATTTAATTGCCAGTTCTGCCATTCCCTTNGATGCACTGTAAGGATCNTTTCCTCCTAATTCATCAGTTTCCTTATAGCCCCATTGCCACTCTAAATTATTGTAAACCTTGTCACTNGTAATCATTACAACTGAAACAGATTTTTTATAATCAATTAGGGCCTCTAAAATAGAAGCTGATCCAAGAGCATTNGANGTCATNGTGATTAAAGGACTTTTAAATGAGTNCTTGACTANTGCCTGNGCAGCTAAATGGAAAATAAAATCTGGTTCAAATTTATTGATTACTTTTTTCACCTCNTTGGTATTTGGNAATTTAAATCTTNTATCGGTTATTAAATTTGANAAATTTGAAGCTTCAAANTTGGATGGNNCNGTTGGAACTTCGTNNGATATNCCCAAAACATCCGCNCCAACATTTTTTAACCACAANCTTAACCAACTACCTTTAAAGCCAGTNTGTCCTGTTATNAGGACNTTTTTTCCTTCATATGANTTGTCTAGATAATTCACTNNNTTAAAAAGTCCTTANTTGAATAAAAATTNGANANTNTTNATTATANAANNCTCNAGGTTCAANAAAAANCTATTCTACTTTATTAATAANCTTTTTAATGCCAAATTCAGAGATTGGTTCAAAATAATTTTTTTTAATCAACTCTCCTATTTCCATCAACTTATTTTTGTCNGATNAGGAAAAATCGCAGTANTAATTTATNGNATTTNNAAGATCAAGTTTATCTGANCAAATTNTATACATAATTTCNGGAGTATCTGAAGGAATNGGATCATAAAAAAATCCATTTTTATTTTTAATTACAATTACNGGAACNCCAGAAGCTAAAGATTCTAAACAAGTTGCTGATGCTTCAGTTATCAATAATGTGGATTTTTCTAACANTTTATAAAAATTTTCNTTGNTATCNAGNAAGAGAATATTTTCGGGAATTTTAATCTTAATTTTNTCTAATAATTTTTCTNTNTTATTTTGTGGATGGGGTTTTATTAANAATAAAAAGTTGTTTCTAGAAACTTTAATTTCATCAGATAATGAAAAAATAATATCTAAAATTTTCAATGATGTATTTTGATTAAGAGGCAGAGACACTAAGATATTTCCAGAAATATCTTTATTTCTTGGATGATTGTTCCAAATGTTTTTACTCCTAAATGCGGGTACAGAAATAGTATTTAACTCAGGCAAAAAAATTTTTACATCTTTTCTACAAGCCTCGCCCTGGACTGCCATAGTATCAGGTATAACTCGCGTTTCCTTTTCACTTTCTATAGGGAAAACAGACAAATATAAAGGGAAACTTCTATATGTTTGATAGCCTATTCTTTTTACTTTCGGAAAAAAATTTTTCAAAGCTAAATTCCAAGTTTGATCTATGCAATGTCCTTCAAACCAATTAATTGCAAGAGAAATTTTAATATCTGTTTTTGATAAATTTAGAAAAAATTTATAATTAATTATCGATTCATAAATAGAAAATACATCCCTATTTGACCATATGTCTTCTCGAATCAGATCACAAATATCAATGTCTTCGATAAAGTAACTAGATATTTCTAATTTGTTTAGTCTAAATAAATGAGAAAAAGCAAAAATTAAATCTCTAATTTCTATATAGCTCTCTTTCACAAGAAAATTTCTATTGCTTTTGTTGATTTGTCTGAAAATCTTTAAAGTAGAAACCAAACTTGATGATAGAATTGTAGGAACAAACAATATTTCCTTTTTATCTTCTTTTGTTAAAAGATTATAAAAATCACCATACCATCTATCTTTTTCAATAAAATCTTGACTTAAAAAAGTATCTACCAATATGAATTTATTTGAAATTGATGAATGATTTTTCCTGAAATACATCCTTGCGAGAAATATTCTTAAAACTCTTTCAAAAAAGAAATAGGAATAGTATAAAAATTTGAATGATAATTTTGCTTGAACACTCCATTTTTTTTTCAAAGAAACCTTTATGCTGCTAGAGAATTTTTTTTTAATTAATTTTTCTAAAATATTTTTTAATGCTATTGAATCAACAACGATTTCATCGATATCAATGCTTCTGTCCTTAAAAAGAACATTTACAAACTTAATGCAGCAAAAATTATAGAAAAGCTTACTAGCATAAGTATTTCTGCTAGAAGTATTTTCTGACCACCAATCTAAATTAGATTTATTTTTTAGATTAAAATCTGATATGAAATTATTAAATTCCTCCCTACTTGAAAGAGCAGTTTCATAAAATAAGGATGATATTTCTTTGCTTAGGTCGTTTGAATCTCTTAAATCTAAAACTGACATTATTCTTTGAAAAGAATTTTAAAATCGCTTATATGAAAGTAATCTGTCTTCCTAAACTGTTCATTAGTAATAATTTCTTCTCCAACTCCTATGAAATCAACTTTTTCCTTAACAGCAGCATGAAGATCATTAACAGCATCTCCAAAAAATATAGTTTCTTTTTTATTAAAATTTGTGGAGTTAATGATTTTGATTAAATTCTCACTTTTGGTATTTGGAGATCCAAAAACTTTAAAAAAATAATTATCTAAGCCTTTTTCTTTAATAATCTTTCTAATCTCATATTCAGGTGTAGCACTATTTATTGCGCAGATTTTCCCATTACCTTTCAGCAGATCTAAGAAGCTTAACACACCATCTACTAATTCAGCCGCGACCACCTTATTAAAAACTAATTTTGAAAAATTATTTGCAAATTCATTTATATCTTCTGGAGAAGGTGAAANNTTAAGGAATTNTTTATGATANANAGAAATTTTTTCATACCTAGACATACCACCATTTTCTANATGNTGAGATTTAACTTGATCAGCAATTTTAAGGCCNAANGTTGAATAAAGNTCAAAAAANGCATCTGTTTTAATGTTTACAGAGTTACAAATNACTCCNTNAAAATCAAAAATAAAAAGATTTTTTTTTAATAGATGCTTTAATTTTAAAACTTTTATTTTATGATATTGATTCAAAAAAACTTATTTTTTTGTAGAAGATATTTCATCCATAACTTCGATGATACCTTCACCGAAATCACGAAATTCATCAGGGATTATTTTTACTGCTGCTTTAGGAGAGAATCTATAAGGCGTATTTACATAATGATCTGAGTTTTTATTATTTCTCTTATAATTGATTTTTTTCTTTTTTCCGGATATCTCAAAAAGTAAATTTATCATTTCATTTGAAGATAATTTTTGATGTCCAGTCAAAGTGATTGCTTTGTTTTTATATTTATTTTCAAGAATTTTTACACTTAACTTTGCCGCATCTTCAACATGAAGATATTCTCTGATTTCCTCTCCGGTACCCCTATATTCTATTTCGCCATTATTAATAATTTGACTAATGTACCCTCTCAAACCATTCCATGATTGAGACCTAGGACCATAGAGTGATCCATACCTCAGAAAGGTATAATCCAAGTTAAATTCTTCTGAGAATACTTCAATAATTGATTCAGATGATTGTTTAGTTGCACGATAAAATGAACCATATGGACTATAGACATACATCGTTGATGCAAAAACAAATCTTTCAACTTTTGAGGAAACAGAGGCCTTTAATAAATTCGAAGTACCTATGATGTTCAATTGAATAGTATTTAATGGATCTTTTTTTGACTCATTAATATCAGCAATACCTGCATAGTGAAAGACATAATTAACACCTTCACAAGCCTTTTTGCAATCTTCAAAATTAGTTATGTCGCCTATTACCATTTCTTGACCTGGGCTCTTCCACTTTGAGGGTTTATTATCAAATAATACAACTTTGAATCCTTGCTTTGATAACTGATCAGCAGTATGACTCCCAAGGAACCCACTCCCACCAGTCACCAAAACTCTCTTTTTAACCATTTTTAGAATTTAAAGCTAGGCCCTCTATTGCCGATATACCTAACTTTAAAGTAGAAGATGAAGAAGTTCCAGCTATATGCGGAGTAGAAAAAAAATTGTCTAAATTTACTAATTTCTTATTGAACTTTGGNTCNTTATCAAAAACATCAAAAGCTGCNGCAGCTATTTTTTTTTTCTTAAGTGCNTCAATTAAAGCNTTTTCTTCTACAATTCCACCCCTAGAAAGATTCAACAAAATTGCTCCCTTTTTCATATANTNGATTTCTTCTTNTTTAATTAAGTTTTTAGTTTTTGAATTGAGAGGCAAATGTAAGGAAACGACATCTGAATCCTTCAAAATTTTTTTGAAAGTTACTCTTGATAAGTTTTTAGGAAGGATTAAGTCCTTTTTAAGATAAGGATCATGAACTAGAATTTTTGTTTTATGTACTTGTAAGAAATCTGCTATTTTTTTTCCCACATTTCCATAACCAATGAGTCCAAGCTTTATTTCAGATAATTCTTTCGAAAAAGTAGGTTTTACCCAATCTCCTTTCAACATTTTTTTGTTTGCAGTGATAGCGCCTCTTAAAGTTAAAATTAAAAACCCAATTGTAAGTTCAGCAACAGAAGTTGAATTAAGTCCGGGCTTCCAGTGAAATTTTATGTTTTTCTTTTTAAGATATTTAATATCTATAGTATCTGTACCTACTCCAAATTTACTTACTACTTTTAAATNAGGAAGTTGCTCAATNACCTCTCTATTTAGATTATCTTCACTGACTATAGCTCCTTCACAATTTTGGAGGAACTTAATGAGATCGTCATCGCTGAAATTAACGCCAGAATCATTGAATTTTACGTTAGAAAAATGTGATTTTAGTTTTCTTTTGAGTTCTTCATTTTTTGAGAATGACCTTGAAGTAACAGCAATTGAAGAGTTTTTACTTAACATCGAATTTAATTTTCTCAGTTAAAATTACAGTATCAATAGAGTAAGCTATAAATGTATAGTTATCCTTCAATAATTTTTTTAATTCTTTAATTTCTGGATTAACAAGATGATAANCTTTTGGCACATTATATTGTTTAGCCTTAACTGAAATTTCTTTGAGAACTCTTTTAAACATTGGATTAGTAAAGTCTCCATGAATACCCATCGATGCACTTAAATCATAAGGACCGACTATGTAGGAGTCCACTAATTCAGAACTAAAAATCATATCTAAGTTTTTGACGGCTTCAATGTTCTCTATTTGTACAACTAACAGATTATCCTTTTCGTTTTTGATATATTTTTCAAATTTATTCCCCCACTCTTGGGCTCTTGCTAGACCAACACCCCTTGTTCCCTCAGGAGGGTAGTGCATTGCATTGAAAGCTTTTTTGACATCTTCTAAAGTATTAACCATTGGTACAATAATTCCTCTAGCGCCTGAGTCTAAGACTCGTTTAATTTGATCTGGATTATTTGAGGTTAATCTCACAAATGGAATGGATCCGCCAGAATCAATTGCTCTTATCAAAGATTCACATTTTTCATAAGATATTGAACTATGCTCCAAATCAATACACACCCAATCAATATTTTGAGCTTGAGATAAAATTTCAGCTGATATTTCGTTAGGAATTTGCACCCATGTACCAATAGAAGGGATGGATTTCTTTAATTTTTCTTTAATTTTTTTTACAGTAATTTTTTTAATTAAATCTGTCATATTCTTTTATGTATTTGGGGTTTTTTTCTAGAACTACTCCATAAAATCCTTCAAAATCTTTATATCTCCATAAATATTTTAAAAAAGATATGAGTGGCCAATTTGGATACTGAAGGTAAACTTTTTCTTTTTTTACTTTCCAACCTGAAAATTTAAAGATTAATTTCCAATCATCAGGGGATAGTTCAAAAATATGTGTTGTCTCCGGATTAAAAGGCATTCCCTTTCCCCAGTTTCTGATTTGGTGCAAACCGACCCTACTTTTTAATAAGTAAGGAACGGTTATAACCAATTGTTTACATTCACTCTTTTCATATAGATTTCTTAAAAAATTTATAGGATCTTCTAGGTGTTCTAGAGTTTCAAAGCATAAAAAAGTGTCTACATTTCTGTTTATTTCGGGATGCTTGTGAACCTGTTCCGCTGAAGAATGGATAGCTTTCAATCCCTTAGTCCTGATTCTTGTGACTGCTTCTGAATCCATGTTGACAGAGAAAGCTTTGATGTTATTTAAAATATTTTCCAAATAGGTTATGTGAGTCCCCGAAGAATCTCCGATATCAACAAGAATCCTTTCTTTTGTTTGCTCCAAAGATGAAAGAACTTCTAAGGCCAAATTAATCTGGAATGAATGAAGGTTATAAACTTTATTCGTAAGATAGGCTCCTTCGATTTTAAAAGAAGAATATTGATCATCTAATGAAGGTATGATCTTTCTTAATCTAAAAAAAATTGATGTTAGTTTTTGTTGTTTCCTAGCTAATATCAAAGATAAAGTAAGAATATTTACAATTATTTTATTAAGTATATTTCGCATCATCAAAAATAATTATTTTTTTCTTTTTTCATGATCTTCTCTACTTTTATCCTATCTTGCTCTGTATCTACACTATATGATTTCGCCGATGTAGGAACCATCAATACCTTTTCTCCGTTTTCTAAAACTCTCATCATGTCTACGGATTCTAATTTCTCTAATTCTGTCTGAGGTAAACTATTGAATTTAAGAAGAAAATTTCTTTTAAAAGGAATCACGCAGACTTGTTTGAACTTTTTAAAATTTTTATCTCCAAATTTATTAAATGGTATTGGGGAACGAGAAAAGTAGAGGGCATAATTATTTTTATCCAAGACCACTTTTATTTCGTTAGGATCAAGAAAATCATCATAATTCTCAATTTCAGATACTAAATTCACAACCTTGATTTTTTTATTGCTAAAAAATGGAGTTATTGCTTCTGTAATCATTTCTGGTGTAACCAAAGGTTCGTCTCCTTGAACCATAACAGGAAGATCAATAAGGGAATTAGTTTCTTTTTCAACTATTTTCATAGCTTCAGCAATTCTATCAGATGCTCTTTCATGCTTTATTGAGGTCATAACAGCTTTACCGCCAATAGATTTTATGTAGTCAAAAATTTCTACATCGCATGTTGCGACATAAGTATCATCTAAATCTTTACAACTATTAGTTCTAAAATAACAATGCCCTATCATTGGTATATTGTTTATTTTTGCCATAGGTTTTCCTGGGAAGCGAGAAGCTCCCATCCTTGCTGGAATAAATGCGATAACCCTCATATTTCTAATATTTAAATTCTATTGTTTTCTCCTTGACTTGATTCCTAGAATAAATATCAATTTATTATTCTTCATTTTTTTTCTATTTTTAAAATTTTTTGTCTCGTCACAATAAACTTAGGTCAAATCTAAAAAATAGATTTTTCTTTTTATTATTATTTTGGGATGTTGTCTCTCCCTAACATTAGTGATTCTGCAATTTCCCAATCCTCGCTATCGTCAATATCTATTGATTCATATTTTGGCAAAGTGAACAAGTATGGATTCAAACCAATTCTTGAATTAGTTTTATCAAAACTTTTTTTAGAAAAAATATAAAGGCATGAATTCTCTTCAAACCACATTGGTAGATCCTGAGTTTTAAGTAAATTAGTTGGATCATGATTAACAGGTTTTTTATCAGAATCATAAAATCTTGATTGAAACTTGTTTACTGAGAAAAGTGAATCATGTGATTTCTGATTTTCAAAAATTTTCAAAGAATTCGATATAGTGGAAGAACTCAAAAGTGGATTAGTTGTATGAGTCATTAAATAATTATTCGAATCGATAAAATCTATATCGTCTTTAATAATAAGGTTCATACTTATATCATCCCCTAATAAATGATCCTTTCTCTCTCTAATTATAATCCTGTCAGTAGGCAGTATTTTATTGTTTTTTAAAGTTTCTGTTGCATCAGTGTTTATTACAATTTTTTCTATTGAAGGAACATTTAAAAGCGTTTCGAGCATCCAAAGAAAG
>NZJU01000029.1 GCA_002692325.1 Candidatus Pelagibacter sp.
TCTGGAATTTATTTCTTAAATTTTACAACTCCAGAATTTAATGTAAATGTTTGTCAGTTACCTTTTTGGTCACTTACTGTTTTATATAGCTGGAAAAGCTTTAATGAAAAAAAAATCTATAATTGGTTTCTTTTTGGCCTATTTGCATCCTTAGGTTTTTTGTCAAAATATCTTTTTTTATTTTTAATAATAGCTATAATTTTTTATTATATTAATAATTTAAAAGATTATAAAAAATTTGACCCAGAAATTTTCATATCAATAATGGTATTTTTAATCTTAATTTCACCTCATATTTATTGGCTATTTCAAAATAATTTTTCTTCAATTCAATATGGATTAGATAGAACAAATTTGCGCGAACAAGGATTAATCAATCATTTTAAAAATCCGCTAATTTTTTTGATAAAACAAATTATTATTTTGTTACCAGTTTTAATTTATTCTGTCATACTTATTAAGAAAAAAAAAATTTTTTTGAATAGAAAAGACAAAAAATTAAATTTTTTATTATCGATTAATTTAATTCCTTTTGCAGTAATGTTAATCATATCTTTTGTGTCAGGCGCTAATATAAGAACAATGTGGATGACACCTTTTTATTTATTTTTACCTCTACTAATAATTTATTATTACAAAAAAAATATTAACTTAAATAATATTAAAAATTTCTTTGTAACTGTTTTATTTTTATTCCTGCTGTCTCCAATTATATATTTTAGTATTTCTTCATTTGACAAAACTAAAAGAACTGATTATCCCGGCAGAGAGATAGCTGACTTAGTTCAGAGAAAGTGGAACCAAAATTTCCAAAATGAAATTTCTGTTGTTGTTGGAGATGAATGGGTAGCTGGAAATTTATCTTACCATTTAGGATCTAGACCAAAATGGTTTAAAAGCTTAAATAATTTAGAAAATTTTAAAGAGGTGGGTGGCGTAATATATGCAGGAAATCCAAAAATTTTAAAAGAAATTTGCCCAGGCGAATACGGTACAATAAGACCTACAGGTTTCTGCATGATTGGAAGAAGATGAAAAAATTTTTTTTTTTAATTCCAGTGTATAATGATTGGGACTCGCTTAAAGAACTTCTAAAAAATATTAATATNCAAATACAAAGTATTAAAAATGTCGAGTTTAATTGCTTAGTAATCAATGATTGCTCTACAGTTGTTTTAGAAGGCTTTAAAAAACCAAATAATTTTAATCATTTCAAAATTATAGATCTTAAAAAAAATATTGGACACGCAAGGTGCAATGCAGTTGGCCTGAGACACCTTGTTAATAATGAAAAATTTGATCATGTTATAGTAATGGATGGAGATGGAGAGGACAGACCAGAGGAAATCAGAGATTTGTTGAATAAATCTATTGAATTTGAAAACAAATCAGTAGTTGCCAGAAGAATAAAAAGATCCGAAGGACTTTTTTTTAAACTATTGTATGAAATTCATAAAACTTTAACATTATTATTTACTGGGAAAAAAATTTATTTTGGAAACTTTAGTTGTTTAACTTTTCAAGATGTTAAAGTTTTATCGAATAGCTCAACAACGTGGAGTAGTTTTTCAGGCTCTATAAAAAAAAATATTTCTAATTTAAGTGAAATAAAATCTATAAGAGGTATAAGGTATTTTGGACCATCAAAAATGAGTTTGTTCAAATTAGTAATACACTCTCTTGCTATAATGGCATCATTTAAATTTCTAGTTTTAATTAGATCAATAATTTTATTATTTCTCACTTTAATTTTAAAAGATTTTATTGGTTTTATCTGGATTCTGATTATATTGTTTTTAGTTTTATTTAATTTTTTAATATTTTTAATTTCAAAAAGAGAAAAAATTGAGGATTTGGTTTCTGCAGAAACAAACATATCAGTAATTAAACCCTTTTAACAAACTGAGGTTGTATTTCGAGTCCCTTAATGAATCAAAAGTGAATCAAAACAAGAACATTTTTAGTGAATTTTGATGTCTTGTGGATATGGCTAAACATGCGTAATGTACTTTGAATAGTTTAATAGACAAAAACTTATGAAAATTGATTATTATTTCAGCATAGCATCACCATTTTCTTATTTAGGAACTGAGCGTTTTTCATCTTTAATCAGAAAGTATAATATTAATGTAATTGAAAAACCTTTTGATTTAGTAGGAACAGTTTTTACTAAAACTGGAGGTTTACCAATCCCAAAACGACATCCATCTAGACAAAAATACAGGTTATTAGAAATAGAGCGTATTGGTAAAAAATTAAATATACCTATAAATAAGCAGCCAAAATTTTTTCCACCTTCTGACCCGCACTTACCAGCGAAGTTCGTTATTGCTGCAGCTAAGTTGGGGGATCAATTAAACTTTAGCAATATGTGCTTAAAATATTTGTGGTCGTTAGAAAAAGATATTTCAGATTATAAAATCCTTGAAGAGATTTGTGTTAATTTAAATCTTAATTATGTAGAAATAAAAAAATTAGCATTATCAGATGAAACCGATAATCATTATAAAAAGAATTCAAAAGATGCAGTCGATCAAGATATTTTTGGAGCACCTACTTATGTTTTTAAAGATGAATTATTTTGGGGTCAAGATAGACTAGAATATCTTGAAGATGCTCTAAAAAACTTTAATAAATAAAATTTATAACGTTATGATACTTGATAGTTTGAAAACTCAGAAAATCAAGAAAAAATATTTTAATTTTCTAAAATCTCAAGAGGTTAAAGGGGAGCCCTTTTTAGATAAAAGCAAGCAGCTTCAAAAGTTTTATCTGCCTATTTGTAAATATATTTTTCATCAATATAAAAAAGATAAGAAAAGTAATTTAATTGGTCTATCAGGTGCTCAAGGCTCAGGTAAATCAACGATTGCAAAAATTTTAAAAATTCTTTTAGAGGAAAAATATAAATTAAAAGTTATCAACTTTTCTATAGATGATTACTATAAAACAATTAAGTCCAGGAAAAAGTTATCAAAAAATACAAGTAAGTTATTTCTAACAAGAGGTGTACCCGGAACTCATGATACAAAATTACTTCAATATCATATAAAAAATTTAAAAAGTAAAAATTTCAAAAATTTCTATATTCCTAAATTTGATAAATCAATAGATAATAGATTACCAAAAAAAAAATGGTCCTTAATTAAAGAAAAACCTGATATTATCATTTTTGAAGGTTGGTGCGTAGGAGCGACACCATTCAAAAATTCAGATATAAAAGCACCAATAAATTTGTTAGAAAAAAAAGAAGACAAAAAAATGATCTGGAGAAAAACTGTGAACAAAGAATTAAAAAATAATTACAAAAAAATTTTTGATATGATAGATAGACTAATTTTCTTAAAAATTCCTAGCTTCAAATACGTCTTTAAATGGAGATTATTGCAAGAGAGTAAATTAAAAGCAAAATCTTCAAGAAACAAAATTATGGGTGAAAAACAAATAAGGGAATTTATAATGTTTTATGAAAGAATAACAAAAAAAATGATATCTCAGACGCAAAAATATGCTGACGTTGTGATTAAACTTGATGCAAAACATAAACTTAAATCAATCAAAATCAAATGAAAAAATTTATACTAATTTTTTTTTTACTTCTTTTTGAATTTAGTTATCTAAATGCAGAAAATCACTTATCTTTTTACATTAATGAAGCTTATAACAAAAACTTTGAATTAAACGCTGAGAGAGAAAATTTTAAAGCTGTAGAACAAAATATAAATATTTCAAAAAGCGAATTTTTACCAAGCTTAACTATTGAGGGCAAACAATCTAGCTTACAATCTACTAACAGAACTGATAATTCTGGAGCACCTTTGGCTGACTCAAATTTAGACACACAATCAAAATCGATAAATGTAGAACAAAAAATCTTTCAAGGATTTAAAGGCTACAATTCCTATAAAAAATCTGAGCTTCAAGTAAAAAGATCTTCATCAAAATTAAAACAAGTTGAGCAAGAAACAATCTTAAATACAGCCATAGTATACTACGATCTGATATTAAAGAGTGATACTAAAAATTTTAATATCGATAACGTTTCTCTTTTTGAGAGACAAGTAGAGTCTGACAAGGTAAGGTTACAAAAAGGAGAAATTACCCTTACAGATTTGGCTCAATCAGAGTCTTCTTTGGCGGGAGCAAATGCCGATCTTATTATTGCGGACACCGAATTACAAAATGTTAAAATAAATTTTGAAAAAATAGTAGGTCTTAAACCACCTTTGATAAATAGTTTATCAAAAAATAAAAATTTTAAATTAAAACTACCAAAAACGCTATCAGAGGCATTATCAGAAGCTTTAAAAAATAATCCAGAATTTCTCATGGCTGAAATAGATAGCTTAATAGCAGAAAAAGACTTGGCTATAGAAAAAGCAAAATTATCACCGAAAGCTTCGCTTAACTTTACAAAATCTGAAACAAACGAGACTAGTTTGACAATCGATCAAGTTGATCAGGAAAAAGTTGAAGCTAAGATAAGTTGGCCAATAATAAAGGGAGGAGAAAATATAGCTTCCATTAAAAAATTTAACTTTAAAAACAAGCAAGCAAAACTGACCTTCAAAAATCTGAAAAATCAGACTAAATCCAAAACTACCAATGCTTGGTCAAATTATAAATCTTCAGAAAGTGTATTGATGGCCACCAAATCTCAACTTGAAGCAGCTGAAATAGCGAACGAAGGCATCACTCTCGAGTATGATTCTGGAAGTAATAGAACTACTCTTGAATTAATCCAATCTAGGAGTTTGCTATTGGATGCAAGAATTTCAAATGCTCGAGCACAAAGGAACTTTATAATTTCTCAATTTGAGCTTCTTAAAGAAATTGGCAAATTAGATATAAACACCGTAAAAAACATCTAAAAACAATATTTTTTAAATACTTGCTTAAAAGAACAAAATGTGTACATTTATAGCTATGATTCGAATAACAAAAAAGGATAAATCATGACAAAAAATAACTTAAAAGTAGTTAAAACTGACAGTAAAAAACAACAAGAATTGAAAGAAAAAAACAAGTCATTGGAAGCTGCCATTTCCCAAATAGACCAAAATTTTGGAAAAGGTTCAGTAATGAGACTTGGACAACAACAAGCTTTAGACGTAGAAGCTATTTCAACGGGCTCATTGAGCTTAGACCTAGCATTAGGTATAGGTGGGTTGCCTAAAGGAAGAATAATTGAAATTTATGGACCAGAATCCTCTGGAAAAACAACATTAGCCTTACAAGTGGTTGCAGAAGCGCAAAAAGCAGGAGGAATATGTGCATTTGTAGATGCAGAACATGCAATGGATCCAGTTTATGCAAAAAAACTCGGCGTCAAAACCGAGGAACTTTTAATTTCACAACCAGATACTGGAGAACAGGCATTAGAAATAACTGATACACTTATTAAGTCGGGTTCAATTTCGGTACTGGTAGTGGACTCAGTGGCCGCGTTAACACCAAAGGCAGAGTTAGAGGGTGAAATGGGAGATCACCATGTGGGCTTACAATCAAGGCTAATGAGTCAGGCCTTAAGAAAAATTACCGGGTCAGTGTCTAAATCAAATACTATGGTAATATTTATTAATCAGATAAGAATGAAAATTGGTGTAATGTTCGGTAATCCTGAAACCACATCAGGAGGAAATGCTCTTAAATTTTATTCATCCGTAAGAATGGACATTAGAAGAATAGGAGCGATAAAAGAAAAAGATCAAATTATCGGGAACTCAACAAGAGTAAAAGTAATTAAAAATAAAGTCGCTCCACCGTTTAAAGTTGTTGAATTTGACTTAATGTATGGAAAGGGCATAAGTAAATTAGGAGAGTTGATCGATTTAGGTACCAAAGCCGGAGTAGTAGAAAAGTCTGGAGCTTGGTATGCTTATAAAGGTGAAAAAATTGGTCAAGGAAGAGAAAACTCAAAAGTTTACTTACAAAAAAATCCAAATGTTGCAACAGAAATTGAAAAAATAATTCGAGATCAAGCATCAGCAATTAGTAAAGAACTGGAGGGCAATCCATCCCCCAACGAAAAAAGCAAAGATAAAAAAGAAGAAGAATAATTCAAAAGCCATCAAATTGAAAACGGGAGATTTCAGTCTCCCGTTTCCCATGAAAAATCAACTTTAGATTGTTTTAATCTACATTTAGTATTAATCAAATAATTATAAAAAATATTTGTGTACATCTTGGAAAATATTGGTTTTAATTGTGTTTAAAAAAAAAAGGAGGATAAATGAGCACACAAAAATCAATGAGCTCAAAGTTATCATCGCAGTTAGATACCTCTCATTTAAAAGTAAAATTTCCTTTTAAGTCTAAGTACGGAAATTATATTAATGGTAAGTTTGTAGAGCCAAAATCTGGAAAATATTTTGACAATACGACTCCAATAACAAATGAAGTTATCTGTTCAGTTCCTCGTTCAAATGAGAAAGATGTTGAGGCTGCCTTAGACGCAGCTCACACAGCTTTTGTAGAGTGGGGAAAAACTGACATCACAACAAGATCAAATATATTGATGAAAATTGCTGATAGAATTGAGCAAAATCTAAATATGTTAGCTGTAGCAGAATGTTTAGATAATGGTAAACCAATAAGAGAGTGTATGGCAGCTGACCTGCCACTTGTTGTTGACCATTGGCGATATTTTGCTGGAGTAATAAGAGCCGAGGAAGGATCAGTTGCAGAAATAAGTAACTCTCAATACTCTTACAATATACCTGAACCACTAGGTGTGGTAGGTCAAATAATTCCATGGAATTTTCCATTATTAATGGCAACATGGAAATTGGCTCCTGCACTTGCTGCTGGAAATTGTGTTGTATTAAAACCTGCGGAACAAACACCTGCATCCATTATGGTAATGATGGAATTAATTGGTGATTTACTTCCTCCAGGTGTAGTTAATTTAGTAAGTGGTTATGGTTTAGAAGCTGGAAAACCTTTAGCATCCTCAAAAAGAATTGCTAAAATGGCATTTACTGGTGAAACAACTACTGGAAGATTAATTATGCAATACGCAGCACAAAATATTATTCCAATTACTTTGGAACTTGGTGGTAAATCACCAAATATTTTCTTTGAAGACGTTATGGCAAAAGATGACGATTTCTTAGATAAGTGTGTTGAAGGCTTTGTTATGTTCAATCTTAATCAGGGAGAAGTATGTACTTGTCCTAGTAGAGCATTAGTCCAAGAGTCTATCTATGATAAATTCATGGAAAAATGTATTAAAAGAACTAAAGCTGTAGTCCAAGACAACCCATTAAAAATGGAAACTATGATTGGAGCGCAAGCTTCTGTAGAACAAATGGAAAAGATTAAATCTTATCTTGATCTAGGGAAAAAAGAAGGCGCGAAAGTTCTGACAGGTGGAGCTCAAGCTAATCTAAATAGTGGTTTAGAAAAGGGTAATTACATTCAACCAACTATTTTTGAGGCTAAAAATAATATGAGAGTTTCCCAGGAAGAAATTTTTGGTCCGGTTGTATCTGTTATTAAATTTAAAGACGAATCAGACGCACTAAAAATTGCGAATGATACACTTTATGGTTTAGGAGCAGGTGTTTGGACAAGAAATGGAAATATAGCTTATAGAATGGGAAGAGGTATCAAAGCAGGAATAGTGTGGACAAATTGCTATCATGCTTACCCGGCCCACTCACCATTCGGAGGTTATAAACAGTCAGGAGTTGGAAGAGAAACTCATAAAATGATGCTTAACCATTATAGACAGAATAAGAACCTACACGTTTCTTATGCTGAGAAAAAATTGGGCTTCTTTTAATAGATAATATATAGTGGCCCATGATTCTTAATCATGGGCCGTAATAGGAAAATGAAAGTTTCAGCAACACATTCAGCTTTGGGTCTTTTATCAAAGCTTCAAGAAAAGTATGGGAAAAACTTGATGTTTCATCAGTCAGGAGGCTGTTGCGACGGTAGCGCCCCAATGTGCTTTAAAGAGGGAGAATTTCCTCTTGGAGATAATGACATAAAATTAGGCGAGATTGGCGGGGTGCCTTTCTACATGAATGGAGATCAGTATGAAAAGTGGAAACATACCGATTTAACAATTGATGCAGTCGCTGGTATTGGCGGAATGTTCTCTTTAGATAATGGAACTGGCCAAAGATTCTTAACAAAGTCAGAAATTTGCTTAGTAGTTGACAACGAACAGCAAAAAACTGGATAATCTCTATTATAGACAACCTTATAAATATCTGTATTTAATAATACATGAGTCAAATTTTACTTGCTGAAGTAAGAAAAAAATTTTTAGAGTATTTTAGGAAACACAATCATAATATTGTTGAGTCTAGTAATTTAGTCCCTAACAATGATCCAACACTTATGTTTACCAATTCAGGAATGGTTCAGTTTAAAAATGTATTCACTGGATTGGAAAAAAAAACATATACAAAAGCAGCCACCTCTCAAAAATGTGTAAGAGCAGGCGGGAAGCATAATGATTTAGAAAATGTTGGTTATACACCTAGACATCATACTTTCTTTGAGATGCTGGGAAATTTCTCATTTGGAGACTATTTTAAAGAACAAGCTATTCAACTCGCATGGACTTTGCTGACTAGAGATTTCGGCCTACCGAAAGAAAAATTATTGGTTACAGTTTTTCATGAGGATGAAAACGCATTTAATTTATGGAAAAAAATAGCTGGGTTAAATGATAATAAGATTATCAAAATCTCAACAGCATATAATTTTTGGTCGATGGGAGACACAGGACCTTGTGGCCCATGTTCTGAAATTTTTTATGATCATGGTAACAAATTAAAAGGCGGACCTCCTGGAAGTCCAAACGAAGATGGTGACAGATTTATAGAAATTTGGAACCTTGTGTTTATACAATACGAACAAATATCAAAAGAAAAAAGAATTGATTTACCAAAACCTTCAGTAGATACTGGCATGGGCCTTGAAAGGATGACAGCAGCGCTTCAAGGTACTTATGATAATTACAAAATAGACCATTTTCAAAAAATTATGGCTGCTTCATCTGATATCACAAAAACCACAATTAATAATAAAACAATAGCTAGTCACAGAGTAATCGCCGACCATCTTAGAGCAAGCAGTTTTTTAATTGCTGAAGGAATATTACCTTCTAACGAAGGTAGAGGTTACGTTTTGAGAAGAATTATGAGAAGAGGAATGAGACACGCTCATTCTTTAGGCAGCAAAGATCCTATTTTTTATAAAATTTTTGAAGTTTTATTAAACGAAATGAAGAATAGTTATCCCGAATTAATAAACGGTAAAGATTTAATAGTTGAAACACTTAAAAATGAGGAAGAAAAATTTTCCTCTCTTTTAGAACGAGGAATGAAAATACTTAATGAAAATTTAAATAAAGTTCAAAATAAAACTCTCCCTGGTATAGCAGCATTTAAATTATATGATACCTATGGTTTTCCCCTAGATCTCACTGCCGACATCTTACGAGATAAAGATATCAAGGTTGATAACGTTGGCTTTGAGAAAGAGATGAAAAAAAGCAAAGCTTTGGCTAGAGCCAACTGGAAAGGATCGGGAGATAAGTCCGTCGAGGAAAGGTGGTTTAAAGTTAGAGAGGAACTCAAGCCTACTGAATTTTTAGGTTATGAATTTGATAAGGCCGAAGGGGTAATAATAAAAATTTCAAAAAATGGCAAATTTGTTGATTTGGCTAGCACCGGCGACAAAGTAGAGGTCATAACAAATCAAACTCCATTTTACGGAGAGTCAGGTGGTCAAGTTGGTGATAAAGGTTATATTTTTAATTCAAATTGTAAAATAAAAGTTCATGATACTCAAAAAAAAATGGGAAATTTATTTGTCCACTATGGAGAAATTGAAAAAGGATCTGTATCAATTGGGCAAAATGTTAATTTAGAAATAGACTTTTTAAAAAGAAAAAACTCTAGGGCAAATCATTCAGCTACTCATTTATTACACGAGTCTTTAAGAAGGACTCTTGGAAAGCATGTTACACAAAAAGGATCATTAGTCTCCCCTGAAAGACTGAGATTTGATTTTAGCCACAATAAACCGATAGAGGAAGAAGAAATGATAAAGATAAACAATATAGTCAACGAAATAGTTGAAGGATCTTCAGAGGTACAAACAAGAATAATGACACCAAAAGAAGCTGTAAGTATGGGTGCTTTAGCATTATTTGGAGAAAAATACGGGGAGGAAGTAAGAGTGGTTTTTATGGGAAAGGAAAATAATGGTTTTTTTTCAACTGAATTGTGTGGGGGAACACATGTTAAAAATACAAAAGAGGTTGGAAAGTTTAAAATTATAAGCCAATCATCGATTGCATCAGGAGTAAGGAGAGTTGAGGCCTTAAGAGATAAGCAATTAGAGGAATTTGAAAAGATACAAAAGATAGGTGAGTTTCAGAAGATGACTAATCTTAAAAATGAAATCGAACTAGTCAAAAAAGAACTTCAAAATATAAAAATCATACCTAATAGTAAAGAAAATTTAGATTTATCTGAAAATTTAAAAAATTTGAATAAACAATTAAGTAAAGCAAAGATTGAAAAAATTAAAAATGATAAAAGTAAAAATATAATTAAAGATAAAAAAATTGGAAACATATTGATTCGAGAACAAATTTTAAAAGATTTTCCTCCAAAAGAATTAAGAAGTATAATCGATCAAGGAAAAAAAGATATTAAATCAGGAATTGTAGTCAGTATTGCTATATTTGAAGATAAGGTAGGTTTAGCTGTGGGGATTTCTCAAGATTTGACTTTCAAATTTGATGCTGTCAATCTGGTAAAATCTGCATCAAGTATTTTAGGTGGAAGAGGGGGTGGTGGAAGAAAAGATTTTGCTCAAGCAGGAGGTATATATAAAGAAAAAATTGAGGAAGCTTTTAAAGAGATATCAAAGAAAATTAATTAAGTTTCTTTTTTAAATTCCCATCAATAGCTTCTAAAAATTGATTTGTTGTTAAGAATTTATTTGATTTATCTATTAAAATTGCCAAATCTTTTGTCATTAAACCACTCTCAACTGTTTTTATACATACTTCTTCAACGTTAGTTGAAAATTTAATCAGTTCTTCATTCCTGTCAAGCTTTCCTCTATGAGCCAAACCCCTTGTCCATGCAAAAATAGATGCTATTGGGTTTGTAGAAGTTTCTTTTCCCTGTTGATGCATCCTATAATGTCTAGTCACAGTTCCATGGGCCGCCTCTGACTCTACTGTCTGGCCATCAGGTGTCATCAGTACACTAGTCATGAGTCCTAAAGATCCAAATCCCTGTGCAACAGTGTCTGATTGAACATCACCATCGTAATTTTTACATGCCCAGATATATCCACCATTCCATTTCATGGCACATGCTACCATATCATCAATCAATCTGTGTTCGTAGGTAATACTAGCTTTATTAAACTTATCAGAAAATTCTTGTTCAAATACCTCTTGGAAAAGATCTTTAAATCTTCCGTCGTACGCTTTAAGAATTGTATTTTTTGTTGATAAATAAACTGGCCATTTTCTTCCAAGACCGTAATTCAAACAAGCTCTTGCAAAATTTTTAATAGAGTCATCTAGATTGTACATTGTGAGAGCCGTTCCAGATCCAGGAAAATTAAAAACGTTAAACTCTTTTTTATCTTTTCCATCTTTTGAAGTCCACTTAACTTCTAAATTTCCTGCACCTGGTATTAGAAAATCAGTAGCTCTATATTGATCGCCGAAAGCATGTCTTCCTATCACTATTGGTTGGGTCCAACCAGGAACTAGTTTAGGAACGTTCTTACAAATGATTGGTTCTCTAAAAACTGTTCCACCTAAAATATTCCTTATAGTGCCGTTAGGAGATCTCCACATCTTTTTTAATTTAAACTCTTCCACTCTCGCTTCGTCTGGTGTTATAGTTGCACATTTTACTCCAACACCATATTTTTTGATGGCTTGAGCTGCATCTATTGTAATTTGATCTCCAGTTTTATCTCGATTCTCTATGCCCAAATCATAATATTTTAAGTTAACTTCTAAATAAGGTTTAATGAGCTTTTCTTTTATAAATGACCAAATAATCCGGGTCATTTCATCACCATCTAACTCAATTATTGGGTTTTTAACCTTTATTTTAGCCATAAAAACAAATTGATTATGATCGATTTTTATACATATTAATGAAAATTATCAAACTTTATTAACATTATGATAAATAATATTTTTCCGAAGATTCACAAAGAAGGCTACAAGTTTTTAGCAATATCTATAATATTAACATTTATAGTTTGGCTATTTTCAAATTTTCTAGCATTTATTTTATTATTAACAACTATTTGGGTTTATTACTTTTTTAGAGATCCAGATCGTGTTCCAATTAATGACGATTCTTATCTTGTAAGCCCTGCTGATGGTTTAATAACCCAAATCATTGAAACGAATGGCCCTAAAGAATTAAACTTAGATAACGAGAAGTTTGTAAGAATAAGTATTTTTATGAATGTCTTTAATTGTCATGTTAATAGAATACCAATTACGGGAAAAATTGATGAAATTTTTTACAAACCAGGTAAGTTTTTAAACGCATCATTAGATAAAGCAAGTGATGAAAATGAAAGAAACTATTATAAGGTAAATTCTGATAACAACGATGAAATATTAATAGTTCAAATCGCTGGTTTAATAGCAAGAAGAATTGTTTGTGAGGTAAGTAAAGATCAATTATTAAAACAAGGGGAAAGGATTGGAATGATTAGATTTGGAAGTAGAGTAGACTTATACTTTAAAAATTTTACCGTATTAGCTAAAGAAGGACAAAATGTAAGTGCAGGTGAAAGTTTATTAGCTAAAAAATAATGGAAAAGAAAAAATTTAAAATCGTACCATCAAAAAAAACAAGATATATTCTTCCCAATCTTTTAACTATTGCTGGTGTTTGTTTAGGAATAAGCTCAATAAAATTTTCCTTAGATCTTAATTTTAAATTAGCAGTAGTTTTTATACTTTTAGCTTCAATTTTAGATGCACTAGATGGGAGAATTGCAAGGCTTATTAAAGCCACAACTGATTTTGGTAAAGAGTTGGACTCATTAACAGATTTTGTAAGCTTCGGTATTGCTCCAGCTTTTATTATATATTTTTGGACTTTAAACCAGTACGGAAAAATTGGATGGGCCATAACACTAATTTTTTCTGTTTGTTGCGTGCTTAGATTAGCGAGGTTTAATTTGACAAAATATAATAGTAGCCAGGAGTGGAAGCAAAATTATTTTGAGGGAATACCATCACCAATTGGGGCAATACTAATTTTAATGCCACTTATAAATGAATTATCTGAATTTAGTAACTTCATTGACTTAAAAATTATTACACCAGGGCTTACTATTTTTGTTTCCTTACTTTTGATAAGTAAAATTCCAACATATTCATTAAAAAAGATAAAAATTAAACCCTCTTTAACAATTTTCATTTTATTAGCTGCGGGTATATCTTTAGTTTCATTAATGTTTTTTACTTTTGAAACACTTGTCATTTTTGGACTGACTTACATGTTATCAGTACCAATATCATCCTACACTTTTTTTTCAAAAAAAAGAAATAAGCAAGATGAAATAGAGGACGAGCATGAAGACATTCTTTAATGAAAAAAAATAAAAGTTCAAAAAATTGGATAATTAAGCAACATAGAGATAAATATTTTAAGGAAGCAAAATTTCTAGGTTACAGATCTAGAGCTGCATTCAAATTAATTGATATAAATAAAAAATATAAATTTTTGAAAAAAAAAACTAGTTTGTTGGATCTTGGGAGTTTTCCTGGGGGGTGGTCTCAGGTTGCTAGCAAGATTACAACTAATGGGAAAATTGTCTCTGTCGATATTAGAACTATGGAACCAATAGAAAAAGTAAAATTTTTAAAAATGGATTTTTTGGAAATTGACACACAAAGTCTTATTCTATCGTATTTTAAAGACAAGATAGACGTAATTATCTCAGATATGGCGGCTGATACAACAGGTAATAAAGATTTGGATAGTATAAGAACCAATTCAATTTGTCTGGAGGTTATAGATTTTTCAGTAAAAACACTTAAAAAAAAAGGCAATTTGGTATCTAAAATATTCATGGGACAGGATTTTGATTTAGTAAGAAAAGAGGCTAAAAGTAAATTTAAAAAAGTGAATTTTTTTAAACCAGCTGCAAGCCGTTCTAACTCAAAAGAAACTTATTTACATTGCGAAGGATTAAAGACTTTATAAATTCTAAAAATTGTTTATAAGTTTATATGGAAATTATAAAAGAAGCCCTTACGTTTGATGATATTTTACTCGAACCTCAATATTCAAATGTTTTACCTATAGAGGCAATATTAAGCCAAAAACTTTCAAAAAAATTATTTTTAAAATTACCTTTTCTTTCCGCAGCTATGGACACTGTAACGGAGAGTAAAATGGCAATTTCATTAGCGAGACTAGGTGGTATAGGAGTAATTCATAGAAATTTAAATATCAATAATCAAATAAAAGAAGTTGAAAAAGTAAAAAAAAATAATTTAATTGTTGGAGCGGCAGTTGGAACCAATAAAGAAAGTATAGTTAGGGCAAAAAAATTAATAGACGCGGGTATTGATCTTTTAGTAGTAGACACAGCTCACGGACACAGTAAAAAAGTTTTAGATATTTTAGAAAAAATTAAAAAAATATGTAAAAAGACACCTTTATGCGCAGGTAATATAGCAACTGCTGCTGCAGCGAGGCAACTTTATAATGTTGGAGCAGATATTTTAAAAGTTGGTATAGGTCCAGGATCAATATGTACTACTAGAATGGTAGCTGGAATAGGAGTTCCTCAAATTACAGCAATCCTCAATGTAAAAAGAGCTGTGGCGAAGAAAAAAATAAATATTATCTCGGATGGAGGGATTAAATTTTCTGGTGACATTATCAAAGCGTTAGCTGCTGGTGCAGATGCAATAATGATGGGATCTATATTTGCTGGTACTGATGAAAGCCCAGGAAAAGTATTTAAATTTAAAAATAAATTATTTAAATCTTATAGAGGCATGGGATCAATCGGCGCCATGTCCTCAGGATCTGCAGACAGATATTTTCAAAAAAAACATACTATAAGTTCAAAGTTTGTTCCTGAAGGAGTTGAAAGTAGAGTCCCATATAAGGGCTCAATAAAAAAAATTATTTATCAGCTTCAAGGCGGACTTAGATCATCTATGGGATACATTGGAGCAAGAAAATTAAATGATATTCAAAAAAATGCTAAAATGGTAAAAATTACAAAAGCTGGCTTTTATGAAAGTAGAGTACATAGCGTACAAATAACTGGAAGTGAGGGAAATTATAAATTATGAGAAAAATTATTATCATTGTTTTATCGTTATTTATATTTAATCCAAAATCTTATTCAGAAAATAATTATTTGTCCGTAGGTATTGAATTGTATGAAAATAAAAAATATATGGAGGCTAAATTTAAATTTGAACAAGAAATTGTGCGTAATCCAAAAAGTGAAATTTCTTATTTATATCTAGCTAAAATTTTTAAAATTCAAAAAAAAGACGAGTTATTGGAAAGAAATTTAGATACAACAATACTTATTAATCCGAGAAATGAAGAAGCTCTCTACGAGCTAATATTACTTAAAATAAAAAAATCAGATTTTTTAGAAAGCGAGAGTCTTATTAATAAATTCAATCTGATTTGTGAAAAAATGTGTACAAAAAAAGATTACCTTGTAAAGCTTAGACAAAACTCTTTAAAGAAGTAGATGAAACAATTTAATGATAGAGTATTAAATAGGATTATAATAATTGATTTTGGTTCCCAAGTAACAAAACTAATAGCTAGAAGAATAAGAGATTTAGGGGTTTTTTCTGAAATAGTAACACCTAATGATTTCATAAAATATAAAGATTTTAATAATATAAGAGGTATCATATTTTCTGGAGGACCATCATCCGTAACAAAACAGAAATTTCAGTCAATTCCTATAAAAATTTTAGATAAAAATATTCCAATTTTAGGTATTTGTTATGGCTTGCAGCTTATAGCAAAATTATTTGGAGGGAAAATAAAAGCCTCCAAAAAAAAAAGAGAATTTGGAAGGGCTCATATATATGAAAAAAAGAAATCTTTGTTAACAAAAAATTTCTTTAAAAAAAACAATTCTGTTTGGATGAGTCATGAAGATGCGGTTGTCAAATTACCTAATAATTTTAAAATCATTGCTTCAACTAAAGACTCTAAACTTACAATCATTGAAAATGACAAAAAAAAAATTTACGGAGTGCAATTTCACCCAGAAGTCACCCATACTGGTAATGGTAATGAAATTTTCAAAAATTTTTTATTTTCGATTTGTAAAGTAAAAAAAAACTGGAATGTTTTTTCACAAAAAAATAAACTAATAAAAGAAATAAGAGAAAAAGTTAAAAAAGATAAAGTAATTTGCGCCTTATCAGGTGGAGTAGATAGTAGTGTTGTAGCTCTTTTAATCAATAAAGCCATAAGAAAAAACCTAATATGTATTATGGTAGACACTGGTTTAATGAGAAAAAATGAGTTCGAGGAAACATACAAAATTTTCAAGTATAAGTATAAACTTAATATTAAGTTAATAAATAAATCTGAAATCTTTTTAAAAAAACTTTACAATATTACAAATCCAGAACAAAAGAGAAAAATAATAGGTAAATTATTTATAAAAATTTTTGAAAAGGAATCTAGCAAAATTAAAAATGTAAAATTTTTAGCTCAAGGCACGCTTTATCCCGATATAATAGAAAGTAAGTCTTATACAGGAAGTAAAACATCAAAAATAAAGTCTCATCATAATGTAGGCGGACTTCCAAAAAAAATGAACTTAAAATTAGTTGAACCTTTAAAAGATTTTTTTAAAGACGAAGTCCGAAAATTGGGAAAATCGTTAAATCTTGACAAAAGCATAAGTCAAAAACATCCTTTTCCTGGCCCAGGTCTAGCGATAAGAATTATTGGAGCAATTGATCTTAAAAAAATTAGAATTCTTCAAGAAGCAGATAATATATATGTAAATGAATTAATTAAGAATAATCTTTACAATAAGATTTGGCAGGCATATGCTGCATTATTGCCAGTCAGAACCGTGGGAGTAATGGGTGATTCAAGAACATATGAGTATATTTGCTTGTTAAGAGCTGTTATTTCAGAAGATGGGATGACTGCCGACTATTTTAGTTTTTCAAAAGATTTTATAGATAAAATCTCGAATAAAATAATTAATAATGTAAAAGGAATAAATAGAGTTGTTTACGACATTACTTCTAAACCACCGAGCACTATTGAGTTAGAGTAGCAAGTTTATTAAATTATAACAGATGTCATTTGAAAAAATCCAAAAAATTAAAAGAAAAAAAAATAATTCAAAGATCGTCTGTTTGACTGCTTATTCTAAAAAATATGCTCAGTTATTAGATGATAACTGCGATATAGTATTGGTAGGAGACTCAGTCGCTAATGTTTTATACGGAATGAAAAATACTAGTTTAGTCTCCTTAGTAACTATAATTAATCACGCAAAAGCAGTCCGAGCAGGCTTGAAAAAAGCATTAATGGTTGTTGATATGCCAGCAGGAACATATCGGAATATAAGAGAGGCAAAAAAAAATGCAAAATATATAATGAAAGAAACTAAATGTGATGCGGTAAAAATTGAGAGTAATCTAATGAACTTCAAAATAATTAAGTCGTTAGTAAAATCTAAAATACCTGTAATGGGTCACATTGGCTATACACCCCAATTTAAAAAAAAATTTAGAATATTTGGAAAAAAGAAATCAGAAAAAAATAAACTTTTAAATGAAGCAAAACTCATAGAAAAAGCTGGAGCATTTTCTTTAGTCTTAGAATGCCTTACCCAATCCGCTGCTCAATTTGTTACAAGTAAACTAAAAATACCAACAATAGGAATTGGCTCTTCTTCCTCGTGTAATGGACAAATTTTAGTAACAGATGATATGTTAGGTTTAAGTGGATTTTATCCAAAATTTGTAAAAAAATATTTAAATTTAAACAAAATAATATTAAAAGCAGTTAAAAAATATAAACATGATATTTTAAATGAAAAATTTCCAAAAAAAAAACATACATATTAAAAACTATGGACGAAACAAAATCAAAACCTAATTCGCATTTTATTCAGAGTTTTTTAAAGGACAATAAAAAAATATTGATAATATTCGTTATAATTTTAATTATAATTATTTTAAGTTATTTCTTATTAGATTATTTTAAACAAAAAAAAAATATAAAAATTTCAGAAAAATATAATACTGTTCAAATTCAAATTTTAAAAAACCAAAAAATCAAAAATAAAGAAGTTTTGCTAGAAATAATTAATGAAAAAAATAAATTTTACTCTCCCATGGCCTTAAATTTAATCTTAGAAAAAAAAATAGATATTTCAAAAAATGAAATAATCAAACTTTTTGATATTATCTTGAGTATCTCGCAAATGAGTGAAAGCGATAAAGATCTTTTTAAAATAAAAAAAGCAATGTATCTTTCTAGAAGTTCAGAAATAAATGAGGATGAAATTTTAAAATTATTAAATCCCATTATCAATTCTGACTCAGTTTGGAGGATCAAAGCCATAACTTTTTTAGAGAAATACTACATAACTAATAATGAAATTGAAAAATCTAAAGAATTCTCAAACTTACTTAAAAATTGATAATGAAAAAAATTTTTCTTTTGATTTTAATTCCACTAACATTATCATGTTCTTTTGATAATAAAACTGGAATATGGAATGAGCAAAAAATAAAAAAAAATAACTCTAATTTTGCTGATCTAAAATCTTTAAATACAACTAAACAACATGATTTAAAAAAAATACCTCTAAATATAAAGCAATCTCTTTATCTTTCAGATTTAAAAAAAAACACCAATTGGAGTGATCCATTTTTAAATAATTACAATAATTCCTCAAATATTTTCTTTTCTGAAAAAGGAGAGTATAAATTAACTAAAAAAATAGTTAAAAAAAAAATCCAACGTAAAATTTTGCTAAAAGGTGATAAGTTTATCTTTAATGACTCAAAAGGAATAATTTACACTTATTCAAAAGACTCAGGAAAATTAACAAAATATAATTTTTATAAAAAAAAAATAAAAAATTTTAAAATTAAATTATCTTATTTAGTTTATGATCAAAGTATAATAATATCTGATAATCTGGGTTATGTTTATTGTATTGATCTAGAGTCAAATAAGTTGATCTGGGCAAAATTTTTCAAAATACCATTTAACTCTAATATTAAAGTTTCGTTAAACCAAATATTTTTAGCAAATTCGAAAAATGAAATACTAGTTCTCGATTTAAATTCCGGAAAAAAAATATGGAGTTTTGGAACTGATAATAATATTTATAAATCAAAATTTATAAATAATATCTCAATTTTTGATAAAAATATTTATCTTTTAAATACAAATGGTAGTTTATTTTCAATAAATTATAATAATAAAAATCTTAATTGGATTTCAAATTTTAAAAAAAAAGACTCAAATGCTCAGACACCGTTTAAAGGTAAACCCTCAATAATAGATAATAATAAGATATTAATCTCAACAGAGGATCTTATTTCATTACACCATGTAGAAAGTGGTTATAAATTTTGGGAACTAAATTTAAGTGTAACTCTAAATCCAATAATATCAAACGATTTAATTTTTTTGATTACAAAAAAAAACACAATTTTGGTTTTAGAAACGGCTACTGGTAATTTAGTATGGTCTAACAACATAGACAAATACATTAAAAAAGAGGAAGGTTTCTTAGTAAATAATAATGACACATCGGTTAAAGATTTAAAATTAATTAATAATTCCTTGTATTTATTTACCTCCAAAGAAATAAAAAAGATTGACGCTTTAACTGGAGAATTTATTTCAAAATTCCAACTTCCTACAAATATTCAATCAGATATAATCTTCGCTGACGGATTTTTATATTTTTTTGATAAAAAAAATAGAATAGTGACAATAGGTTAGTTTGACGATTTTCCACTCAATAAAGACAACTGATTCACTTCAAAATTTTCAATTTTATCAATTGGTTTTAAAGGATAGTCTCCAGTAAAATAATGATCACTAAATTGAGGATAGCTATTATTTCTTTTACCTTTACCAAGAGCATCATACAAACCATCTAAACTTAAAAAATCAAGCGACTTAGCTTGTATGTACTTACACATTGCATCTTTATTTTTATTATGAGCTAGTAATTCCTCTTTGGAGGGCATATCTACACCGTAAAAATCAGGAAATTTTATTTCAGGGCATGCTATTCTAACATGTACTTCTTTTGCTCCCGCGTTATAAAGCATTTTAACAATTTTTAAACTTGTAGTTCCTCTTACTAGAGAGTCATCAATCAAAATAATTTTTTTATCTCGAATTATACTTTTTGTGGAGCTAAGTTTTAGTTTTACACCAAAACTTCTAATACTTTGAGTAGGTTCGATGAAAGTTCTTCCAACGTAATGATTCCTGATCAAACCAAATTCAAACTTTTTCTTAGACTCATCTGCATAGCCTAAAGCTGCAGCTACACCAGAGTCTGGAACTGGTACTACAATGTCAGCGTCAACATCAGCCTCTTTTGCTAACTGTCTTCCAAATTCTTTCCTATATTCATACGCACACTTACCATCTAATATACTATCTGGACGAGAAAAATAAATGTATTCAAATATACACGGCTTGGCTTTTAATTTAGGAAAAGGTTTGACACTTTTTGTTTTTCCATCTTCCACAACAACAATTTCTCCATTTTCAACATCTCTTATATACTTAGCCCCCACTATATCTAAAGCACAAGTTTCCGATGCAAAGATAAAAGAGTTTTTTAATTTTCCCAAAACTAAAGGTCTAATTCCATAAGGATCTCTTAAACCAATTAATTTTTTGTTAGTCATCATCACTAAAGAGTAACCACCTTGTATTTGAAATAAAGCATCTATTATTTTGTCTAAAATTTTAAGTCTTTTTGATTTAGCGATTAATTGCACAATTGTTTCTGTATCACTTGTAGTCCTAAAAATCGCACCATCTTTAACGAGACTATCTCTCAAAGATATTGCATTTGTCAAATTTCCGTTGTGAGCGATACTCAAACCACCAGAGTGCAAGTCAGCAAAAAAAGGTTGAATATTTCTTAGTGAGGTTTCTCCAGTGGTAGAATATCGATTATGTCCAATTGCAAAGTTTCCTGGAAGATTTTTAATAACATCTGATTTAGTAAAATGATCTCCAACTAAACCTTGTTTTTTTTCTGAATAAAAATTTTTTCCGTCGTATGAAACTATTCCACAACCTTCTTGTCCTCGATGTTGAAGAGAATGGAGACCCAAAGCAACTAATGCTGATGCTTCGTCATGATTTGAAATACCAAAAACCCCACACTCCTCTCTTAATTTATCTGATTTATATATTTTCAATTTTTTCCTTGCTGTCCTTTAAGTCTCTGTATTCTGGAAATTCTTCGACTAAAATCTCACTACTATTTTTAATAAAATTATATGTCAGTGCTTCATCAATTTTTATACTCCAATTATTAAAGGGATAAAACCAATTAATTATTGAGAATAAGCATACAGAAACTATATAACCTTTAAAAAAACCAAAGAAAAAACCAAAAGTTTTATCCATTGGGCCGAATCCAGTCCATTTCATTGAACTATTTATAGCCTTACCTAACAGTATGAGTGAAAATAGAAATGATATGTATAAAATTAATCCTAAACCCAAGTCATTGATAAAAGGAGAGTCTACATAAGTAGATACCCAAGGTTGAATTTTAGGAACAAATATTATTGTCAATATTAATGCAACTATCCATTTTAAGAAAGATAAAAAACTCAATGAAAAACCTTTCAAGGAGCATTGGAACACATTATAAATTAAAATTATAGCAATAACTAAATCAAACCAACTAATATTATTTAAAACAATTTCTATTAAATCATTACCCATTAAGATAATTCTTTGCCAAAAGGTTTTAGAATAATTATAAGCTTAGGTAATAAAGTTAAAACTGATATTAATGCCAACAACATTGCTAAGCCAGTAAAAATTCCAAAATATATAGTAGGAATAAAATTCGACAATATTAAGATTGAAAACCCAAAGACAATAGTTATAGAGGTATTTAAAATCGCAATACCTACGGTGCTGTGACATCTTTCAACCGTAAGATTATAATTCTTTATTTTTTCAAATTCCTCCTTAAATCTATAAATATAATGAATGCTATTATCTACAGCTATACCAATTGTTATTGCCGCTATTGTAATTGTCATCATATCCAAAGGTATATTGGCAAAACCAATTATTCCTAAGATAAAAAAAGCTGCAACAAAGTTAGGAGTCACTCCTATAAATGATAGCATTATATTTCGAAACAAAATAAAGAACATTAAAGAAATTCCCAAAATTACCACTCCTAATGTTAGAATTTGTGATTTAAATAAACTTTGAAGTAAATTATTAAACAAAATTAATATTCCTGTGAGCCTAAATTCGTCTTCTTTAAGGTTTAATTTATCTCTAAGATCAGTTTTAATTTTTTTTATCAAATCATTTCTTCTTAAATCCTCCAAAGAATCTTTTATCCTTACACTTATCCTTGCTTCATCATTGTCTACAGAAATATAAGGGCTAATTATTTCTTTTTTAATATTTTCAGGAATTTTGCTATATAAAACTGCGATTTCTAAACTTTGTAATTTTTTTTCATTGAGATCTTCAGCTACCCTAATTATTGATCCAAAAGAGAGAACTTTACCTATTTCAGGTAGGGAGTCCAAATAATCATGAACATTTAAAATCTTGTCAATCTTGTTTCTAGTAAACCAATATTTAGATTTACTGGACTCGTCTTCGTCATCATCCCATTCGGAAAACTCATCATCGTCAGATTTTTCTTTACTAGAAGGAAATTTAATTATTATATCTAGCGGTGTAGTTCCACCTAAATCATCGTCTATTTTTTTCATTCCTTTATAAATTTCAGTGTCTTTATCAAAATAATTTATAAAGCTATTCTCTACTTCGAGTTTTAAGATACCTTTTATACTAAAAAAAATAACTAGCAAAAAAGATCCAAGGATCAAAAAAGTATTTTTTTGTGAAAATTTACTTAATGCATTTGTTATTTTAGATTTGTTATTTTCTGTCACACTAATCTCGTTTTCTTTAGAAAGAGATGTTATTAAAGATGGAATTAAAAAAAAAGTGACTAACATTGAAACTATTAATCCTAAAGTCATCATATAACCAAAATCTATAATAGGTTTAATACCGCTAAAGACTAAAGACAAAAAAGCACAAATAGTTGTTAAAACAGTATATAAAATAGGCAGAAACATTTTTCTTGATGTTTCAATGATTGCTTGATTTTTGGAATAACCTAATTCTTTTACAATTTGTAAAAATCTAACTGAAAAATGAATATTCATCGCCATATTCAGTATTAACATTAGCGCAATAAAATTTGAGGAAATTACAGTAACTTTCCAACCCAAGAACCCAAGAATGCCCATCATTATTATGACCGAAGTAGAGCAACCTATTAAAGGAATAATAACCCATTTTATATTTCTAAATATAAACCACAGAGTAATAACAATAAAAACAAACACTCCCAATCCAAATACTGTTATGTCATTTTTAATAAAAGTCATCATATCATCCGCAATCATCGGAACACCACCAAGGTGTATTTTGGAATTACTACCAAATTTTGAAATTATCTCTCTGATTTCATTAATATTTTGATGATTTCTTTTGTTATATAAATTTTTATAATCTTCATATTCACTTAAAAAAATTTTATAAGCCTTTTTATTAAAAGAATTTTCATTATTTTTAGATTGCAAAAAATATTCATTTTTAAGTTTAATATATTCTTTTAATCTTTTATCTACTTTAAGATAAACAACTATTCCCGAGGTTTTACCATCACTACTGATCACATAATTCTTATAAATAGGGCTATTTCTGATTTCGTCAAATCCTCTTTCTTTATCTATTTCAGGATAGGATAAAGTTTTATAATTTTTAATTCTATCCATAAGGGACTCATCACTGCTTTTTAATAACGGAACATCAACAATCGTGATTACGCTATCTACCCAAGAGAGTTTTTCAATTTTGGATTTTAAAAGTTGTATATTAATAATTGTTTCTTCATCTACAAAACTCGAAACTGGTGAATATGTTAAAAATAAGAAATCTTTTGAACCATATCTTTCATTAATTTCTCTTAAATATTGAAGATCTTCGTCTCCCTCTAACAACAAAGCGTCTGAAGACGCATCTAAATTAAAATTTTTGGAAAAATTTATTGAAAAAGCAATTAGTAAACCCAAAATTATCAAAGTAAACTTAGAAAAATCAGTGATAATTTTGCTATAAATTTTCAGATACATAAGCGACTTTTAATTTTATATCATCAAAAAATATAAATAAAATAAGATTATTTTTTTGTTGTGTCTTTAAATCTGGTATATTTTCCCTCAAATTCTAAATAAATTTTACCAGTTGGACCGTGTCTTTGTTTTCCAATATTTATCTCGGCTAAGCCGTAAACGTCATTCATTTTAGATTGCCATTCTGCATGCTCAATAGTGCCAGTTTTTGGCTGTTTTTTCTCGAGATAATACTCTTCCCTAAATATAAACATAACAACATCAGCATCTTGTTCGATTGATCCTGACTCTCTTAGATCAGATAATTGAGGCTGTCTATCGTCTCTTTGCTCGACTGCTCTGGATAATTGTGACAAGGCAAGAACAGGCACACTTAGCTCTTTTGCCAAGGCTTTCAAACCTTGAGTTATTTCTGAAATTTCTTGCACTCTTCCCTCGTATTTATTAGAGTTTACCTTCATCAACTGAATATAATCAACTACAATCATGTCTAATCCAAATAACCTTTTTATTCTCCTTGCTCTGTTGCTTAGTTTTGCGATAGTAATCGCTGGCGTTTCATCAATGTAAAGTGGTAAATCATAGATATCTCTAGAAGTTTGAATAAACTTATTTAATTGTTCCTCTGAGGCTTTGCCTCTCCTTATATCAGTAGATTGAATTCTAGTTTGTTCAGATAAGATTCTGGTTGATAGTTGTTCAGAAGACATCTCGAGAGAAAAGAACGCTACAGACGATTTTCTGTTATCATTTTTAATTTTTAATGCAGCATTAAAAGCGATATTTGTGGCTAATGCAGTTTTCCCCATTGACGGCCTCGCCGCAATTATAACCAAATCAGATTTATGTAATCCACCTAATTTCTCATCTAAATCTTTGAGCCCAGTTGGCACCCCAACAATACCCTGATCATTCTGCATCGCTTGAGTAGCCATTTGAATCGTTTGGTCTAATGCAGTGTTAAACTTCAAAAAAGATTGTGAAAAAGAACCTCTTTCAGCTAAATCAAATAATGATTTTTCAGAATTTTCAATTATATCTTCTGAGGTAATATCCAAGTTTTCAGTTTTAGCATTTGAATTAATATTTTCAGCTATTTCTATCAATTCTCTTCTCACAAAATTATCATGAATAACTTTTGCATAATCCACAGATTGTTTAATAGAGGATGAAAATCTTGTTAATTTAATTAGATATTCGGTTCCACCTACATCATTTAAAGAATTATCTTTATCGTTTTCAAAATAATTTTTTATAGTTATTGGATTTGCTATCATTCCCTTAGCGTTTAAGTTTTCTATAATTTCAAAAATTTTCTTGTGACCTGGATCATAAAATTTAGATGCGCTTACAATATTGGCTATCTCGTCGAGAATGTCATTGTTTACAAGTATTGAGCCTATAAGAGCTTGTTCAGCTTCAATATTCGACGGTACTTTTATTTGTTTTTTTAATTTGAGACCTACATTCTCCATTTTGACAAATTAGTTGAATGTAATTATTTTTAAAGTAAAAGTTACTCACTCAATTTTCAACCTGTGGAGAAGTTAATTAGGAAGCTTGGTGTTTTTTAATCTCAATTGTAAATATAGATTTTACTTCTGCATGTAAATTTAGTTGTACTTCGAATTTTCCAATCCCATTAATATCTTTTTTTTGTTCAATTGAAGAGGGTTCAATTTTAACTTGAAACTTTTCTTCGATTAGGGAAACTATTTCTTTGGGTTTAATCGATGCATAAAGTTCACCGTTGTCTTTAGTTTCTTTGTTAACAGAAATAATCTTTTTATTAATTTTTTCGGATATCATTAAAAATTTTTTCTTAATCTCGTTATCTTTTTTATTTAATTCATCTTTCTTTCTACCAACAATATCAAGATTCTGTTTATTTGATCTTAGAGCTTTTCCTTGCGCTAATAGATAATTTCTAGCATAACCGTCTTTAACCTTAACGACTTCTCCAATTTTTCCAAGTTTAGATATATTTTCTAACAAAATTATTTCCATTAAATTAATCCTAAAATTTTTGCTTTTTTAATTTCAGCTGCAAGTTTTCTTTGGCTTCCTTGCGATACAGATGTAATCTTTGAAGATAATATTTTATTATTTTCAGTTAAGTATCTTCTTAAAAGTTTTACATTTTTGTAATCTATCACCTCAGCATTTTTTTTGGAAAAAGGACATTTTTTGGAAAACCTTAAGTCATTTTTTTGAAATAAACTTAGTTTAGCTAGTGGACTTTGTCCTCTTTTGTTAAATTTAGTTTTTCTACTTTTCATGCTAATTTGTCTTAAAATATTCTGTATCAAGATCTAATTTGTTATATTTTACCACAAGGTTCCTCACAACTTTTTTATCTAATTTAACTTNGTAANNNNTAATTTTTCAAGTATTCCTTTATTTCCCTCAAATTTTAAGTGAATATAAAAGCCTTTTTTTAAATTATTAATTCTTTCTGAAAAGTTCATAAGTCCCCACCTTTCTAGTTTATGAATTTTTCCAGAAGAACTTGAAATAATTTCACTGTATTTCTGAGTTAATTCCTCAAGCTCTGTTGGGCTTAGATCGTGTTTTAAGATTATAGTTTGTTCGTAAAACTTCATAATTTATAGTAAAGCAGGGTTTATACTATTATAAATTATGATTTACAATAGTATAAATTTGTGAAAAATCATTGTAATTATGAAAGCACTATTGTTTCCAGGTCAAGGATCACAATTTGTTGGAATGGGTTCAGATTTATTTAAACAATTTGATTATGTTAAAAAAATATTTTCAGATGCAGACGATTTTCTAAAAAAAAAAATTTCTAAAATCATCTTAGAAGGCCCAGAGGAAGAATTAAAATTAACCCAAAATACTCAACCTGCAATTATGATTGTAAGCTACTCATACTTTTTAGTTTTACAAAAAGAATTGGGTGTCCAAACAAAACATTTTAAATATTTTGCAGGTCATTCGCTAGGTGAATACTCTGCATTAGTTTCGTCAGGATCAATTAATTTTGAAAATGCTTTATTTTTACTTAATGAGAGAGGAAAAGCTATGCAAAATTCAGTTCCAGTCGGAAAAGGAGGGATGCTCGCAGTTCTTGGTTCGGATGTAAGTTCTATAGAAAATTTAATAAAAAATACAAATAAGGATGGAATTTGTGAAATAGCGAATGATAACTCAATTGGACAAATAATTGTGAGTGGAGATATAAAATCAATTAATCTTTTTAAATTAACTCTTGATAAATCCAAGATTAAAAATTTAACCCTTCCAGTAAGTGCTCCTTTTCATTGTTCACTTATGAGGAATGCATCTGAACTTATGGAAAAAAAAATAAATAGTGTTAATTTTTCAGAACTCGAAGTTCCAATAGTTGCTAACGTCACTGCCAAAGAAGAAAAAAGTCCTAATTCAATTAAAAGTCTATTGGTTAAACAAATCTTTTCGAAAGTAAGATGGCGAGAAAGTATGGAGTATATGAGCAATAATGGTGTAAAAACATTTATAGAGGTTGGTCCAGGAAAAGTATTAACAGGATTGGCAAAAAGAATAGTAAAAGATAAAAAAATAATTAATATTAATACATTGGATAATTTAAACTTATTAAAAGATGAATTTTAAAGGTAAAAAAATCTTAGTTACGGGTGCTACTGGCGGGATAGGTAAGAGCTTAATAAGTAAATTTGTTGAATTTGGAGGAGAGGTATTAGCAACAGGTACCAAAACTGAGAAATTAAATAAATTGCAAGAAGAATTTAAAGTTCTTAAAACAAAACCTTTTAAACTTGATGATCATTCAAAAATTGAGGACTTTATTAATGAAAGCTTTGATGAATTAAATGGTTTAGATATTTTAGTAAACAATGCTGGAATTACTTTAGACAACATCTCATTGCGTCTAAATGAAGAAAGCTGGAAAAAAGTTATTGATATTAATCTTACATCTACATTTTTAATGTGTAAATTCGCTTTAAAAAAAATGTTAAAAAAAAAAAGCGGAAAAATAATTAATATAACATCAATCGTCGGTCATACAGGAAATCTTGGTCAATCAAATTACGCAGCTTCAAAAGCAGGAATAATTGGTTTTACGAAAAGTTTAGCCATAGAATATGCAAAAAAAAATATAAATATAAATTGTGTATCGCCCGGGTTTATTGAAACCGAGATGACTAAAAATATTAATGAAGATTATAGAAAAATGTTGATTCAGAAAATACCTTCAGGAAATTTAGGAAGACCCGAAGATGTAGCTAATTGTGTAGCTTTTCTAGCATCTAATTTATCAAATTACATCACTGGAGAGACATTTCACGTCAACGGTGGAATGTATATGGCTTGACAAACAAAATTATTAATTTATTAAGATTAATAACCTTTAATATATGTCACAAGAAATAACAGAAAAAGTAAAAAAAATTGTTGCAGATCATCTAGGAGTTGATGAGACAAAAGTTACTGAGGAAGCAAGTTTTATTGATGACTTAGGAGCTGATAGCCTAGACACTGTTGAATTAGTAATGGCCTTTGAAGAAGAATTTGGATCAGAGATATCTGATAGCGAGGCAGAAAAGATACTAACAGTAGGTGATGCAATTAAATTTATAGCTAGTAAATCAAACAAATAATTAATTTTAGATGAGCGCATCTTCTAAAGTTGAAAATTTGATGCTTATACTTTCATCGCCCTCTGGCGCAGGAAAAACAACGCTTTCAAAAAAAATTCAACAAAAATATAAAAATTT
>NZJU01000030.1 GCA_002692325.1 Candidatus Pelagibacter sp.
TAATTTAGAAATGTTAGCTTTGGTTTTAGTAGCAGCTTTGTCATTACTTTTTATAGGCATTCCAATCACTGAATTATCTCTGAGCTACTTCTTATAGATTTTTCTACATATTTTTAATATCCTCTAATTATGCCCAGACATAGAGGTACTTTTGACCCGAATAATCCAGAACCTTATGAATTAAGTCGTTCACGCATAGAGGCTTTTATAAATTGTCCTGCCTGCTTTTGGATGGATAGGGTAAAAGGCATAAAGTTTCCAGGAATGCCTGGTTTCTTGCTCAATACTGCTACCGATACCCTCTTAAAAAAGGATTTTGATAAATATAGAGCCTTAAAAAAACCGCACCCACTGATGGAATCATACGGTTTGGGGCATCTAGTTCCTTTTGCTCATGAAGAATTTGAAACTTGGACAAAATCACTTCAATTGGGTTTGAGAACTTATTTCGAAGAAGAGCATCTTTTGATTGGGGGAGGTTTAGACGACGTCTGGCACGATCGATTTAAAGATGAAATTTTCATTGTCGACTATAAAAGTACAGCGGGACGCAGAAATAAAGATAAAACAGCATTGGAGCCAATTAGTCTGAACGGAGCCTATAAAGAAAGCTACAAAAGACAGATGGATGTTTATCAATGGATTATGCGAAAAAACGGTTTTAAGGTTAGCAATAAAGGCTACTTTCTTTATGTAAACGGAGATCAACACTTCGAAGACGGCATGTTAGATGTGGACCCTAAGAAAGCGACCATGAAATTTAATGTCCAACTGCTTGAATACAACGGAGACGATTCCTGGATAGAAGATACTATTAAAGAAATATCGAAGTGTTTAAAAAGCTCAGAATGTCCTGAACATTCCATAACAGGATTTGGCCCAAAAGGCGATAAACCTTGTGAATACAAAGTTTTTTTAGATGGGCATGCAAAGATTTAATATTTATGAGCATTGAGTATCCAAAAAATATCTCAGAAAAAGTTAATCAATACTCTGATTTTCATTTTTTAGTTCGGGAGAAGCTTTTAGATCTTTGCGAAAACAATTGGGAAATATACAACAGACCATCTTTAAACGGACTTAATCCTGATTTTGTTCTTCTTCATTCTGAATGCGGCCTTCTAATAGTTTCAATCCACTCAGAACAGGATGATTTCTCAGAAACCTGCAAAGAAATTCAAATGATTGCAGATGAAATAATGACAGAATACTTAGGCGTCAGAAAAAAAACTTTAATTACTAATTTAATCATCTCAGATGTATACAATGACGAAGAAATTAAAAAAGAGGCTTCCTTATTTTGTGATACAAGTAAATTAGAATTTAGGACGTTTTTCAAAGGGATTAATTCAGATTTAAGCGATATTCTCTCAAATAGTGGTAAGTTAAATTTTGATGAAAAAATCCTTGATTCACTGAGACCTTGGCTCAGACCCAATGATTTTAAAGTTGAGTTTCTTGAGCCATTTGATCTTGATCGAAAACAAAAAGATATCGTCAAAAATACTACTGACTCAGGTTACAGAAAAGTCCGCGGTCCTTCTGGCTCAGGAAAAACCTTAGTAATTGGTGCAAAAGCTCATCACCTTATTCACAACCTTAAAAAATCAAAAGTTCTAGTGATTACTCTTTATAGAACAGGAAGATCTCTGACAATGAATGCTTATAGAAGGGCTTTAATAAGCGATCCAAATTTTAGAAGGTCATCTCAGAAAGGTTTTGAATTTGATAGCATAGATGAAGAAGTAACAAACTGGCCGGTATTCATCCATTTCCACGGTCTTGTCTCGAGACTGAAGAAACTTATATCTAGGGATGAGAATACTATTCCTCTTGGAAAAAAACTTCATGAAGAATTTGAAAATGGATCATTACAAATGCCCGAGTCTTTTCAATTTGATGCTGTTCTAATTGATGAAGGCCAAAACTTTAGTTCAGAAGAAGTTAATCTATGTAGATTTTTTCTGAAAAAAGGTGGAGAACTTCTTTTTGTGTGCGACGGTACTCAAGATCTTCAATACACAAAAGAAAAATGGGGCTCTGAGGGTGAACTTAAGGGAAGTAAAATGCCTGGAAGGTGGAATGAACTCTCTGAATCTTATAGACTTCCGTTTGATTACATTCCACATATAAAAAGGTATCTAGATCTTTTTGCAACTAACCAGGATGAGACCTGTGTCCCAGAAAATGATTACCCTCAAGATGGCGAGGAATGCATACTGACTTGGATCAACTGTTCAGAGAATAAAGCAGTAGACTTATGTTTGGACAATATTCTTACTCATCTCCCGAAGGCAAATGATGAATTCAGTTATCCTGATTTAGCTTTCTTAAGTACAACAAAGCAAAGAGGTTTTGAAGTAGTTACTAAGCTTTTAGATAAGAGAATAAAGTTAATAGACACATTTCCTTTCTCAACGTTGAAATTTAAAACTATAAAATCAGAAAATCCGATCACCGGTAAAGAAACAATTACTAAAAAGTTTATTGAGGATGACAATTTAAGGCGAAAAAAAAGAACTGATTTATGGTCGGTCACTAAAGATGTCGTAAAGGCATCATCATTGGATAGCTTTCAAGGGTTTGAGGCTTCTCACGTGGTGTTTCTGATTGAATCAAAAAGTAAATATGAGCCAAAAAATCAATATTTCAATCGTATTTATACAGGGCTAACTCGCTTACGAATGGGAATGAATAACAAGTCATCCATGACAGTGATATGCAATGAACCTCTTTTTTATGATTATGGGAGGACTTGGCCAATCTACATAGAAGCTTAAGTTGATAAATGGACCATATAAAAAATATCACTGATTTATTAGTTAAAACCGGATTACAAAGGAAATCAGGAAACATTATCTATTCAGGATACGAAACTTTACAAAAAGGAGATTATTACTTTCTAGGACTAAATCCAGGCGGCCACATCGACGATAGGAATCCTGAAGAAGATCAAATTATCAATAAATTAGAAAGTAAAAAACAGCACTCAGATGAAAATGAATATTTTGAAGGTATCTGGGGAAATGAAACTCAACCAGGAGTCCATCGTCATCAAAAGAATATACAAGCTTTTTTTGAATGTTTAGAGATAAATTTGAAGGAAGTCCTTTCGACGAATTTATGCTTTCAAAGATCTCCGGGTAAATCTCAATATCCTGGTGGTGAGAATCAACTTAAAAAAGACATAGAAAAATTTTGGCCTCTTCACGAATATATGCTTTCAGTTGTAAAACCTAAAGTGATTATTTGTAACGGAGCTGATGCAAGAGAATATTTCCGTGCACATTTAAAACCCAATAAAATTGATGAAAAAACCTTACCCGAGCCTTGGAGAGGCAGAATGCAGAAATGTACTTATTTCTCGGGAAATTTATATTTAAAAAGTACCTTAAGTAATATTGGCAGAGTAAAAGTAATCGCAACTCCACACCTTACTAATTGGACAAACTTTGATTATTATAAAGAAGGAGTTAAATGGTTAAAAAATAAAATTTAAATCATGTTTGAGATTAGATTTGCTAAAAGTAAAAGTAAAAAAGCCAGTAAGGCTAAGGTAAAGCATAATTCAGAGAGATTAGACTGGATTGAAGAGGCTGGGAAATCAGGAAGGTCTCTAAATGAAATAATCAATCACAGGCAACATTATAAGGAAGTTTCAGCTGATCTAAATTATGATTTACATGAAAAAAGGATTTTTTTGATCATTAATTTAGTGAAAGAATAGATCATGACAAGGGATAAAAGGTTTTTAGAATCTCTAGTTCCACCTAGGGTTCCATCAGAAGGCTTTGAAATTGAATGGAAGGCTACTGCAAGAAGAAACCTAAGAACAAATAATATTGAAAAAGAGATTACTGAACCCATAATAAAGACAATAACTGCATACATAAACTCAAGGCGTCCTAGCGGGAAAATTCTTGTCGGCTACAATGAAAGAAAAAGAGAATTTATTGGAATAGAAACAGATGATTGCAATAATGATGATGGAACAGTAGATTTCGATAGATGGGGCAGACATATTACAAATCTATTAATCAAAAGATCTAGTCCAAATGCTGTGGATTATGTAGATATTGACTTTCACTCTTATTCAAGTGGGACAACATGTGCAGTGATTAGTGTTGAAAGATCTCAAGATGAATTATTTGAATATAAAAAAGATGACAGAATTGAGCTCTATTATAGAGGGCAATATCAAAATGTATTACTGCAAGGCATCAATGAAATTGCAGATTATAAAAGACAAAGAAATCAAGGAAGAAATTTCAGAGGAGGTTGGGCAACAAATACAATTGATGCCAATGTTGATAAAGATGTTTTATCTGGAAATTGGAGAGATAAAGGTATGGTTAGACAAGCTTTAAGCGACGAAATACCAGCTAAAGGGGGCCTTTATATGTACACAATTGAACCTAATGAAACTGACATATCTCAACCTTTTTCTGAATTAAAAACTATTGCTTATGTAGGAAAGGCAAAAAAAAGCATTAAGCAAAGATATAAAGATCATTGGAAAGAGGAGGAGTTCGTAAATTGCAGAAGTCTTTATGATACAAAGTTTAAATTCTATTACCTTGAAGTTGAAGATGAATATCAAATGGGAGAGTGGGAAAAAGAACTTCAAAAGTTTTATGGCCCAAGTATTAATAAGAAAATTGGATAAAAAGGAGATTTATTAATGAGCAAAACATTTCCAGGAATAAGAGTATCAATGGGAAATTGGAATTACACGACAATAAGAATTAAGTTTTCTGATCTAGGAGAAACTTTTGTTTTTCAAAGATATTTGGACGAAGAAAATAAAGACTCATTAGATGTTGTAGGTAATAGAGAGGTAAATCAAGGCAGAGCAACAAAAGATATGGGTAAATACCTCTCAAGAAAAAGAGACAGATTCTATAGCACTATAGTTGTTGCTAATTTGGTAGAAAACAATGAAAACTGGATAGATGTTGATGAGGCAACAACTCCGGAGGATATCACTCCTGAAGAAAACAGGTTAGGTTACTTAACACTTAATGATAACGACAAACATTACATTTTAGATGGTCAACATAGGGTAGCTTCAATTTTAAATGTTTTAGCTGGGGAAGTTGATGGTATAGATGGAGATAATGAAGATTATTCAACCCCTGAAGGTTTTGGAGATGAGCAAATTACAGTTCATGTAATCAATAGGGAGCCAGGCATTAGTAAAGCAGAAATGATTGAGTCGTATAGACGGCTTTTTACTAGTTTAAACAGAAACGCTAAACCAACAGATCCCGCTACAAATATCGCTTTGGATGAAGACGATGTATTTGCATTGATGACAAGACATTTAATAAAGCATTTTGACCCATTTTCCTCGAGAGGGGCAGAGGCTGTTGATAATCCAAATATCCAGTTCAAACCAAAAGGTATAAATGCCTCTGTTGCTGCTAATCAAGGAACCGGGGTTTTTACGTCTCTCGAAACGCTTTATAAAATGAATATTACAATGATGAATAGTCCAAAGTTTCCCGATCTTAATCCGGCATCTACAGATGATTTTAAATTCAGGCCAGATGATAATGATTTAGAAGATTATAACGCGGAGATTTTAAAAATATGGGAAGCAATCTTCGATGTCCTTCCAGAATTTCATGAAGATCGAAGAAATATGAGGAAACATAATGCTCCTATAGATTCAGAAGAAAATACTGATCACCCTTTTCTGTGGCCTGCTATTCAGGAAGGTGTTTTTGCTCATTTANTCAGATATATATTAGATAAAGCAGGCACTGCTACTGACCTATCTTACAGCGAAATTTTAAAACCACTTTCGAAAATTCCAAAAGATTTTAGAAAGGCTCCTTGGAATCCTGTTGTTCTTGTTCCTACAAAACCTGATGATCCAGATTCGCCACTAAAGATTTTAGCAAGAGGTGCAGATAAAGCTTTCAAAGAAGCAATGTTGCCTTTATTAAAATATCTAATAGGAATTACAGAATTAGATGACGATGACTTAGCTGATTTAAAGGATATTTTTCAAGGTTACACTAGAGCAAGTTTTCAAAATACAGAATTATTTGATCAATATTGGGAAGAAACACTTGCCTTAAGAAACTAGAAATTCTAGTCAGCATTAAAGCCCTGATTGAATAATTTAACAGAATTTCTCAAAATTGATTCTTCTTTGTTTCTTGTATTAGCCTCCAGTTTGAGGCTCAAAAAACCAAGATCTCTCATTCTTCTAACACCTATGCGATTTAATTCTTTCAATTTTTCTATATTTTTAAATCCCTTCGAGTAAAGATAGTAGGATGGATAGTTATAATCGGCAGTTTTTGGATCACTAAAAATAAATTGTGCATAGGCATCAAATAATGAATTTCTATGAGTTGCATGTAATCGATTCCAATAGGATGAGACGTTTACTGAAATCGACTCAAGATACCTCAAAAGTTCTTGTTTGTTTATATCACAAGGTACTTTAGATAATATTTTTTTTATATCTCTTTTTTTTGTAAACGCTTTTTCAATAAGCTTTTTCTTTAAATTTTTCATATTGTCTTCCAATGAAATTTCCTTAATGATTTCTTTAGGTATTGCTCTCACAGAGAAATGCTCATTAGGACTTTGCTGTATAAACCAATTTAGTAAGATTATTGATCTTCTTAATTTTTTTATATCTAAAGGAATGAAAATAACTTCTTCATTTTTATGCTTTCTGAAGTCTGACAAGATTTTTTCGTAATCTCCAATAGATGCTCTTCTGCACCGAATCAATCTTTCATTCAAACTTTTACCATTTTCTGGATGAATTAATGTGGTCATAGGTAAATCTAAAAGATTATTATGAATCGGAAGAAGTTTTTGACGAAATAGATGTTCTTGAGTGACATCAATGGAATTTATCTTTTCTTTAACGCTTGTTGGTACTCTATTCAGAAGCCAATTTACTTTACGTTCATCATGAAAAACCTTTCTTTTATAGGTAAAAAAGGCAGGAATGCATCCTTCTATTGATAGTTTTCTTAAAAACTTCTCATCAAGTAATTTATTATTTATGCCAAACATCTAAATTTCTTTAATTTCATTTTTTACTAAGCTTTCTATTATTTCATCAGAAATTTTGTCCTTCTCAGAAAGAATTTCGTTAACTCTTCCTTCTATAGTATTCAAAGTAATTAAACTATGTATGAAACATTTTTTTTCTTGCCCAATTCTGTAAATTCTGTCCCTTGCTTGATCATTGTTTGATGGATTCCACCACTTATTGAAAAAAATTACATGATTTGCCTCAGTTAAATTTAAACCTTCGCTACCAAGCTTGCCAGAACACAGCAAAATAAAACAATCCTTCGAATTCTTAAAGTCACTTAATACATTTTCCCTTTCTTTAGAGTCTAAAGAACCAATAAATAGCCTATTACTATTTCTGCCAAACTTTTTATCAAGAATCTCATTTAATCTGTATAAGGGATCAAGCCAAAATGAAAAAATTACACATTTTTCTCCTCGTTCAAAAATTTTTTCGGATAATTCTTCCACATACTCAATCTTTGAACTTGAGTTACTAGAAGAGTCAAGATCGCAAATTGCTTTCAATGATGAAAAAATTTTTAAGCTTTGCTTTCTATTTTTAATTTCCTCACTTTGAAGAATTCTCTCGTATGATTTTTTTTGATTATCTGAAAGATCTATTTCATGTCTTATTTCTTCAATTTCAACTAATTCATCTAAAACATCGGCTTTCATTCTTCTTAAAAGATAATCTTTTAAAGTAACTTTCAAAGAAAAAGTATCAAGTTTTTTAAGGACAGGAAGGTTTAATTCAGGATCGATTATTTTTAAAAGATGAGCGACGTCATCTTCATCTTTTTCTATAGGTGTTCCGCTTAATGCCCAAAATCTTGAATATGTTAATTTACTAATGGAATTATAAATTTCTGAACTTCCTTTTCTTATTTTATGTGCCTCATCTGCGATGATTAAATCTATAGAGTTTTTCTCTAGAATTTCAGGCATTTTCCTTAGCTGCTCATAATTTGTAATCATAAAATGAGAGAAATTATATAGCTTATTCCAAATATCATTTTTAGCTTTACCGGCATTATTAATTTGAATTACTGAGAAATTAGGAAGCCACTTATTTATTTCAAATGCCCAATTTGAACATAAGGCTGTGGGACAAATTATAAGCACATTAGTAATTTTCTTTTCTCTGATAAGCTCTGCCGAGGCAGAAATAGCCTGAAGAGTTTTCCCTAAACCCATGTCGTCTGCCAATATCTTAGATTTACCATGTTTCAGCCAGCTAATTCCCTTTGTCTGAAAATCTTTATGAGAAAGTTTAGGGTGATAAATGTTTTTTATAAAAAAAGGTAAAGCTAAATCAGATATAGAATTTCTGTGAGAAATTAAATCCTTAGCATTATTTTGATTTACTTTAGTTGCCTTTTTAAGCGAGGGATTTTTTAAAACTTTTAATTCATAGAAGCCTTTTCTTTTCTGATCTCTTGTAAGTTCCTTTATCTTAATTTTATCCAGAAGATAAAAGAAATTAATCAATCCTTTTGTATCAAAATGATAAATAGAGTCTTCATAAAGAGTCTCTGTAGGATTAGGGTTCTGGTTTAGAAAATCATCATTAAAATTGAAAATGATCTCATTAGTAGAATTTGTAAATTCGATCACTACAAACTGCAGATTAAACAAGCTTTATCTTGATCGTCTTCTTCATCGATTTCCTGTTCAAGTATTTCCTGCCATCTTGTTAATTTAGAGCTTCGATCAGTTGCAATAATTCCGAGTTCTTTTTCACGCTTCTCCGCATGTTCCACTAACTCATCTAAATTTTTTCCTCTTACCCAGGTGTAACCATCTCCCGCAGATTTTTCAATTTCACGAGCCTTTTTAAAAAGTTCAGGATGATTTCTTTTTAATCCTAGCCANTCGCTTTGACGTTGAAAAAAACAAAAATAACAACCTGAACGAGATCGCCAGTCGTAATACTCAGGAACGCCGACAGATTTTTCTAAAATGTTAAAAACATCCCCGCGCATAATGCCATCTTCGATGAAAGGAAAAATAGGTTTAATGGTTTCTTTTTGACTGACATAGCCTTCTCGTTGTTCATCCGCTCGAATGCCAATGTAGCTTACCACCGGATCATCTTTGATGAACTTTTCAAAAGGTTTGATTTTCATGGTTCTCGTGCACCACCTTTGACGCGGCGAGGGGAGGTAGTCGTTATGCACTTTAAGCCAATGCTCAAAGGGCTTCCCGCTACTCAATCTAATGATTTCTTTATCTAGAAATGCTTCTAATTTATCTAAAAATACGTAAATCTCTTTAAGTTCAGCGCCTGTATCAGTAAAAAAATACTCCATTTTTTCACTTAATTCAGGGTATCTATCCTTAATGTAGACAGCAAGAGCGGCAGAATCTTTCCCGCCCGATA
>NZJU01000031.1 GCA_002692325.1 Candidatus Pelagibacter sp.
ACGAAACTCATACCTTCTTTAAGATTACTTGAAAAGGAATTGGCTAAAAAAGTTAAACAGTTCAAACAGAGTTGAAATTACTAATATTTTATTAAATGGAAATAAAAAAATTAGCGATGTTGAAACAGAAATCATTCAAGAAAATTTTCAGAATATTTTTCTAAGCAAAAGTATATTGGGAATATTTAATAAATCAAACATTGAGTCATTTTTAGAATATATAGGCTCTTAATGATAATTTTATTTTGGTTTTGTCATTAAAATTGGTTTCATTAATTTTTCGTATTGTTTTTCATCTAGAATACCAGCTTTAATAATTTCATGTTTAAGAGAAGTCCCCTTTTTGAGAGCCATCTTTGCGATATTAGCAGCAACATCATAACCAATAGAAGGAGCCAAGGCAGTAACATTCATTAAAGAATTATCCAGTAAATGTTTTATCCTTTTCTTATCCGCTTTAATTCCTTTAACGCAGTACAAGGCAAAAGTTTTTGCCGAGTCTGCCATTATTTCGATTGATTGAAGAATGTTATGAATAATTAAAGGCTTAAATACGTTTAGTTCGAAATGACCATGAGAACCAGCCATGGTTATTCCGTTGTGATTACCTATTACTTTAACACAAACCATTGTGACTGCCTCGGATTGAGTAGGATTTACTTTACCGGGCATGATAGATGATCCTGGTTCATTGCTTGGAAGTATTAGTTCGCCATAACCAGCCCGAGGGCCAGAACCTAAAAATCTTATATCGTTAGCTATTTTCATCAAGCAAACTGCAGCAGTATTCATTGCTCCAGAAAAATTTACTATAGAGTCATGAGCTGCGAGTGCAGCAAATTTATTTTTTGTATTTTTAAAAGGTAATCTCGTTATTTTTGATATTTCTTTAATTATTTTCTTATCAAAATTTTTTCTTGTATTTAAACCTGTTCCTACAGCAGTACCCCCTTGTGCTAAGAAATAAATCTCTTTAAGCGCCAATTCTATTCGTTCTATACATTTTTTTAATTGAGAATGATATCCTGAAAATTCCTGACCTAAAGTAATAGGAGTGGCATCCTGTAAGTGGGTTCTACCAACCTTGACTATGTCTTTGAACTGTTTAACTTTTTTAGCCAATTCCTTTTCAAGTAATCTTAAAGAAGGTATGAGTTTCGTATTTGCTCTCAAAGCTATTGATATATGCATCGCAGTTGGGAAAACATCATTAGTAGATTGTGATTTATTGACATGGTCATTTGGATGAATGGGTTTTTTCGTCCCCATCTTCCCCCCCATCATTTCGATAGCTCTGTTTGCAATTACCTCATTTACATTCATATTAGTTTGAGTGCCAGAACCTGTTTGCCAAACTTTAAGTGGAAAATGATTATCGTGCTTTCCTCTAATTACTTCTTCCGATGCCCTTATGATATATTTGCTTAGTTTAATATCCAAATCTTTATTTTTTCTATTTACTATAGCGGCAGCTTTTTTTACAACCGCAATTGAATGTATTACGACTGGTCTTACTTTAAAGTCCCCTATATTAAAATATTTATTAGATCTCTCAGTGCTTGCACCCCAATACTTATCACCAGGTACCTTTATTTTTCCAATGCTATCAAATTCTATTCTGTATTTCATTAGTGATTCTTTGTTATAATACACCTTAATTGATCAATTTTAAATTATAAAGGATGCGTAATGACAAATTTTGAAAAGGTTAAAAAATTCATGCAAACGTTTGGCCAAGAAATAAAAAAAAAGCCCAAATTTCCATCAGATAAAATAGTAAAACTCAGAATAAACTTAATTGAAGAAGAGTTAAACGAGCTTAAAGATGCAATAAATAATAACAATATTAAAGAAGTAGCAGATGCTCTTACTGATATATTGTATGTAACCTATGGTGCCGGTCATTCATTTGGTGTAAATTTAGATGAATGTTTTAACGAAGTTCAGAATTCAAATATGAGTAAATTAGGCATGGATGGAAAACCAATATATAATGAATATGGGAAAGTCATGAAAGGCCCCAATTATTTCAAACCTAATCTTGGAAAGTTTTTATTTTAACTTTTTATGAGTGAAAATTTTTATTGGATTTTAATAGGTATATCATTAGGTCTATTAATGTATCTTGGAAATAAATATATTTTTTAAGATTGATTTGAAAATCTCTTGATATCTATAGCTGAAAAGTTTTCGATAGAAGTCAAATGGTGAGTTCCAATACTATCTTCAAAGAAATTACAATTTATTTTTTCCTTAAGTATTTCGGTATAACTATTTTTAGAAATATCGTTTATTGTATTAATATCAAAGCCCGTGCCATATGTATTAAATCCAATTCTTTGACTTACCCTAAAAATATTTTTACCATCATTATAAAAACCAGCATTTCTTGCTTTGTTGGCATTGACAATAACCGGATTATTTTTATGTGCTTTCCAATTAGTTGTAAGGGGGCCATCCTCAGAGTAAAAGATGGAGAGCTCGGATGAAAATTCTAAGTTATTTTTATCTGTATTAGTAATTAACCACCAAATATTATTTTTCTCAAATATTATGGTGTCTACAGCGTTAATTTTATTTATTAAAGTTTTAAAATATGCCCACTCATTTGGAAATTTTTTACATTTATAAATTCTAATTTCTTTTTTTTCTTTTGTTTCTGGACACATAAAAAATTCATCATTAAATTTAAAAACAAACGGAAAAGATAAATGAAAGTTTTCACTCAAGACACAACCTAAGAATTTTTCTTCATTATTATTTATCTCAAAACAAGAAATCTGACCTCTTCTGTTTTTAAAACTATAGTCTTCTACAAAAATATAATTTAAATCTTTAAATTTAACTACAAAGGGATCAGCAAAAAATCTTTTCTTATGATTATTAATAATCTTATAATTTTGAAGGTTTTCTTTTTTAAATTTTTGGGCTGTATAACATATATTCCAAATTTCTTTAAACCCAGCAAACTTAAAATAAATTTTTTTTAATATAAAAAAATAAGTATTGAAGATATAGCTAAATAATTCTTTAAATTTTGGTTCTTTGTAAATTTTAGATTTATATGGTTCTTTATCTAAAAATTTAAAATTATTGTTACTAAGGTAATCATTAAGGGTATTGTTCAAATATTTGATACTTTGTTTAAAAACAAATTGTTGGTTTAGAAAAAAATAAGGTTTAGTAATTGTATTACCTTTAAAAATCAACTCTCCACCGTCAAGTTGTTCATTTATTTTTTGTATAACGAAACCAGTTGTAGCATTCTTAAAATAAACCTCCCAAAAACCTGGAGGAAGTCCTCTGTACAAATCACTGTCAGCATGATGAAAAGATAAAATACCTTTTTTGGTCGAATCTAATAATTTTCCTTTAATTATTCCACTTTCGAGTCTTATTAACGCGTCAAGGTTCCTATCTACAATTTTTTTTATATCATTGTCAGAATATGTATATATATTTTTTATTGTATCGATATTTGGTTTTAAATAAATCTTTTTTGATTCTAAGGTTTCTAAATTTATCTTTTTAAAATTTATATTACTGTTTGAGATATTGAAAATTAATTTTTCAAAAAAAATTAAAAATTTGAATAATATTTTCTCAAAAATTCTTTTAAAAGAATATTTTTTTGCAATATCTAAAATCTTATTTTTGTTATTACCCTCTGTATTAACAAGAATTGTATCAATCTCAATATTCTCATTACTTAATAAACTACAAATTAATTCTCCATTAAAGTTTTTTTGCTCTAAATTTTTAACTAAAATACCAATTCTATGTTTTTTTGAAATATCCATTGTAAATCTTCATTGAAAAGTTCTTTATTTTGTAAGATAACTTTAAAATAATAAAAGTAAAACAATTTATTTAAAGTTGTGAAAATCAAAAAAAATATTGTCTATATTTGTGATGCCGGAAAAAAAGCCTCCGGGGGCGTAAAAATAATTTATCAACACTCCGAAATTATTAATTCTCTAAGAAATTATAAATCTGAAATTTTGCATATTAAACTAAGAAAAACTGCCAAATGGAGCATTTCTCTTTCAAAAAAAATTACCTTTAAAAATGACTCCAAACATGGGTGGCAAGCAAACCAAATTAAAGCAGCTGAAAATTTTAAGCATAGATGGTTTAAAAATAAAATAAACTTGAAAAAGGACTTAACTTTTAGCTCAAAAAAAGATTTTGTAATTATACCTGAAATTTATGCTCATCTAGCCGACGATCTCCTTCTAAAAAAAAAAATTAAATATGCCATTTTTGTTCAAAATGGTTACGCTATAAATTCTATAAATCATTTTAGTAAAATTAAAAAAGTTTACAACAATGCACAATTTATTTTATCATACTCAAAAGATATAAACGATTGCATTTTGTTAAACTTTCCTAATATTAAAAAAAAAATCAGACAACTCTCAATTTCTATAGATGTAAAAAAATACAAATTTGGAAGTAAGAAAAAAAACTTAATTACATATATGAGCAGAAAATTACCTGAACATAGTGAAAAAGTAATATCTTTACTTAAGATTTATCTTCCAAGAAAATGGGAAATAAAAGATTTAAATAACATGAATGAAAGAGATGTATTTAAAAATTTGAATTTATCAAAAATTTTTATGTCCTTTTCATATTTAGAGGGATTGGGTATGCCTCCAATAGAAGCTGCATTATTTAAAAATAAAGTTATTGGTTATACAGGAGAAGGTGGGAAGGAATATTGGAAAAAACCAATTTTTACGGAGATAAACTCAGGCGATATAAAAAAATTTGTGAAAATTATTATCAAAAATTTAACTTTTAAAGAAACTCAACTAAAAAGACAAAGAAAAAAAATTTCAATTAAATTTTCAAAAAAAAATGAAATATTAAGTATCAAAAAATTTTTAAATAGCATTAACAAAATTTGATTAAAAAAATGAATAAATTATATAAATTTTAATATGCAAAATATCATTATAAATGAAGGTTATAATTTTAAGAATAATTTTTTTGATGGTGGATCTGGTTCAAAAATCTTTCTTAAAGGAAAAAAGCTTTTAGATTTATCTTTTTGTGCGGGAAGCTTATTGTTGGGGCATAATAGTAAAATATTTAAAAAATCACTAAATGAGATTATTAAAAAAAATATAAGTCCTTTAGCATCCCCGAATTTTCAAGCAAAAAATTTTGCAAATCTATTAAAAAAGATAGTTAAACACAAAGATAAATTTATTTTCTGCAACTCTGGAACCGAGGCCGTAACAAAAGCTTTAAGAATTAGTCACGCTATATCAAACAAAAAAATGATTATCGCAACAACTGGAAGCTGGCATGGTTCTGTTGATAGTTTACTTTTTTCACCTGATAAAAAATTAAATCCTATGGCAATATCTGAAGGTATTTTAAAAACATATAAAAATAATTTAAAGTTTATTCCTTACAACAATATTCAAAAATCTAAAAAAATAATATTAAAAAATAAATCAAAGATTAGTTGTGTAATTGTTGAACCTATTCAAGCAAGTTTACCAATAAAAAAAGCTGAGAATTATCTTAAGTTTTTAAGAAAAATCACAAAAAAAAATAAAATAATTTTAATTTTTGATGAAATGATAACTGGTTTAAGAACTGATGGAAGCACCTTGCAAAATTATTTAAAGATCAAACCAGACATAAGCACATTCGGTAAATGTTTTGGAGGAGGCCTGCCAATAGGAATAATCGGTGTTACAAAACAGACTTCAGGTAAACTAAATAAAAAAAAAAGAAAAGTTTTTTTTGGAGGAACATTTTCCGCAAATTCATTATCCACTTATGTGGGTATGCAAACTACAAATTTTATAATAAAAAATAAAANAAAAATTTTTTCAAGATTGGAAAAACATTCTAATTTTTTTGAAAAAAAAATGAATATTTTTTTTGAGATGAATTCAATTGATGCCAAAGTTTTTAGGTTTAAATCTTTGATCAGAATTGTTGACATGAGTCAAAGCTTTTCTGAAGAATCTCCTAGAGATTTTTTCTTGTCAAAAAAGTCAAATAAGATAGAAAAAATGAGAAGGTTTCTCCAAAAAAAAAATATAAATATGCCAANTAATGGTCTTATATATTTTTCAGATCAAACGTCTTTACAGGATATAAATTATTTAATAAAAAATTTAAAACTTGCGTTTAAATATAATTATAAAATATGAAAAATAAAAATTATTGGTTAAAAATAGAAAACTTTAAATTTAAAAATGCAATTGATTGTCTTCAATCATATGATGGAGTTAAATTTAAATTTAGCCCATGGATTGAGGATATTGTGAAAAAAAACATATATATTTTTGATAAAAAATTACTCCCAATCAAATTAGTTAGAATAAGTCTAAGTGAACTAGGTTTCAAAAAACCTCAAGAGTTGAAAGAGGTTTACGCGTCATTTAAAAAATATGGTTTAGAACTTGTTACTCCTGATATAGCAATTTACTCTAGACTTTTGTATCTTGATCAACCAAAGGGTGAATGGTTAAGATTTGCAACACCTTTTAATTCTATGGTAGACTCTGATGGAGTTCCCCATCTTCCAAAGCTTGGCAAAGCCTTAAATACATTTTTTATAGAAACATATTGGTCTTATCCAGAAGCAATATTTCATCCACATAACGATTTTGTTTTAATATCAAGATGAAAATTTTTAATTCAATAAAGATTAATAATTTAAGATTTAGAAACAGATTCTCTGTGGCTTCAATGTGTCAATACTCAGCGAAAAACGGTAATCCTTCCAGCTGGCATTATTCTCATCTTGGTAGACTTGCACAGACGGGTGCTGGTTTGCTAATGCTTGAGTCGACAGCGGTTAATCTCCAAGGCAGGATTTCAAAAAAAGATTTAACTTTAATAAACAAAAAAAATGAAATTGAATTAAAAAGATTAGTAAAATTTATTAAATCATCAAACGATATCCATTTGGGTTTACAAATTTCACATGCTGGAAGAAAAGGTTCTGCTGAAATACCATGGATCAAATCAAATACATCATTAAATAAAAAACAAAAAAGTTGGCGTACATTTGCTCCATCAGCAATTAGAAGAGATCCTAAATGGCCGGTTCCCAAATCGTTAAAAGTGAACCAAATCAAAAGAATAATTTCAGACTTTAAAAACTCTGCTAAGAGAGCAAATAAAGCAAATTTTGATGTGTTAGAAATTCATATGGCCCATGGTTATTTACTTCATCAATTTTTTTCACCAATCTCAAATAAAAGGGAAGATAAGTATGGAGGAACTTTACAAAATAGATGTAGGTTATTACTTGAGATAACTAAAGAAATTAAAAAAATTTGGCCCAAAAATAAAGTTTTAGGAGCTAGAGTTAACGGCAATGATTGGTTGAGCAACGGAATTAAATTAAAGGATTGTATTTACTTAGTAAAAAATCTTAAAAAATGTGGTTTAGATTATGTTTGTGTAAGCAGCGGCGGAATTTTACCTAAAACAAAAATAAAATTTAAACCTGGTTATCAAGTCCATTTAGCCAGAGGAATAAAGAAAATGACAGGAATTACTACAAGAACAACTGGAATGATCAATAGTTTTAGACAGGCCAATAAAATAATTAATTCTAATTCGGCTGATATAATAAATATTGGTAGAAAATTTGTAAATGACCCTACATGGTTAATTAAAGAAATGAAGAAAAGAAAAATAAAATTTAATTTACCTAATCAATACTCTAGGTGTTTCTAATCATTAATTTTGACCAATGCTATATGTTGTCTTGTTTTAGGATTACAATTAAATTCTTTGGATAACCGTTTATAAAATAAAAACGATTTAATAATTTTTTGTTTTTCAAAAATCTTTAAGGTTTCAAAAGTAGCAACTGAGCTATACATATCATCTTCATTAATTTGTCTTTCAATAAATACGTCATCACAAAGTATTATTCCATCTCGTTCAACTAAATTTAAAGCATTAACAATATCAATGGTAACAATTGGATAACCGTGAGCTCCGTCTATCCAAATTAAATCATATTTCTCTTTAGAGTTAATGAGATTTATAGAATTAATTTTTTTAAAAATTACATTTTTACATTTTTCTAAAACATGATCCCTATCTTTCAAAAATAAATCAAGTTTATCTTCTCTATTATAAAATAAGGAAAAATTTTTATCTTTCTCATCTAAATCAACTGTAGTAATTTCAGAACTTGGAAATAAATTAGATAGTAGATAAGAGTTCCAACCATCAAACGTCCCAATTTCTAATATTCTATTAATTTTTTTTTTTGAGGAAATTGCGGAAAAAATTATTTCATGTTCGGATGACATTTCTCTGTCCGGAAAATTAATTTTTTTTTTTATCTCTATAATATTTCTCAAACCAGACTTTCTATCAAAATTTAATTTGTTGAAAATTTGATTTTGTTTTTGTTCGAATAAAGCGATGTCGTATTTTTTTTTTAAAAAAAAATTTTCAAATAGCAATAAAATTTTTTTAAATGCTTTTTTAGGATTTTTAAGATTATAAGCAATGTTCATTTAATTTCTTTTTATAGAAACCTATTAAACAATCTGTAAAAATAAGGATTAAATTTTTCTCTTAATTTTACTTTTAAAAAACTTACATCGTCTACTTCACAAACTTTTTTTATATCAGTAGTGCATAAATTGTAAACTAAAGCTAATCTATTTGAAATCCCATCACCTTTATAACTATGAAAAGAATTCTTTTCATTTCTAGAAAAAAATAATGCTCTATTTTGTTTCCATTCAATAGTTGTTGGATCATCGCCCTTTCCGTTACTATAAAGAATAGTGCCTGTATTATTTTTAGGATATAAGTAAATTACTCCGCTTAAAAGTTTGTTAGGAGTATCTCTGTGAATTGGGAAGCTACATTCGGAGCCTGTTAAGATAATATTAAAGTCAGTGTATTCCCACAAAGAAATTTTTTTTGGCGATAATTCTTTTAAAATTTCTAGCGCTTTCCTATTATACTTATCTGCAAGTAATTTTGTAAAGTCATTAGAAAAACAATCAGATATTATTTTACCATTGTTATATATTTTATTTTGGTAAACTTTAATTTGATTTTTACTTATCTGTTCTAATTTTAATTTATTTAAATAATTAAAATCCTTTTCATCTAAAAAATTATCTATAACTTTATATTCAAACATATTGATAATAATATTACTAAATTTAAGAGTTTTAAAGATGGATTTTTTGAGACAAATCAGCAACTTTTATATAATCAATTGATTAAGCTAAATTTTAATAGAAAATACGTTTGATAAATGTCATAAGAGGTTATGATAAAAAAAATATCCTATTTTTTTTATAAATGCCTATTTTATTTAGATAAATTTTTCTATTCTATTACAAAAAAAAAATTATTAGTTTGGTTTAATGAATTCATCCAAAAAGACTCTTATCGGTCTATTGAAATTTTGAATAATAAGGTAACATTTTTTACCCCTAATCATATTACTAGCTGGAGAATAGAAACTTTTTTTACAAAAGAACCAGAGACGCTTGAATGGATTGATAGTTTTGAAAAAAAAGAGAATTTAAATTTTTGGGATATTGGTGCTAATATTGGATTATATTCAATTTATTGTTCTTTAAAATATAAATATGCTAACGCTGTTTCATTTGAGCCCTCAAGCTCAAATTTGAGAGTTTTAACAAGAAATATTTCAATCAATAATTTAGAAAATCGGATTAAATTATTTCCAATCCCTTTAACAGATAAACCAAATTCTTTTCAAATAATGAATGAGGCAAACTTCTTAGAGGGAGGGGCTTTAAATTCTTTTGGGGAAAAATATAATTTTGAAGGAGAAGAGTTCAAGCCTGAGACAAAATATAATGTATTTGGTACATCTATTAACTATTTAATAGAAAATAAAATTTTAGAATTACCTGATTATATAAAAATTGATGTTGATGGAATTGAGCATTTAATTTTAAAAGGTGCTGATAATCATTTAAAAAACAAAAAAATCAAAAGTATTTTAGTTGAAATAAACGAAAAATTTGAAGAACAATTTAATGCGATTTTGAAAATAATGAGAGAAAATGAGTTCAAATTTTTTCACAAAAAAAGAAATGAAAAAATGTTTTCTGAAGATAAATTAAGCAAAGTTTTTAATTATGTTTTTGTTAGATAATATTAAGAGATTTAAAGG
>NZJU01000032.1 GCA_002692325.1 Candidatus Pelagibacter sp.
TCAACATTTTTATCAATTTATATTTTTGATTTTTCAATAAATCTATTTACTTTAATGGCCTTGGTCTTGGCAATTGGTATTGTTGTAGATGACGCAATTGTCATGTTGGAAAATATTGTTAGGAGAATAGAATTAGGAGAAACACCTCTGGTAGCAGCATTTAAAGGTGCAAAACAAGTTTCATTTGCAATTGTAGCAACAACTGTGGTTTTAGTAGCTGTATTTGTTCCACTAGTTTTTATTAAAGGTATAACTGGAGTTCTTTTTACCCAAACTGCTATAACTCTTGCTTCAGCAGTCATAATATCAAGTTTTGTAGCTTTATCGTTAAGTCCTATGTTAGGTAGTAAATTTCTAAAATCTAATATGAAAAAATCAGATTTTGTTATACGATTTGAAAAACATTTAAATTCATTAAACAATGTTTATAAGTCGTCTTTGGTTAATTGGATAAATAAAAAAAAAATAATAATATCTTTTCTTATAAGCACATTGGTTTTAACTGTATTTTTCTTTAAATTTGCACCTAAAGAACTTATAGCTCCTGAAGATAGGGGAGCATTCTTTGTCATAATAAAAGCTCCTCAAGGATCAGGGTTTAATTTTACAAAAGATAAGGCTGAAGAGATAGAAAAGTTGCTTTTACCTAGTGTTGGAAAAGGTGAGTATAGAAGACTTATAATGAGAGTACCAGGATTCGGACGATCATCAAAACAAGTAAATAGTGGGTTTATAATAGTTTTACTTGAGCCCTGGAGCAAAAGAGACAGGCATGGAGTAAAGATTATGAGAGAGTCTTTTAGCAAAATTTCTCAAGTACCAGGTGTGCTTGCCTTCCCAGTAATGCCCCAAGGAATCAGGACTGGCGGGGTACAAAGTCCAGTTCAGTTTGTCATAATGGGAAACACCTACAATCAACTAATAAACTGGAAAAATATTATTAAAAAGGAGGCAAGAAAAAACCCCGGTCTCACTTCCATTCAGGATGATTTTGATTTAAATAAACCCCAATTAAATGTTCAAATAGATCAGAAAAAAGCTGCAGATCTTGGAGTTTCAACTGAAGACATCGGGAGAACAATTGAAACTATCTTTGGTTCAAAAAATGTCACTAAGTTCACTCAAGATGGCAAAGAATACTCTATAATTTTACAAGGAGACATTAAGGATAGAAAGGAGCCTGATAGCATTAGTAAAATTTTTGTAAGATCTAAAAATAATAATAAACTTGTATCTGTCTCAAACTTAGTATCCTATGATGAACAGGGTGAGTCTCCATTCTTGGCAAGATATAATAGACAAAAAGCTGTAACTATCTCAGCAAGATTGGTAGGTGATTATTCACTTGATCAAGCATTAATTTTTTTAAAAAAAACAGTCGAAGAGAACACACCACAAGCACAGATAGCTTACAAAGGGGAAAGTGAGGAATATAAAAAGACCAACACTGAACTATATATCATCTTTGCATTAGCTCTTATTACAGCATATCTGGCAATGTGCGCGCAATTTGAAAGTTGGCGCCACCCCTTAACTATTATGCTTACGGTCCCTATGGCAATACTAGGCGGTATATTAGGTTTATTAGTCGTAGGTTCCTCTTTAAATGTTTATAGCCAGATAGCTCTTATAATTTTGATAGGCCTTTCAGCAAAAAATGGAATTTTAATTGTTGAATTTGCAAATCAATTAAGAAAAGAGGGGAAAAAATTAGAAATTGCAATAATCGAGGCATCTTCTATTAGATTAAGACCTATTTTAATGACGAGTTTATCAACTATATTCGGTGTTCTACCATTGATTATTAGCTTTGGTCCAGGTGCAGCAAGTAGATTGACAGTGGGTATAACAATTTTTAGTGGGATGATTTTTTCAACATTTTTTACTTTATACGTAATACCAACAATTTATACAATTATTGGAAAAAATACTAAAAGAATGGACTCAGTTGAAATTGAATTAAACAAACAACTTAAAAAATAATATATTTATTTCTATCTAAATTTTTTTTGCACAAAGTTAATTGTTTTCTGTATTTCCCCGCTGTCTCTCTCACGGACTTGGCATAAATTATTGCTTTTTTATCCTTTGAATAATTTTTATAATCTCCCCATCCTTTGTAATAAGCTAAATACTGTCGGTATGCGTCTTTTTTTGAAATTTTTAAAATTTTGTTAGTTTTATTAATGTACCAACCTATAAAGTCAACTGAATCCTTAAATCTTGCTCTTGTGGCAATTGGATTATTAGTTTCACGTTTATATTGTTCCCATGTGCCTTTTACCGCCTGAGAATATCCAAAAGATGTGGAAGGTCTTTTAAAAGGTATTACCTTGAAAAGTTTCGTCCTTGGAGGTTTTGCTAACCAATTGAAATCACTTTCTTTTTTTACAAAGGCTAATTGTAAATGAATTGGTGCACCCCATTTTTTATATGATGCTTTGGCATGTTTATACCACAAGTACCTTTCCTCAAAAATTGCACAACTGTTCTGAGTATTCTTAGGAATAGATGAACAGGCAGATAATAGGAAAAATAAAAATACAAATAATTTTTTTTTAAAAGGAATCACATATTACTTATACTAAAAATTAATTAAGCTTTCTCCATTTTTCTGGATTTAAAAATTTCCCTCGCCATAGACCTAATTTGTTTTTTTTTGCAAAATCTTCATCGCTAACGTATTTTTTGGAGTACCTTCTATATGCTATCGCATAACCATTCCTCACCATCCATTGATTTAAATTTATTTCATCTTTGAAGCAGGTTGCAATATACCTTTCGTATCTATCTTTTGACGAAAGTGTACAATTTATTTTTGATCCATTAATTTTAGCAATAAGCTTTTCTTTAGAAAATTTTCCGCAATAATAATTTTTATAAAAGGTAAAGCCTACAATTGATGAAATTTTTAAAGACTCTTTTTTGCATTGTTGTTTTGTTTCTGGAGCGTCTATCCCTTCTAATCTAATTTTATATTTATCAATATAAACTGTATCTCCATCAATAATCTTAGGAATTCCGTATATATCATCTGCTAATGCATTTGATATTAAAATTAAAGTTACAACAATTATTCGCATAAATATTTTAATTAACGATTTTTTTAAAAAATTTAAAAATCAAATTTGCAAATATAACTCCAGAGCTATTAGCGAGTAAGTCTTGAAGTTCAAAAGCTCTATTGGGAATAAAATAATGCAACAATTCTAAAATAATTGAAATAATAAATAAAAATAAAAAACTATTTATTAATTTTTTTTCTTTAATGCTAACAATGGAGCCTAAAATACCTAAATAGAAAAAAAATAAAAAGTGATTGATTGATGTTCCTATTGGATTTATAATTATACTTGGTTGTCTTCCTAAATCACCATAGAATAAGTAACCAATTAAACTTCCCGGAAACAGATAAAGAATTAATAAGATTATAAGGGACGAAAAGAATAAATAATTTAGTATTATAAAAATATTATTTTTCATTTCAATTCTAATATAGTACATAATAAACTAATTAACTAATATGAGTAAACTTATCTTAACACGACACGGTCAAAGTACATGGAATGCGGAAAATAGGTTTACAGGTTGGGTAGACGTAGATCTTTCCGACAAAGGTGTGGACGAAGCAAAAAAATCAGGTGAATTATTAAAAAATCTTAACATTAATATTGATATTTTCTATACTTCTTTTTTAAAAAGAGCGATTAAAACTTTAATTATAATTCTTGAAAAAAACAATCTTCCTTTGAAATTTAATACAGCTTGGGAGCTAAACGAGAGGCACTACGGCTATTTAACAGGTCTAAACAAAGAAGAAACAAAGAGGAGAATAGGTGAAGATCAATTCAAAAAGTATAGGAGATCCTGGGATGTTGCTCCGCCACCAATTTCAAAAGAGAGTGAATACCATGCAAAATTTAGTCCGCTTAATAATAGTATTCCGTCTGAAAAAGTGCCTATGTCAGAGTCATTGAAAAATACTTACGAAAGGGTCGTTCCCTTTTATAATACAGAAATTAAAGAAGATTTAGCAGAAAGTAAGAATGTTTTAATTTCAGCTCATGGAAATTCTTTAAGGGCCCTTTGTAAATTTTTATTTAAAATATCTGATTTAAAGATTAATGATTTAGAAATTCCTACGGGAAATCCCTTATTAATAGAGTTTGATAATGATTTATCGATCAGAGAATATTTTTACTTAGATAAGAATAGGGCTAAAAAAATTATATTTAATCAATAATTTTAAGATTAGAAATTTTTTTTAAAATTTCATTTGTATTTAAATGATAAAAAGTTTGATTACTCTCCAGACCAAACAAAGATTTCTTTTTAATTAAATTATCCCATATTTTGTTCATTGAGAACTTATTCTCTCTTACTTCATCAAAAATATTATTATTTAATATCTGAAGACCTGTAAAAATAAAATTATTTATTTTATCCCTTGAAATCACATTGCTATTTAAATTAAAATCACCTTTAAAAGAATGATCGTAACTTAAGGATTTATTCACAATTAAGAGACACGATTTACCATATTCATAATATAAACTTTCCAAATTTCTTATCTCTTGTAAATATTTTAGAGACCAAATTGTGTCAGGATTAATAACCAAAAATGGATTATTGCCAAATATTTTTGTACCTTTCAATATTCCACCACCTGTATCGAGTAGATCATCTCTTTCATCAGAAATAATTATTTCAATATTGAAGTTTTTTCTTTTAATAAAATTGATTATTTGATCTGCTAAATAATGAACGTTAATCACTAATTTTTCAACTCCGTAATTTGATAAAAGATCAATTGCTCTTTCAAGTAAATATTTATTTCCAATCTTTAAAAGAGGTTTGGGAGTTTTTAAAGTAGCTGGCTGCATCCTCTTACCTAAGCCCGCTGCTAATATCATTCCTTGTTTAATCATTTTTAAGAAATCTTTTTAATTAAAATATTTAAACTTTTAAAAGTTGGGCTCTTAATTCTTCTTTCAATTAACTTCCATGTATACGGTAGATATTTCAGATAATTATGTTTATTGTCTCTTTTATAAAGTCGAGCAAATACACCTAATATCCGTAAGTTTCTTTGCACTGAGAGAATTTCAAAATCGGTTTTAATCTTAATTTTATCGAAAGGTTTTAAATCACATTTATTCATATAATAATTAAGTATTTTACTCTGCAAATTGCTTGGTAATTTAATTCTTACATCGTCAATTAATGATGCCACATCGTAAAGGGGATATCCAATGACAGCATCTTGACTATCAATCAAAGCAAATTTTTTTTTATAACACATAACATTAGAAGCATGAAAATCTCTATGAACAAAGAATTCACTGCGGTAAAAAATTTTTTGAAAAATATTATTTAATTCTTTTTTAAGTAAATTTTTAAATTTAATATTTATTTTTTTTTTTAGAAATATATTTCATATACCAGTCAAAAAATAAAGTGATCTCGTTATTCAAGGTACGCAAATTGTAATTAGGTAATCTAATTTTTCTATCATTTAAAAAATAATTTTTTTTTAATCTAATTTTCTGAATCTTAATAATAATATCGATTAATTTTTTATAATATTTGATTTTATTTTTTTTATGTCTAACCATTTCAAGAAAAGATGTATTACCGAAATCAGTAATTTCGATTATATTTTTTTTATAATTATTGCTAATTAGTCTTGGTGCCAATATTCTATTAGAATTCAATATTTTATTTACAGTTGAGTACGTAATTAAGTTTTTGAACTTATCTTTTTTTGCTAATATTAAAACTGACGTTTTTGAGTTTTTTTTAACTCTAAAAAACTCTCTAAAAGATGCGTCACCCGAGATTTTTTTAATCTTAAATTTCATTGATATTAAATTCCTTAAGTTTACCGTGCCCTTTTATATTTACAACTCTTTCAGTTGTTTTTTTTCCAAATTTAATTTTAATTTCAATTTTATTATTGAATTTTTTTTTTAATAAATTGGGCCATTCTATAATCTTTATTTCTTTTTTATTATCATTAGGCAAATCAAGATTTTTCAATTCATTTACGTTATTAATTCTATAAAGATCATAATGCATGACTTTAGTATTTTTAAGAAAATATTCGTAAACTATGTTAAAAGTTGGACTTGGGACATTTGTGATTGGTAACTTATTTTTTTTTTGTAAATGGTTTATCAAATATCGACACAATGTGGTTTTTCCACTTCCAATCTCCCCTTCGAGAAAAATAGTATCATTAGGTCTTAATTTTTCTGCTAATCGAATAGAAACTTTTTTTAATTGTTCAATTGATCTTACTAGCATTAATCATATCTAATAACGATAAGTATCTGGCTTATATGGTCCAGATTGTTTAACGCTTATGTAATCTGCTTGATCTTTCGATAATTTGGTTAATTTTGCTCCCACCTTTTCTAAATGAAGTGTGGCTACTTTTTCATCAAGATGTTTTGGTAAAACATAAACTTTATTTTCATATTTTTCAGAATTATTAAAAAGTTCTATTTGAGCTATTACTTGATTTGTGAAAGATGCGCTCATTACAAAACTGGGATGGCCAGTTGCACAACCCAAATTTACGAGTCTACCTTCAGCTAATAAGATAATTCTTTTTTTATTTGGAAGCTCAATTTCATGCACTTGAGGTTTGATTTCTGTCCATTTATAATTTTTTAAAGCGTCAACTTGTATTTCGTTATCAAAATGCCCTATATTACATAGTATCGATCTATCCTTCATCATTCTCATATGATCGGCAGTAACAATATCTTTATTGCCCGTTGCTGTTACTACTATATCAGCTTCTTTAATAGCTTCGTCCATTAAAACTACCTCGTAACCTTCCATTGCAGCTTGAAGTGCACATATCGGATCAGTTTCAGTAACAAGGACTCTAGCTCCGCTTTGTCTTAGTGAGGCTGCGCTTCCTTTACCTACGTCTCCAAAGCCAGCAACTATTGCCACCTTGCCAGACATCATTACATCGGTTGCTCTTTTAATTCCATCAACTAAACTTTCTCTACATCCGTATAAATTATCAAATTTTGATTTTGTCACAGAGTCGTTAACGTTGATTGCTGGTATTAAAAGTTTTTTATCATTCTCAAGTCTTTTCAAAGCCAACACACCTGTAGTTGTTTCCTCTGAAACACCCTTTATTGATTTTAAAAGTTCTTTGTAATTTTTATGCATAAGGCCAGTTAGGTCCCCTCCATCATCAAGAATTAAATTAGCTCTCCAATCTTTTTTTCCAACTATAGTTTGTTCAATACACCACCAATACTCTTTCTCAGTTTCTCCCTTCCATGCATAAACTGGGATACCAGACTTAGCAATAGCTGCAGCAGCGTGGTCTTGAGTTGAGAAGATATTACAAGATGACCATCTAACTTCTGCACCAAGATCTACCAGAGTTTCGATTAGAACAGCAGTTTGAATAGTCATGTGAAGACATCCTAGTATTTTAGCACCTTTAAGGGGTTTTGATTTTTCATACTCTTTTCTAAGAGCCATTAATCCAGGCATTTCACTTTCAGCGATAGATATCTCTTTTCTTCCAAACTCCGCTAAATTTAAATCTTTTACTTTGAAATCATCTTGCATATTTTTTAAATCCTTTTAGCAGTTAAAATATCTCTAATCAAGCTTGCTAAAAATTATTGTAACTTCGGTAGTAATATCTCAATTTGTGCCCCACCAGAGTCTATCCTATTAGATGCAGCTATTTTGCCTTGATGCAGTTCAACTATATTTTTTACAATATTTAATCCTAAACCAGAGTGTTCACCAAAATTTTTTGGTCTGTTGCTATAAAATCTTTTAAATATTTTATTTGTTGAAGTTTCTGCAAACCCAGGTCCTTGATCTTTAATAATTAAAACAAAACTTGTGGTAGTTTCTGATAAATCTATATTAATAATCTGTTTGTCGGAGCTAAAAGATATTGCATTATCAAGTAAATTCGCAATTACTTGCTCAATTCTACTTTCAATACCAATTAAAAAATAATCTTTTCCATTGTTATTTTTTAATCCAATCTCTATATCAATATTTTTGTTTCTGTTTTCAAGATCCTGCTTAAAATCTTCTACAACATTTTGTATAATTTTTAGTAGATCTATTCGTGTCATTTTTTCTCTTGAAAGAGATGCTTCGTCTTTAAGCATTTGAGAGTAATCAGTTATAAGTCGTTCTATTCTCTCAACATCATGATCGATAATTTTAAGTAATTTTCCCCTATCTTCTGTCTTAGACGATTTGTCTAATAGCTCAGAAGCTCCTTTTAAAGAGGCTAATGGGTTTCTAATCTCGTGAGCTAGATCTGAAGAAAAGGTTTCTGCTCTATTGGCTCTTTTTTGTAACTCTTTTGTCATTTCGTCAATCGATTTTGTTAGTTTGCCAATTTCATCTTCTCTTATAAATAACTTTTCTATATTTACATTTTTACTTGATTTATCTCTTACTGACTCGGTGAAATTAGATAAGAATTTCAAAGGCTTTAAGATATACTTATTTAAAAATAATGAAAAAATTAATATCATTAATGCGATTGCTAAAACAGTTCGTATTATAAAATTTTTTCTCTCGTCTACTGCAATAAGAATATCATTAGCTTGTTCAGAAACTTTGATGTATCCTATCAATTCATCTCCAATTAAAATTTTATTATATGTACTAACAAAAAAATTTTTTTTTTCTAATGTCTGCGTCACATAGGATTCATTTTGAATATTCTGAATTAAATTTTTACTTAACTGTTCATCATTTTCAATTTGTATGAAATTTTGGTCCGTTAAAATGTTTTGACTCCCATCTTTTAAGTCAAATAAAACTGGTTCATTTTTTAAAAATACTTTTGGGTCTAAATCTAAAGTGTTAGTATCACCAACTAACTTTCCTTCTAAAGAAAAAAATTGAACTCTATCTAAACCCTGAAACAAAAAACCAGTTGAAAGTAGAAATTTATTTATTTCCTCTTTATTTATATTTATTTTTAGTCTTTCTAGATGATCTACGGTATTTTTAATAATGATATTGTGGTTTGAAACTCTACTATTAACTAAGCTCGGTTGAATAGCTTCAAGATATATAATAGTGAATAAGCCTAACACTGAAAAAACAGACAAGTTGAATACTAAGAACTTTCTCAGTATTGAAGATGTTTTTTTTTTTCTCATTAGCTAACATTCCATCTATAACCACTTCCATATCTTGTTTCAATAGCAGAAAATTTTTCATCGACCTTTTTAAATTTTTTTCTTATACGCTTAACGTGACTATCAATTGTTCTATCCTCGATTTCGGTATTCTCTTTGTAAGCTATGTCCATCAAATGCGATCTTTCTTTAATTACGCCTGGCCTTTTAGCAAGCTCTTTTACAATTAAAAACTCTGTTGTTGTAAGTTTATCAGGTAAAGATTTGCCATCCCACTCACACTCTAGTTGAGAAGGATCCAGTTTCAATTTTCCGTGAGAAATAATATTTTTTGTATCATCAATAACGTCTCCTTTTTTTCTTAATTGGACCCTTATTCTTTCAATCAAAACTTTCATTGAAAATCCACCTGATTTTTTCACAAAATCATCTGCCCCCAGTTTCAGACCTAAGAGTTCGTCAACTTCTTCATCTTTGGATGTTAGAAAAATTATTGGTATAGACATTTTTTTTCGTAATTTTTTAAGAAGCTCCTCACCATCCATTCTTGGCATCTTTATATCTATAATAGCTAAATCAGGAGGATTTCTAGTTAATCCCACAAGTGCAGTTTCACCGTCAATGTATGTTTGAACTTGAAAGCCTTCTCTTTCTAGAGCAATACTAATCGTAGTAAGCAAATTTCTATCGTCATCTACTAATGCTATAGTGTTTGGCATAATTTAATTTTCATAATCAAATTGTCAAAATTTAGGCGCAAATAAAATATTTTAATGTGCTTCTCCCCAAGTATAACCCGAATTTACGTTTACTTCCAAGGGAATTGAAAATTTATGCATTTCGGAAGAAGTTACTGATGACATTGATTGCTTTATACATTTTACAACATAATCTTTAACTGTCTTAGAACACTCGAAAATTAATTCATCATGTATCTGAAGGAGCATGTCCGCTTTGAAATTTTTGTCCGTTTTTTTCTTATCGTCTAATGAGATCATTGCCAATCTTATTATATCAGCAGCAGAACTCTGTATAGGAGCATTAATTGCCGCTCTTTCTTGAAATGATCTAACACTAAAATTTTTATCATTGATATTTTTTAAATGAATTTTTCTTCCAAAAATATTATTAACGTATCCATTTTTTTTACAAAATTGGATAGTATTACTCATATAATTTTTAATCTCTGGAAATTTTTTAAAATAGTTATTGATGAAATCTAAAGCTTCTTGGTTTGAAACTGAAATTTGTTTAGCTAAGCCATATTGAGTAATTCCGTATATAATTCCAAAATTAATTGCTTTTGCTTTTCTTCTCATTTCTTCGCTTACTTTTTTTTTATCTATACCGAAGACTTGGCTTGCAGTTAAGCTATGAATATCTTCTTTGTTTCTAAAAGCTTTTTTTAATTCTTTAACATCGGCCAAATCTGCCAAAATTCTCATTTCGATTTGATTGTAGTCAGCAGAGATTAATAAATTATTTTTGTCTGATACAAAAGATTTTCTGATCTCCTTACCATCCTTAGTTTTAATTGGAATATTTTGCAAATTAGGGTCGCTTGAAGCTAATCGAGCTGTATTGGTAGCCGCTAGTAAAAAAGATGTATGAACCCTCCCAGTTTTTTTGTTTATATGGCCTTGTAAAGCATCCGAATATGTATTTTTTAATTTAGAAATTTGTCTCCACTCAAGGACTAGCTTAGGAAATTCAAACCCTTTGTACGCTAAATCCTCTAAAATCACAGCACTTGTTGCTAGACTTCCTTTTTTGGTTTTTTTTAATTTTGCTATTTTGAGTTCATTATATATAATTTCACCAAGCTGTTTAGGAGAGGCAATATTGAATTTTTTTCTTGATAATTTATAAATATTTTTTTCGATGTCATTTAATCTGCTTTCAAATTTTTTTGATAATTTAGTCAAATACTCTCTATCAACTTTAATACCCCTCATTTCCATATCAGCGAGTAATTTGACCATTGGTTTTTCAAAAACTTCGTAAATCTTATTTAGTTTTTCTTTATCAAGTCTTTCTTTAAGTAAATAATAAAGTTTTAGAGTAACATCAGAGTCCTCGGCGGCGTATCTAGTAGCATCTTTTATGTCAACCTCAGAAAAATTAAGTTTATTTTTACCCATTCCAACAATATCTTTATATGAAATAGTTTTGTGACCGAGATGTAACTCCGATAAAAGATCAAGATTATGGCGGTTTAAACCGGCATCTAAAGTGTAAGAAACTAACATGGTGTCCTCATAGGAATTGATCAGAATTCCATATTTTTTAAAAATGATCAAATCATACTTAATATTTTGACCAACCTTTTTTATACTTTTATCTTCTATTATTATTTTTAATTTATTTAAGGTTTCAGAGAGTGGTAAATTTTTGCCATTTGTATGGCCTAAAGGTATATAGTAGGAATTATTTTCTCCAAAAGAAAAAGAAACTCCAATTAAATTGGCTTCTAGAGGGTTGACCGAGGTTGTCTCTGTATCAATTGAGATAATTTTTTCTTTTTCACAACGCTTAAGAATTTCATCCAGTTGTTTTGTTGTATCGATACATTTATATTTTTTGATATCAATTTTAAACTTCGACTTTGAATGTTCTTTTTCATTATTTTTATTGTTAGCAAATTCTTCTTCTCCATAGAAACCTATGGCTTGACTTAATAGCCTATTGAATTCCATTTCCTTCAAAAAGTCGTATAGTCTTTTTTTATCGATCTTTTTAAGCTCGAATGAATTTAAATCAACTTTTATTGGTACATCATCTTTTAACGTCACTAGTTTTCGACTTAAAATTGCATCACTTTTATTATTAGTAAGAGTTTCTTTTCTTTTTTTTTGTTTAATTTCGTCTAAATTTTTAAGAAGATTGTCTAGTGTTTGATATTTACTTATTAATTCTGCCGCTGTTTTAATTCCGATGCCAGGGACACCAGGTATGTTATCTGAGGTATCACCTGCAAGAGATTGAACATCTATGACCTGACTTGGTTTTACTCCAAATTTCTCTTTAACTTCTTTTGAACCTATGAGTTTTGATTTCATTGGATCATAAAGCCTGGTTTTTTCATTTACTAATTGCATTAAGTCTTTATCAGACGAGATTATTGTTACTTTGGCACCAATAGAAGTTATTTTTTTTGCATATGTAGCTATTAGATCATCTGCCTCAAAATTTATCAATTCAACTGCAGGCAAATTGAATGCTTCGACTGATTTTCTTATATAATCAAATTGAGGTACTAAGTCCTCAGGAGCTTCTGAGCGGTTGGCTTTATAATCTTTATAAATTTCATTTCGAAAATTTTTTTTAGCAGAGTCAAAAATTACTGCAAAATGAGTTGGTCTAAACTCAGAGTCATCTGATCGAGCGTCCTCTAAAAGTTTAAATAGCATTGAACAAAAACCACTGACGGCACCGGTTGGTAATCCATCACTCTTGCGTGATAATGGGGGTAATGCATAATAAGCTCTAAAAATATAACCTGACCCGTCTATTAAGTAAAAATGATCAGTATTTTTTATTGTGCCCATTATTCATTATATTACATTTTGAAATTAGTGATATAAAGACTTCATGAATAAAATTGCTCTAAGTGTTGAAAATCTCACAAAAATTTACTCAAAGCAAAATAAACAAAATGAGATAAAAGCATTAAACAACATTTCTTTTGATGTAAAACAGGGTGAAATTTTTGGACTACTTGGGCCTAATGGGGCAGGTAAAACTACGTTTTTACATACTCTTGCAGGAACAGTTATAAAAACAGGTGGAAAAGTAAACGTTTGGGGTTTCGATTTAGATAAGAATCCTCGTCAAGTAAGAGCGTCAATTGGAATTGTTCCTCAAGAAGTTAATTTAGATGCTTTTTTTAGTCCTAGAATGCTGCTTGAGCTTCAAGCCGGTTTATTTGGAGTTAAAAAAAATGAGAAAATTACAGAAACAATCTTGAGTTTAGTGTCTCTTAAAAATCAAGCTAATAGTTATTCTAGAAATTTATCGGGTGGAATGAAAAGACGCTTGATGATTGCAAAAGCAATGGTTCATCAGCCACCAATCTTAGTTCTTGATGAACCAACAGCCGGAGTTGATGTTGAATTAAGAAAAAATCTTTGGAGTAATGTAAAAAAATTAAATAATGAAGGAGTAACTATAATTTTAACTACTCACTATCTTTTCGAAGCACAGGAAATGTGTAATCGTATAGGCATATTGAATAAAGGAAATCTAGTGGCACTTGATTCGACTCAAAAATTATTAGAGCGAATGAATAATAAAATTGTTAAATTTTACACAAAAAATTTAAACGGAAGGAAATCTCTAAGCCTTAATGGAGTAAAATTCGACTTTCAAGGGGATATAATCACAGTTACTTATGATAAGTCTAATTATAGTTTTGATGAGCTTTTTAGTTATCTTAAACAAAATGACTTAGAAATATTGGATATTAAGACTGATGATGCCAATTTAGAGGATGTATTTATTAAGCTAACAAAAAGCTAGCATATAATTTAAAAAAAAGTAGTATATAGCCATGGAACTAATAAAAAATAAATCCCTACCACAATTATTAAAGCTTTTTTTTCTTGCAATTTTAGGCTCAGTTTTACTGGCTATATCATCTAAATTTAAAATACCTTTTTATCCAGTTCCAATGACAATGCAGACATTTGTAGTTGTATTGATTGGTATGCTTTATGGTTGGAAACTTGGTTTGTTTACAATTTCACTATATCTATTCGAGGGAACAATTGGGTTACCTGTTTTTGCTGGAACGCCAGAGAAGGGTGTCGGTCTAATCTATTTCATAGGCCCTACAATGGGATACTTATTAGGTTTCCTTCCTGCTGTCTTTATTTCGGGCTACTATTTTTCAGTTTTTAAAAAACAGAATAAAAATTTTCAATTTATTAAATTTTTTTTATTATTCTCATTATCAATGTCTTCAATTTATATTTTAGGAATTTTATGGTTATCTAAATTTGTCGGATGGGATAAGGTATTTTTATTAGGTGTTCAACCCTTCTTATTGGCAGAAATATTTAAAATAACAATTTTGTCTATTTTAGCTAAATTTATTAAAGTATAAATTACTACCTAGGTGATCTCTTGGATAAAATTCTTTGGAGAGTTCTTCTGTGCATTTTCAACCTTCTGGCTGTCTCAGATACATTTCTATTGCAAAGTTCAAATACCCTGTGAATATGTTCCCATTTTACCCTATCAGCAGACATAGGGTTTTCTGGAGGTTTTGCTTTTGACTCTGGTAATGCTAGAAGAGCTGCCTCAACGTCGTCTGCGTCAACTGGTTTAGCTATGTAGTCAATAGCGCCAGCTTTTACAGCTGCAACAGCTGTTGGTAGATTGCCATAACCAGTTAGCATGACTATTCTGCCATCTTTTTTGGCTTTTGAGAGCTCTTTAACAATATCAAGGCCACTGCCATCCTCAAGCCTTAGGTCAATAACTGCAAAATTAGGAGCATTTTTCTTAACAATTTCAATACTTTGAGCCACAGTTTTGGCCTCTTGGACCAGAAATCCCTTTTTTTCCATAGCTCTTGATAATCTGCCTCTTAAAGGGTCATCGTCATCGACTATTAACAAAGACCTGTCAGCGAAGTCTGTTATTTTCATTTGATTAGGTTGTAAATTTGATCCTCTCATGGTTATTAATATAGGTTTATATTTCTTTATTTCAACCCCATTTTTTTATTTACATATTGTTTAAAAATCTCTATACGCGACCCTAATGAGGTTTTTTACAAATTTTTTAGAAACCTTAACTGTGTAAATTAACGGGGAACACATGAAATGGAAAAATTTAAGAGCGTTGACGAGTTAGTTAACCAATTAAAACCAGTAGAACCAGTCTACTGTATTCGCCCTACGGCTATAAACAAGTCAGTAGATTTCTTTAAGGACAAATTTCCAGGAGAAATTTTATACGCTGTAAAGACGAATCCTAATAAGTTTGTTTTAGACCAAATTTATAATAACGGGATAAAAAAATTTGACGTTGCTTCAATAAACGAAATAAGATTAATTCATAAAAATTATCATAAAGCCAAAATGTTTTTTATGCATACTGTTAAAGCAAGAGAGGATATTTACCTAGCGTACAAAGATTATGGAATTAAAGATTTTGCTTTAGATACAAAAGAGGAATTACAAAAAATTCTAGAAGCGACAAATAACGCAAAAGATTTGACTTTATATGTAAGAGTGGCAATTTCAAACGAGCATGCAGAAATAGATCTTTCCAGAAAGTTTGGTGCTCTTCCAAGTGAAGCCTTGGGATTGATAAGACTTTGTAAATACCATGCTGAAAAAATTGGAGTTAGTTTTCATGTTGGCTCACAATGTATGCATAAAATATCTTTTTCAAAGGGAATAAGTGAAATAAAAAATTTGATAAAAAAAACTAAAATAATTCCTGACATTATTAATGTTGGTGGAGGATTTCCCTCTATATACCCTGATTTAAAACCAGAGCCGTTAGTAAATTATATTAATGAAATCAAGAAAAGCTTGAATGATTTGAAGTTGGAAAAAATGCCAAGTGTAATTTGTGAACCTGGAAGAGCAATCGTGGCTGAAAGTGGGTCTACAATAGTAAGGGTAAATTTGAGAAAAAAATATAAACTTTACATTAACGACGGAACTTATGGATCGCTATTCGACTCTGGTGTACCTAACTTTATTTTGCCATCTAGAATGATATCAAACGGGAGAATACAGTCTAAAAAAATAACATCTTTTAATTTTTATGGTCCAACTTGTGACAGTCTTGATTATATGAAGGGTCCATTTTTGCTCCCTAATAATATTAAAGAAGGGGACTATATCGAGTTAGGTCAATTAGGAGCTTACNGTCTTACATTTAGAACCAACTTTAATGGTTTTTATTCTAATCATATAGTTCAGTTGTTGGATGAACCTATAATGACAATGTACGGTGACTCAAGTAGACTGAGTTATATGGTTGCATGACAAATAAAAAAAATGTCCCTGGAAAGGGACATAACAAGAAATCATTTTTAAATAAGCCCATTTCTCACATCGACATTACATCTTTCGATTCAAGGAAGATCATAGATTCCATGGGCAAAATGTCTTTTACATCGAGAGACACCGCTAATGCCGCAAAAATTTACAATGAAATGCTAAAAGATAAGGATTGCTCAATATTTTTGACAATAGCTGGTTCGACTTCTGCAGCCGGTTGTATGAAGGTATACTCAGATTTAGTTAAATATAATATGGTTGATGCAGTAGTTGCTACTGGTGCATCAATCATAGATATGGATTTTTTTGAAGCTTTAGGATTTAAACATTACCAAGGGTCCCAGTTCCAAGATGACGCTATTCTAAGAAAAAATTATATTGATAGAATTTATGATACTTATATTGATGAAGAAGAATTGCAAACTTGTGATAAAGTTATATGCGAAATCGCAAATTCGTTAAAAAGAAAAACCTATACATCAAGGGAATTTATAAAAGAATTGGGCAAATATCTCAAAACAAATTCTAAAAAAAAAAATTCACTTATTGAGCTGGCTTATGACAACAATGTCCCCATATTTTGTCCTGCTTTCACTGACAGCTCTGCTGGATTCGGTTTAGTAATGCATCAAGAACAAAACCCTGAGAATCATATAACCATCGACTCTATAAGAGAATTTAGAGAATTGACTGAAATAAAGCTTAATTCGAAGCAATCAGGGCTGTTCATGATCGGAGGTGGTGTTCCGAAAAATTTTGTGCAGGATACAGTTGTGTGTGCAGAACTATTAGGTAAAAACGTAGGCATGCATAAATATGCTGTGCAAATAACAGTCGCGGATACTCGGGATGGAGCGTGTAGTAGCTCAACTCTTAAAGAAGCAAGTTCCTGGGGAAAGGTTGATCTGGCAAAAGAGCAAATGGTATTTGCTGAAGCAACTAGTGTTTTGCCGTTAATAGCAAGTGATGCTTATCATAATCAAATTTGGAAAAAAAGACAAAAAAGAAACTTTCAAAATTTATTTAATAAATGAATAAAACAAAAATAGCTTTGATACAGATGAAAATGACATCTGATCCTAATAAAAATAAAAATTATGCAGTGGATAAAATCAAATTGGCTGCAAAAAAAGGAGCAAAAATTATTTGCTTACCAGAGCTTTTTTTAACTAAATATTTTTGCCAAGTAGAAAAACATAAAAACTTCAATTTTGCTGAAAAAATTCCAGGCCCATCAACTGATTTTTTTTCAATTATTGCAAAAAATTTTAAAATTATTTTAATTATTCCATTATTTGAAAAAAAAACTACTGGTCTTTATCATAACAGCAGCGTGGTAATTAGCGAAAAAGGTAAAATTTTGGGTAAATATAGAAAAATGCATATACCTGATGATCCACAATTTTATGAAAAGTTTTATTTTACACCTGGGGATATTGGTTTCAAATGCTTTAAAACTTCAAAAGGAAATTTAGGTACGCTTATATGTTGGGATCAATGGTTTCCAGAGGCGGCTAGACTTACAGCGCTCAAGGGGGCAGAAATAATTTTTTACCCTACAGCAATAGGCTGGCATCCAAAAGAAAAAAAGAAATTTGGTAAATCACAACTTAATTCCTGGCTATCTGTTCAAAGAGCACACGCTATTACTAATGGTGTTTATGTAGCTGCAATTAATAGAGTTGGTCTTGAGAAGCAAGGTAAGAAAAGAATTGAATTTTGGGGAAATAGCGTGGTATTTGATCCAAGCGGAAATGTCGTGAAAAAAGCTAGTTTAAAGGAGAATATCTTAGTTTGTGATATTGACTACAAAAAAGTCGAAACTTCGAGAAGACACTGGCCCTTTTTTAGAGATAGACGTATCGATTTTTACAAGGGATTATTAAAAAACCCAAAAGATGCTTAAAACAAATATAAGTAAACTCTACAGAATGCCTGCAGAGTGGGAAAAACAGAAGTCTACTTTGATAGGCTGGCCTTACAATAAAGCTGATTGGCCAGGACGATTTGATAAAATCCCGAATGTTTTTGCAAAAATTATTTCTAATCTTTCTGTAAGCCAAAGAGTGAATATCTTGGTTAAGAATTCTAATTCAAAAAAAAAAATTAAAGTATTTCTTAGCAAATATGAAATAAATCTTAAAAATATTTACTTCATAATTTGTAAGACAGATAGAGTCTGGATGAGGGATACCGGACCAATTTTTGTAAAAAATAAAAAAAATAAAAATTTATTATGCAACTGGAAATTCAATGGATGGGCAAAATATAAAAATCATAAATATGATGATAAGGTTAATTTTAAAATTAAAAAATTTTATAGAAGTAAAGTCGTTTTACCTAAATTTAATAAAAGACGTATAATCTTAGAAGGTGGTTCAATCGATGTAAATGGAAGAGGATTATTATTAACAACTCGTGAGTGTTTACTTAGCAAGATCCAACAAAGAAATTTCAATTTAAAGCGAAGAGATTACAACAAAATTTTTGAAAAATTCTTAGGAGTAAATCAAGTGATCTGGTTAAATAAGGGCATTTATGGAGATGATACTCATGGACATGTTGACGATATTGCAAGATTTGTTAATAAAAATAAAATTTTCATAGCACATGAGAAAAATAAAAGAGATAAAAATTATAAAAACCTAAATGAAAATATCAAGATACTTAGAAATATTAAGAAAAAAATAAAAAGTTTAAAAATAAAGAAAATTCCAATGCCTAAACCAATTTATATTAAGAAAATAAGAGTACCTGCAACTTATCTTAATTTTTATATTTCAAATAAGTTTGTTTTATTACCAACATATAATGATCCTAATGATAAAATTGTTATAAATATTTTTAAGAAGCAATTTAGAGATAGAAAAATTATACCCATAGATTGCTCTGATTTGATTTGGGGATTTGGCGCAATTCATTGTTTAACACAGCAAGAGCCAAGATAACTATTTAAAATTAACTACTGGCCATGAAATAGAAACTTTTGCTCCTCCCAATTTTTTTGCCTTTCCAAATTTTAAATTTGCACCTTTTCTCTCTAAAAGAGTTTTTCCTAAAAAAGTTCCTAATCCAGTTCCTGATTTAGATGAAATTTCATTTGATTTTGACTTTATATAAGGTTCTCCAACAATTTTAATTATGTCAACGGGAAAGCCAGGACCATCATCCTCTATACATATACTTAGTGTTTGGTTGTCGCTTATTATAGATATAATTATATTTTCTTTCGAAAATTTAACAGCATTTCCAATAAAATTTCTTATACCGTAAACTATTTCAGGATTTCTCTCAAATTTTATTTTATTAAAATCTTTCCTTGAATTTAAATCGATTATTTTATTAGAAGTCTCACTAAAAGATTTGATAATCTCTTCTAATAAATCTTCTGCCGTAGTTAAGCTTAAAAACTTGTCATCTACTATCTTTTTTTGTGAAATTTTTTTTAAAATATCGCTACATCTTTTTGTTTGACTTATTAGTAAATCAAGGTCCTTTGTATGTTTTGAGTTCTCTCCAATTTCTTTTTTTAATTCCTTAGCTACTACAGATATTGTTGCAAGAGGCGTGCCAAGAGAGTGAGCCGCAGCAGCAGCTTGTCCCCCTAGGGACTCAAGCTCATATTCTTTTGAAAGTATAAGCTGTAATTTGTTTAAGGCGTCCGATCTTTTTTTAGTCTCACCCGAAAATCTTATTCCAAAATAACTAAGAAAAATAAGCCCAATAATTATAGAAATTATAATTCCAATCACATAATATTCTGGAAACACAAAAGCAACCTCAGCACCAGGAAGAGGAAGATGAAAAAAGGTTATCATGATTAAGATTCCAAGGGTGACGAAACCTAATATTATTGTTGTACCCATGCTTAAAAAAGTTGATGAAACTATCGACGGAATGATTAAAAAAAATGAAAAAGGGTTATGTATTCCCCCTGTTAAATAAAGAAGTATACCCAGCTGAATAAGATCATACAGAAGAAAAACTCCAGAATAAAAATCTTTAAGTTGTGTAACCTTAATCTTTAAATGTAAGTAAGTATTAGTGATTATTCCTAATAAAATTATTAAATGTGTTTCTATTATTGGAAAATCTGATTGAAGTATAAAATAAACTATATTGATGGCCGCAAGTTGACCAATTAAAGCAATCCATCTTAATGTTACTAAAGTCTTTCTGTCTAAGTTTAGATTTTCCTTTAATCTAAATAGAGTAGTAAAATTCATTATTTAAATATCAAGATTATTTACTTCTAACGCGTTATTTGTAATGAAATCTTTTCTTGGACTTACCTCATTCCCCATTAGAATTTCTATAATTTTTTGATCATCTGCAGATTTTTCTTTTGTTCCTTTTGAATATTGCACTCTTAATAACGACCTATTATCTGGATTTAATGTAGTTTCCCACAACTCACCAGGATTCATTTCCCCTAAACCTTTAAATCTTTGTAGAGAAAAATTTTGTTTTTCTTGTTCAATAAAAGCCAGTTGATTACTATTTTTTTTCTGCTTTAGGTTTTTACCATTTGATTTCTGAATAAAATTTTCAAGTTCATTTTCATCTTTTATATAATTAATCTTATTTCCTTTGGTAATTTTGAATAGAGGGGGTTGAGCAAGATAAATATGTCCATTTTCTATTAGTTTGTTAAATGGAAAGTTGTTAAAAAAAGTTAAAAGTAACGTTCTAATATGTGAGCCATCTACATCTGCATCTGTCATAATTATAATCTTATCATACCTTAAATTTTCAATATCAAAATCCTTAGAGCCTGTTCCAAGAGCATTTATTAGAGTTACTATCTCACTTGATGACATCATTTTTGAAAGTATCTTGTTAAAATGTTCTCCCTCATTTTTAACTTTTCTTCCATTGTTACTAACAAACGTATTTAAAATCTTGCCTCTAAGTGGTAAAACAGCTTGAAACTCTCTATTTCTTCCTTGTTTGGCTGATCCACCCGCTGAGTCTCCCTCAACAATAAAAAGCTCAGTACCCTCTTTTTTAGATATTTGGCAGTCCGCTAGTTTGCCTGGCAACCCTGTAAGCTCAAATGCGCCTTTTCTTCGTACATTGTCTCTTGCTTTTCGAGCCACATCACGGGCAATTGCAGCTTGTGTTATTTTTTCTAATACAGCTCTAATAATAGCCGGGTTTTGGTCAAACCACGTAGATACCTTTTCATTAATAATGCTCTCTACAATTAATCTAACCTCTGAGGATACTAATTTGTCCTTAGTTTGAGATGAAAATTTCGGATCTGGCATTTTTACAGATAGTACGATCGCTAAGCCTTCTTTTATATCTTCTCCTGACAACTGCATTTTATTTTTTTTATTATTAGAAGATGAATATTTGTTTATAATTCTTGTAAGTGCACTTCTAAAACCTAACAAATGCGTACCTCCATCTTTTTGGTTTATGTTATTAGTGAAAGCTAAAACTTCTTCAGAGTATCCAGCGTTCCACTCAAAAGCACACTCGACTAAAATGTTATTTTTTTCTCCTGAGACATACACTGGTTTCTTAAAGACTTCTTTTTCATTTTTGTTTACCAAAATTGGTTTTTTTTGATTAATGTGTTTAATAAATTCGATGATTCCTCCATTGTAATTAAATTTATACTCTTTTCTTTTTGATGTGGTTTCATCGGAAAGTAAGATACATATTCCTTTATTCAAAAAAGCAAGCTCTCTCATTCGTTTTTGCAAAATTGATGAATTAAATTTTACTGAAGAAAATATTTGATTAGATGGAAGAAAAGTTATCTTGGTTCCTCTTTTTTTTGTACTTCCTTTACTTTTTAAAGGTTTCTGGGTCACCCCGTTATTAAAGGATACGAAGTGCTCTTTATTATCTCTATATATCGTGAGTTCCAATTTTTCAGATAAGGCATTTACGACTGACACACCTACTCCATGTAGTCCTCCTGAGACTTTATATGAGTCATGATCAAATTTTCCACCAGCGTGTAATTGTGTCATAATAACCTCTGCTGCAGAAACCCTTTCTGCTTTATGAATATCTATAGGAATTCCCCTTCCGTCATCCTCAACAGTAATAGAATTATTTGAATTTATAGTAATATTTATATTCTTACAGAATCCAGCTAGAGCTTCATCGATCGAATTATCTACAACTTCAAAAACCATATGATGAAGTCCTGAACCATCATCAGTATCTCCGATGTACATTCCCGGTCTTTTTCTTACTGCCTCAAGACCCTTAAGAACTTTAATTGACTCAGCACTGTAATTATCTTTTGAATTTATTGATTGTTTTTTAGACATTATATAATTTTTGAACTTATTATATTAACATTTTTTTTAGACAATATAAAATCGACATACTTTTTAAACTCGAAAAAACACGCTATATCAACGGTTTTAGGGGATTATTAATATGAAAAAATATTTTTAAATTTTCATTGGCATTACGACATAAAAGCTATCTTTATCAGACTGATCAGTAATAAGAACGGGTGAAATGCCGTCATTTAATAAAAATTCTATATTCTGATTTTCTATAACAGATGCAATATCAATGAGATATTTAGAGTTGAAACTTATAACAAAACTCTTATCTTTATAATTAGACTTTAACAATTCATTGCCATCACCAGAACTAGTGCTTGAAACTGAAAGTTTTATTTGATCTTCAAGTAATTCAAGTTTTATCCCCTCCTTTCTATCCAGAGATACTGTTGTAACTCTTTCTACAGAGTCAATAAAATCTTTACAATTGACTACTAGCTTTTTGTTGTTGTTTGAGGGAACAACTTTTTTATAATCAGGAAATTTTCCATCAATTACTTTTGATATTATTTTTTTGTTGTCGGTAAGAAATTCTATCTTGTTTTCACCTATTTTAAATTTAACCTCACTTTTTATATCACTAAGTAAATTCGATAACTGAAATACTGTTTTTTTTGGTAAAATGAAGGATATATTATTACTAAGAGAGGGAATCTCTAAGCTCGAGGAAGAAAGACGATGGCTGTCAGTAGCTACTCCTGTTAAATAATTTTTTTCTCCCGCTCCAGTTATATGAAAATATATTCCGTTTAGATAATGTCTAGTATCATCATTTGATATAGAAATTTTAACCTTATTAATAAGAGAGAGTAAATTTGTTGACTCCAACTTTATTTCTTCATTTGTTTCATCTTTAGGTAGAACCGGGAAATTTTCTGAGGGTAAGCACAATAAGTTAAAATCAGAATTATCTGCAGTCAAGCTAAGTTTATTCTGAGATTTCTGCTCAAAATTTAACTCTGCTTTTGATGAAATTTTTCTTAAAATATCATATAATACATTTGCTGAAGTTGTTGTACTTCCCTCGGAAGTAATCTTAACATCTTTTATTTCTTCGTAGAAAAAAATATCTAAGTCGGTTGCAACTAAAGTTAAAATATCATTTTTTGCATTAATTAATACATTTGAAAGGATTGGCAAGGTATTTTTTTTCTCTACTATGCCCTGAGTATAGCTTAAAGAGTGTAACAGTTTATCCCTATTTATAGAAAAATGCATTTCTATTCTTCTAACAACATATTTTTAATTTGAGAAATGTCTTTTTTCATTTCTTCATCTTTTTCGGATAACCTGGATATAGTTTTTACAGCATGAATTACAGTCGTGTGATCTCTGTTTGCAAACCTTCTTCCTATTTCAGGAAGCGATCTTGTCGTAAGTTTTTTTGCTAAAAACATAGCTATTTGTCTTGGGCGGGCTAAAGGTCGAGATCTCCTCTGAGAAAGCATCTCATTTAAGGTAATGTTAAAATATCCTGAAACTACATTTTGAATTTTATCTACAGTCACGATCTTTGATTGATTGAAAACATCTTTTAAAATATTTTTACAATCTAAGGCGTTCAATACTTTCCCATGAACCCGACTAAAAGCTATGACCCTATTAAGTACCCCAATTAATTCTCTTATATTGGTTTTGCTTTCTCTGGCTAGAAAGCTTTTAACATCCTCACTAATTCTAAAACTTTCACTAAACTGATTCTGAGTTGCTTCTATTCTATGATCAATAATTTTGGACTTTAATTCAATATCAGGAGTATCTATATCGACTATCAGTCCTCCTAAAAATCTAGATTTTATTCGCTCCTGCATTCTATCTAGCTTTAAAGGTGGTCTATCTGCAGAGATAACAATCTGTGATCCTTTTTCTATCAAACTGTTAAAGGTATGAAAAAATTCTTCCTGAAGACTTTCTTTACCTCTCATAAACTGTATATCGTCTATGATGAATACAGAAGATTTTCTAAAAAAATCTTTAAAATTAACCATGTCGTTTTTTTTAATTGATTTTATAAAATGATACATAAATCTTTCAGCTGAGATAAACATAATATTATTATCACTCTGTAGCTCAAGACCAATAGCATTTAAAAGATGGGTTTTACCTAAACCAACTCCACCATATAGATAAAGAGGATTATATCTTGTTAGATGTTCACAAACTTTTTTTGCATAGGATAATGCAATCTCATTACTTGATCCTTTTATAAAATTTTCAAAGCTTAAATTGGGGTTAAGTCTATTATAATTAAGCACTGAGTCTTTGATCTCGGTTATTTGGGCAATATCAATCTTAGCATTTTTCCCATCTAAATATGATTTAGTGTCTTCTAAAATTTTAAATTCTATTCGAGTAAGACTTTGCTTATAGTTTTTAACATGCTCTAAAACTTTATCTAAATATCTTGAAACTATCCAATCTCTAAAAAATCTTGTTGGAGCACCCAAAATAATGTGATCGTTATACTCTTTGACAAGTGAAAGATTTTTAAGCCAACTATTATATATTTCTTTACCAAAACTTTTCTCAAGCGAAGTTTGGACCTCAGCCCAGTTCAAAATACTTTCTTCCTCTGAATAAAATATTTTTTGAATTTTTGGTGAACTTTTTTCCATATTGTTAAATTAATTTGAGAATTACTTTAACTAGAAAAATAAATAATTTGCAATAAATATTTATAAATTAAAAAAAATAATTCGTTTTGGGTTGTAGAGTTAACGCACTGATAGAATTAAAATTTAAATTCTAAATGTAGAGAAAGTTTTATTGGGGAACCAAATTGAAATGTTAATCAACCTTGAAGTGTTCGATCGTGAGTTTTAAATTTTTTTTGAAACTCTTGAGATTTTTCTAGATACGGTTTTTTTATTTATTATTCCTGTTTTAGCAACCTGCATTAGAATTGATTGAAATTTTGGAAAGTATTTTTTAATTTTAACTTTATCACCCTCCTTGAGAAGTTTTTCCATAGATTTTAGAGCAGATTTGTATTTACCCTTCCTGGTACGATTAACAGCAGTTTGTTTTTTTACTCTTTTAACTCTTCTGATTGCAGATTTTGTATTTGGCATGAAACAAAAGTATATATATCGTCATCTTTTTAGCGTCAATGCTCTTTTTGACAGGAAGGACAATAAAAACTAGATCTATTATTAGTCATAACTCTTAATATCTTGAATTTACAATTGTAGGTTTTACACAACTTGCCTTCTCGACCGTAAACTTTGAAATTATCTTGAAACTTGCCAGTTCTGCCGCCTGTATTTTTAAAGTTCCTTATTGAAGAACCCCCAAGAGTTATTGCCTTCCGTAATAAATATTTTGTGTTTTTCACAATTTTTTTTAATTCTTTAATTCCTAATTCTTTTATAGGTTTCTCTGGATGAATCTTACTTTTGAAAAGAATTTCATTAACATAGATATTTCCTAAACCAGAAACAAAAGATTGATTCATAAGTAAATTTTTAATGACAATACTATTTCTTTTAATAATTCTAAAAGAACTTACATTAAAATCTTTTGAAAGAGGTTCTGGACCTAGATTTTTCAAGCATTTAATTTGCTCTAAAAAACTTGTTTTTTTTACAATTAAAAATCCAAATCTTCTAATATCATTATAGATAAGTTTAAGAGAATTGCTTATGCTAAATATTATATGATCATGGATATTGTTGTTATCATTAAGATTAAAATAAAAACTTGTTTTTTGAAGAAAATTTTTGTCTTGAAAATAAAAACGTCCAGTCATTCCAAGATGGATTATTAAACTATAACTGTTTTCAAAATTTATAATTATATATTTTGATTTACGGGATATATTTAATATTTTTTTGTTAATTAAAAGATTTATTTTTTTGATATTGACTTTATATCTAAGACTTGAGTTATTAATCCTTATTTTTTTTATTTTCTTTCTTAAAATTCTTTTAACTAGTGACTTTTTAACAACTTCAACTTCAGGTAATTCTGGCATATAATTTATTATGGTTATTAATCAAAAAAAAACAAAGTTAGTCAATAAGGTATTTGACACAGTTAGTAAAAGATATGACATAATGAATGACATCATGTCCTTTGGCGTGCATAGAAAGTGGAAAAAAAATCTTATTGACTGGATGTCGCCAAATAAAAATGATTATTTAGTTGATGTTGCGTCTGGCACTGGTGACGTTGCTAGACTGATTTCTAAAAAATTAAATGATAAATGCCTAATAAGTTGTGTGGAGCCAAATAAGAAGATGTTGGATAATGGAAAAAAAAGGCTTAGATCATTTAATAATATTAAGTGGTACAATAATTATGCAGAAAAACTTCCTTTTAAGGATAATACTTTTGATGTCTATACAATAAGTTTTGGATTAAGAAATACTTATGACTTAAAAAGGACTTTGTTAGAGGCTTTTAGAGTTTTAAAACCTGGCGGGAAATTCTTCTGTCTTGAATTTTCAAAAATTGAAAATGAGCCTTTAAATACTATTTACAAAGGGTACTCAAAACTACTTCCTAGTATAGGAAAATTAGTAGTTGGTGACGCAAATCCTTATAAATATTTAATTGAAAGTATTGAGGATTTTTGTAGTCAAACTGAGCTATCAATATTTATTAAAGAGGCCGGTTTTAATAATGTAGAATATAGAAATCTATTAAACGGGGTTGCTGCAATTCATAGAGCTTGGAAAATATGAGGGATATGATTAATCGATTAGTACAGTTATTAAAAATTGCGAGAAAACTTGGTTCCACTGGGGCATTAGATACTATTAATGACATTTACAAATTACCAATTGTTTTTAAAATTTTTTTTGACTTCGTCAATTTTGGTTCCAAGAAGAAATTTCAAGAAGTAAACAAAACATCAGGGCAAAAATTATGCGATGCTTTTGAGCAAATGGGAACAACATTTATTAAACTTGGGCAGTTTTTGGCTACCAGACCAGACATCATTGGCGCTGAAATTGCAAATGATCTTGAAAAGTTACAAGATAAGTTGCCTCCATTTAATACTCAAAAGGCCAGAGAAATTCTTCAAAGTGAGGTGGGGAAAAATAATTTTGATAATATTGTAAATTTTAGTGATCCAATAGCTGCGGCCTCTATAGCACAAGTACATTTAGCAGAAATAAAAATTAACGGTGAGTCTAAAAATGTTGCTATAAAAATATTAAGACCCGACATTGAAAAAATTTTTAATAGAGAGCTCGATGCTTTAATGTTACTTGCTTATATTATTGAAAAAACTGTATCAAAAACAAAAAGATTAAAGCTTATTGAGGTTGTTCATCTTTTAAGAGAGATTACGAACATTGAGATGGATTTAAGATTTGAAGCTGCTGCTGCAAATGAACTCTATGAAAACACAAAAAATGACAAAGGTTTTAAAGTGCCAAAAATTTACTGGCCTTATACATCAAAAAAAATACTTACTCTTGATAAAGTAGATGGTGTCTCGATAAGAGAATTAAGTAAAATTAAAGAAGCTGGAGCAAACCTTAAAGAGTTATCTAAAAATTTAATTCAACACTTTTTAAGACAAGCGGTTAGAGACGGCTTTTTTCACGGTGATATGCATCAAGGCAATTTATTTGTAGATAAAAATGGAGATATAGTTCCAGTAGATTTTGGGATTATGGGTAGACTAGACAAAGACAATAGAGGTTATCTAGCAGAAATACTTTATGGTTTCATACAAAGAGACTACAACAAAGTAGCAGAGGTGCATTTTAAAGCAGGCCTTGTTCCAAGTTCTGCTTCTAAAGAAGAGTTTGCTCAAGCCCTTCGCTCTGTTGGTGAGCCAATATTTGGTCAGTCAATCAAAGATATATCAGGCGGTAATTTACTCGCTCAACTTTTTGAAATAACAGAAAAATTCAATATGGCTACTCAAACACAATTACTATTATTGCAAAAAAATATGGTGGTGGTTGAGGGAGTCGCAAGAAAACTTGATCCTGAGACTAATATTTGGAATGTTTCAAAACCAATACTAGAGCAATGGATTAAAGATTATAAAAGTCCCAAAAACACATTTAATAATGCTATTAAAACCTCTGAAGAGATAATAAGCAGAATTCCTGATTTTCCAAAATTTATAGACAAAGCAAACTATGCTTTGCAGCTTATAGCAGAGGGTAAATTGAACCTTACTAATTCAGGAAGTAAGGGATTACAATTAGAAGAGATGAAAATACGGTCCTTTCAAAATAATATAATTATTTCAGTTTTAGGTGTTGTAATTATAATATTATTAGTATTTTAATTATAAATGACCAAAAAAAATAAAGCATTGATTATCATCGGTGGCGGTATATCAGCATACAAATGTCTAGATTTAGTAAGAATTTTAAAAAAAAACCATTTTGAAATTAAAACTGTTTTATCTAAAGGAGGAAAAAAATTTGTCACCCCGCTTTCTTTAGCAAGCTTAACAGGCAGCAAACCTTTTGAGGGCCTTTTTGATATTAGCAACGAAACTGAAATAGATCATATATCCTTATCAAGATGGGCTGATATTATTCTTGTTGTTCCTGCTACTGCTAATTTCATCAATAAACTTAGCACTGGAAGAGCCGACGATCTGGCGTCTACGCTAATACTTGCGTCAAACAAAGATATTTTCCTTGTTCCAGCTATGAATGTGAGAATGTGGACACACAGTGCAACACAATCAAATGTAAAAAATCTTAAAGGCTATGGTTATAAATTTATTGGTCCTGTCAAAGGTGAGATGGCTTGTGGAGAGTATGGAGACGGTAAAATGTCAAGTCCAAGACAAATATATAAGCAAGTGAAAGAGTATTTTTTGAATAAAAATTTAGTCAGAGGAAAAAAACTTAAGGCGCTTATTACCGCTGGTCCTACCAGAGAGTATTTAGATGCCGTTAGATTTATTTCTAATGAGTCGAGTGGAAAACAAGGCGTGGAAATTGCAAATTCTTTCTCAAGGCTTGGACTTGATACAACGTTAATATTAGGTCCTTCAAATTTAATTCCCGACAGAAAAGTCAATTTGATCAAAGTTACATCTGGTGATCAAATGTTAGAAAATGTGAAAAATCAGTTACCTGTTGATATAGCTGTTTGCACTGCTGCGGTTTCAGATATAAAGCCAAGTTTTAAAGAAAAAAAAAAATTAAAAAAAAACTCCGGTAAATTAGAGAATATTAAATTTGAAAAAAATATCGATATTTTAGATTTTATAAGTAAAACAAATAAAAATAGGCCCAGGTTTGTAGTTGGTTTTTCAGCTGAAACTGACAATCTTATTAAAAACTCAATGAAAAAATTAAAAGATAAGCACTGTGACTACATTGTTGCAAATAACATTGCTAATAAGGATATTGGATTCAATAGCGACTATAATGAAGTAATAATTTTTGACAAATTAGGCAACAAAACAAAGATAAAAAAAAATAAAAAAAGTTATATAGCAACATTGATTACAGAAACTATAATAAATAAACTGTTAGTTAATGATAAAAATCTTAATTAAAAGAATTTCCTCAAAAGTACAGATACCAAAGTACGAAACTTCTGGGTCTTCTGGGATGGATATTTCGGCATTTATAAATAATGAAATCCTTATAGGTCCATCTGAGAAAAAACTTATTCCAACTGGAATCAAGTTAAAAATACCAGAAGGTTACGAAATACAAATTAGACCTAGATCTGGCTTAGCGGCAAAAAATGATGTTAGCGTCCTAAATACTCCAGGGACTATTGATAGTGATTATAGAGGTGAAATAAAAGTAATACTATTTAATCATGGAAAAAATAATTTTAAAGTAGAAAATGGATTGAGAATTGCTCAAATGGTGCTTTGTCCTGTAGTAAAAGCAGAGATGTCAGAAGTAGAATATTTAGATGAGACTGATAGAGGAGAGGCTGGTTTTGGATCAACTGGTGTCAAATGAGCGGTCTTAACGAATATTTTAGAAAATATGAGAAACAGATTATCTTAAAAGAGATTGGTTTTTCTGGTCAAAAAAAAATAAAGAAATCAAAAGTATTAATTATAGGATTAGGGGGTTTAGGTTGTCCTTTATTACTATATCTTACTAGTCTTGGAGTAGAAAATATTGGAATAATAGATTACGACAAAATTGAACTATCAAATTTAAGCAGACAAATTCTTTTTTCTGAAAAAGATATAGGAAAATATAAAGTTTCCCAGGCTTATAAAAAAATTAAATACATTAATAAAAAAATAAAATTAACTATTTTTAAAAAAAAACTTGATATCAAAAATATAAAAACTATTTTTAAAAAATTTGATATTATATGTGATAGTACAGATAATTTTAACTCTAGACTTCTTATAAATGATTACAGTAAACGTATGAAAAAAATTTTAATATCAGGTGCAATTAACAAATTTAATGGACAAATTTTTAAATTTAATTTCAAATCAAACTCTTCGTGCTTTAGATGTTTTATGCCCTTGCCTCCAATTTTAAATAATAATTGTTCTGAAGACGGCCTATCCTCGCCGGTAGCTGGAATTATTGGAGTTTTCCAGGCTAATGAAGTAGTTAAAACTATTCTAAACCTTAAACCTGATCTATCAGGTAAGATGCTTGCTTTTGACTCTTTAAAGAATTCTTTGAGGGAAATAATAATAAAAAAAAATCCAGGATGTAAAAATAAATGTTGATGAGATTTTTTTTTATACTCTTTTTTTTCTCATTCAATAATCTAGTTGCATTTGAAAAAGAATATTTTTTAACTTTAAGGAATGATAAAGTAAATTTAAGACAGGGCCCGTCATTTGATTATCCAATAAAGATTTTTTACAAAAAAAAGTTTTTACCTGTATTGATACAAGAAAAATCAGACAATTTTAGAAAAATTAGAGATCATGAAAATAATTCTGGCTGGATACATATTTCCCAGCTTTCAAAGAAAAAGGCAGCGATTAATATAGATGACTTGTCAATATTATTTAGCAGACCAACTATGTTTTCAAAACCTGTCGCAAGACTTGAAAAAGGTAAATTATGTTTGATTAAAAAATGTAAAAATAATTGGTGTAAAATAAAAATCGATGGCCTAAGTGGATGGATGAAAAAGGAAAGTCTTTGGGGAAGAATAAACTAATTATTTTTTGTATTTCGAAGTCCAGATTTTATCAAGTATGAAATACCACACTGAATTAGCTAATGGTTCAACAATAGCGTCTGTAAGAGCAATTATAAAAGATACATCAGCAACTAACACTAAAACAGTTATAGCAATAGCAAAGTGACCTATAGTATAAATTATTGTTCTTAATATAGAACCTTTATTACTTGAATAAATATTTTTTGTAGCTGAGAAAATTCCTTGAGTAAATTCTGTCATTTTGTAAAAGGGTTTTCAAGCACGCAAGCTACTAGATGTATTCTGTTTTGCTCACCGCCATTAAAAAAATTGTGGTATTTAGTGTTGTTCGTTATTGTTACTGTTCCATCTGCAGGCATATGTTTGCTCACTTCTTCGATTACCATCCGGCAGCCTTTATTTGTAATTATCGGAATATGAAGTCTTGGCTCAGGGTCTCTATGCCAACTGAGTGTTGATCTGGGCTCCTTTAATAAAATTCTAATTCTGCCTAACTTAAAGTTTTCTTTTAAAGTATTAAAAACTTCCTCAAAATAAGTTCCTTTAAATTCAGGAAGTAATTCTGTGTATTTTGACTCGTCGATTGGTTTATCTCTCATTGCTTCTTTGCCTGTCTCATCAGGTATTGTCCAGTAAGTTCCTCTAACATTATGACCTTTGGTTGAAGCTTCATCTCCTGGTATATGGTTTAAAGGAATTGCACCAAAACTTTTTATACCTAATGAATTAAATTTTTTTTCCTTTAAAATTTTTTCTAAATCCAATCTCAGTTTTTCAATATCAAATTTAAGATTTGGAACGTGATAAAAATCACTAGATGATTTACTATTTGATGCTCTTACATTTTCCATTTTGTTTATATTTTTTATATTAGTTAAGCTTTTTTATATTCGGTCTATCTGCATTCATAATTTTTGTCCAAACTTCAACGAAGTCTTTTATAAATTTTTCTTTATTATCATCTTGGGCATAAACTTCGGCATAAGATCGAAGTATTGAATTAGAGCCTAAAACTAAATCAGCTCTTGATGCTGTAAATTTAACTTTATTTGTTTTACGATCAATTATATCATAAGAATTTTTACCTGTTGGCTTCCAAATGTATTTCATATCCATCAAATTTACAAAGAAATCATTTGTCAATGCTCCGACATTATGTGTCAAAATACCTTTATCTTTTGCAGAGGAATGGTTAGTTCCTAAAACTCGCATACCTCCCAAAAGACAAGTCATTTCTTTTGCAGTTAAGCCCATTAGAGAAGCGCGCTCAAGTAATAGCTCTTCCGGCATTACGGAATAATCAGCCTTTACAAAATTTCTAAATCCATCGTGCATAGGTTCCAACCACTTGAAACTTTTGATTTCTGTTTGATTTTGTGATGCATCTCCTCTTCCGGGGACAAACGGAACTTTGACTTTGGAGCCAGCTTTTTTAATTGCATTCTCGAGACCAACGCAACCTGCGAGAACGATTGTATCGGCGATTGTTGCTCCGGTTTTTTTAGCAATATTTTCAAGTAATTTTAAAACTTTATTAAGTTTTTTAGGCTCATTAGCCTCCCAACTATTCATAGGAGATAGTCGTATTCTCGCACCATTAGCCCCACCTCTTTTATCAGTTCTTCTATACGTTCTAGCGCTATCCCAAGCAGTCACAATTAAATCACTATTATTTAATTTAGATGCTAAAATCATTCTTTTAACTTTTTCTACACTGTATTTCTTTTTCGCTGGAGCAATGTTGCCTTGCCAACTAAGGTCCTCTTTTGGTGCCCAGGGACCAATATAATTTTCCTTATTTCCCATTGTTCTATGCGTTAACTTAAACCAGGCTCGCGCAAAAGAGTCCTCAAAAAACTTTGGATCTTTATAAAATTTTTCTGAGATTTTTCTATATGCAGGATCCATCGCCATCGCCATATCCGCGTCAGTAAACATTAATCTTGCTTTTTTATTTGGGTCTCCTAAATCAACCGGTTTTTTTTCTTCCTCAAGATTAATCGGTTCCCACTGCCAAGCACCTGCTGGACTTTTTTTACTCTCCCACTCATAGTTTAGTAAAAGATCTAAGTATTGATGGTCCCACTTGTCAGGATTAGTTGTCCAAGCCCCTTCGAGGCCTGAAGTTATTTGGTTTGCGCCTGTTCCGTTTTTCTGATTCCACCCAAATCCTTGCTCGTGAATGTCAGCGCCTGCAGGCTCAGGTCCTAAATTGTCTGGATTGCCATTACCATGCGCTCTTCCAATAGAATGCCCACCTACTGTAAGTGCTGCGGTTTCCACATCGTTCATTCCCATTCGACCAAACGTTTCACGGACATCCATTGCTGTTCTAATTGGATCAGGTTTACCCTCTACACCTTGCGGATTTACATAAACCAATTGAAAATGAGACGCCGCTAACGGAGCCTCTAAAGAAGATCGATCTTGGGGATCTCCATATCTATTAACTGCTAATGGAACTGTTTCTTTACCCCAATAAACATCCTTTTCAGGTTCCCATATGTCCTCTCTGCCAAATGAAAAACCAAAAGTCTTAAAGCCAGAATGTTCATAAGCCATGGTTCCAGCCAAGACCATTAGGTCCGACCAGCTTAATCTATTTCCATATTTTTTTTTAATTGGCCATAATAAACGTCTAGCTTTATCTAGATTTGTATTGTCTGGCCAAGAGTCTTGTGGCGAAAATCTATGTGACCCAACATTAGGTCGGCCGTCAAACTCTCTATAAGTTCCGACTTGGTGCCAAGTTAATCTAACCATGAGGCCGCTATAAGTTCCTAAATCAGCTGGCCACCATTCTTGGCTATCTGTCATTAATTTAAGCAGATCTTTTTTTAAAGCCTTGAAATTTAATTTTTTAACTTCTTTTCTGTAATTAAATCCTGGAAGAGGATTTGTTTTTGTATCGTGTTGATGTAAAATATCAAGATTAATACTGTTAGGCCAGAGCCTTGCAGTATTTGACTCACCTGATTTTGTAACGCCACCATGCATTACTGGACATTTTCCGTTAGTATCTTTTTTATATTCAACACTCATATCTAATTTCTAGTTTATAATAATTCTAAAATGAAAAACAAGCGACAAACTGTCAATTTTTCAAATTTATAAATACCTCTACGTTTTTAATTTTTTTACCATTTGGTGCTTTTGGAATTTTTTGAATAACTATGTCATTTGCATCTATGTCAATTAATTCTGAGCTATCGCTGTCATAAAAGTGATGATGATTTGAAACGTTAGTGTCAAAATAGGTTTTTTTTCCTCTCACTTCCACTTTGCTTAAATGACCAGCGGCTTCAAAAGAATGAACAGTATTGTAAACAGTGGCCAAAGCGAATTTAGAAGTTGTTCTCTTTGCTAAAAGTTTACTTAGGCTTTCTACTGTAAAATGAAATGTTTTTTCTCTTTCAAATAATAGCTTGGCTATCTCAACTCTTTGTTTTGTTGGTCTTAAACCTGATGATCTTAATCTTTTTAAAATATCGATTTTTTTCATATTTATTAGTGTTTTTATTCAGTTTATAATCATTCTAAAAACAAATATATATGAAACTTTTGCTAAATCAAGTAAAACTATTTTTAAATAATGCAAAAAAACAGCTACAGCTATGAAGACTTAATTTCGTGTGGCGAGGGAAAATTGTTTGGTGAGGGTAATGCAAAACTTCCGCTTCCTCCAATGTTAATGTTTGATAGAATTACAGAAATTAAGAAAGATTTAGGCGAATTTAAAAAGGGGTATATTAAAGCCGAACTGGATATTAAAGATAACCTGTGGTTTTTTGCTTGTCACTTTCATGAAGACCCTGTGATGCCAGGATGCCTGGGCCTAGACGCTATGTGGCAATTAGTTGGTTTTTATTTAGGGTGGATAGGTGAACCAGGTAAAGGTAGAGCTTTGGGAGTAAATTCTGTAAAATTTACTGGTGAAGTTTTAAAAAATGTTAAAATAGCTACCTATGAAATAAATGTGAAAAGAATTTTAAAAAAAGAGGGAACAGCTGTTGGTTTAGCTAATGGTATATTAAGTGCAGATGGTAAAATAATTTACCGCGCAGAAAATTTAAAAGTGGGTTTATTTAAATCATGAAAAGAGTTGTAGTGACTGGAATAGGTATAGTTTCTTGTTTAGGAAACAATCAGGAAGAAGTTTATACATCCCTTATAAATACAAAATCTGGGATAACTTTTTCAGAAGAGTATAAAGAGTACAATTTGAAAAGTCACGTACACGGTAAACCAAATATTAAACTAGACGAACATGTAGATAGAAAGTTTATAAGATTTATGGGTCCAGGATCAGCTTATAATTATATTGCTATGAATGAAGCTGTAAAAGACTGTGGTTTAAATGAAAAAGATGTAAGTAATATTTCTACTGGAATGATAATGGGGTCTGGTGGGCCTTCGATAGAAAATGTTATTTTAGCTGCGGATAAAACTAGAGAAAAAAGTCCGAAAAGAATGGGACCTTTCGTAGTGCCAAGAACTATGTCTAGCACTGCCTCGGCAACATTAGCCGTTCCTTTTAAAATAAAAGGTGTAAATTATACAATTAGTTCAGCATGCGCAACTAGTGGACACTGTATTGGGAATGCAATGGAATTAATTCAATTAGGAAAACAAAAAATTATTTTTGCAGGTGGAAGTGATGAGGTACATTTTGCTATGACAGCTATGTTTGACGCAATGACAGCCTTATCATCAAAATATAATGACACTCCAGAAAAAGCTTCTAGACCTTATGACAAAACTCGAGATGGTTTTGTTATATCAGGAGGTGGTGGTGTTTTAGTTTTAGAGGAATTTGAACATGCAAAATCAAGAGGAGCTAAAATATATGCAGAGTTAACAGGGTACGGCGCCACGTCAGATGGCTACGACATGGTTGCTCCCTCTGGGGAAGGAGCAACAAGATGCATGAAGATGGCGTTAAAAAATTCAAAAAATAAAGTCGATTATATTAATACACACGGAACTTCTACACCGGTCGGAGATATAACTGAATTGAGAGCTGTGGGAGAGGTATTTAATGACTACAAGCCAAAAATCAGCTCAACGAAATCTCTTGCAGGTCATTCTCTAGGAGCTACATCGGCTCATGAGGCTATTTATAGTTTAATAATGATGAAAAATAATTTCATTGCTGCGTCTGCAAATATTACTGATATGGACGAGGAGGCAAAGAAATATCCTATAGTTACAAAAGTTGAAAAGAATGTAAACTTGAATTCCGTAATGTCTAATAGTTTTGGTTTTGGTGGAACAAATGCTACTCTATTATTTGAGAAGGTAAAATAATGAACTTAATGCAAGGGAAAAAAGGTTTAATTATGGGCGTTGCAAACGAACGTTCGATAGCTTGGGGCATATCTCAAAAACTTGCGGAAGCAGGTGCAGAGTTAGCTTTTACATATTTAGGTGACGCGCTAAAAAAAAGAGTTGTGCCTTTAGCTGAAAAATTGAGTTCCAAAATTACTTTTAGTTGTGATGTAGAAAAAAAAGAAGATGTGACAAAACTTTTTACTGATATTAAAGAGAAGTGGGGTCAAATTGATTTTGTTGTACATGCGGTTGCGTTTTCAGATAAATCTGAATTATCAGGTGAGTATTTAAATACAACAAGAGATAACTTTTTAAGAAGCATGCTAATTTCATGTTTCTCTTTCACTGAAGTTTCAAAAGAAGCTTCCAAAATTATGAAAGAGGGNGGNAGTNTNCTNACTTTNACTTATGAGTCANCTAANGCNATTCCNAATTATAANGTNATGGGNGTNTGTAANTCNGCNNTNGANNCAAGTGTNAANTATNTNGCNAGAGATNTAGGNNCNAAANNNATNAGAGTNAANGCNATAAGTGCGGGACCTATTAAAACTTTAGCAGCTTCAGCTATAGGGGATGCTAAATTTTTATATAAGTGGAATGAGGATCATTCCTTTTTAAAAAGGAACGTTGACATTCATGATGTAGGAAACTCTGCGCTATATTTATTAAGTGATCTTGCGCGTGGTGTCACTGGGGAAATTCATTATGTTGATGCAGGATATAATAAAGTAGGTATGCCGGATCCCAAAAATATAACTTAAGCACTAGCTTGCTTCATTGAAAGTTTCACTTTTCCTCTATCAAAACCAACAACTTTTACTGAAACCTCATCACCTTCTTTTACTACATCGCCAACTTTTGCTACTCTTTTATCGGCAAGTTCAGAGATGTGGACTAAACCATCTTGTTTTCCAAGAAAATTTACAAATGCACCAAATTCCATAATTTTTACAACTTTACCTTTATAAATTTTTCCCATTTCTGGCTTAGCAACTAAAGCTTTGATAAAATCTATTGCTTTGTTTCTAGACTCTTCATCTGGTGCAGCTACAGTAACTTCGCCTGTATCTTTCACATCAACTTTTGCGCCAGAGTTTTCAACTATTTCTCTAATTGTTGCTCCGCCTTTTCCTATAACAGTTGCTATATCTTTCTTGTCGACTTTGAGTGTTTCCATTTTTGGTGTATGTNTTGAAAGTTCTTTTCTAGAAGATTGTAAAGATTTGTTCATCTCCTTAAGAATGTGTTCTCTTCCTGCTTTAGCTTGTTCAAGTGCCTTTTCCATGATTTCAAATGTAATTCCAGTTATTTTTATATCCATCTGTAGAGAAGTTATACCATCTTTAGTCCCAGCAACTTTAAAATCCATGTCACCGAGGTGATCTTCGTCGCCTAAGATATCCGACAAAACTGAAAATTTTTCTCCCTCTTTTATTAAGCCCATAGCAATACCTGCAACAGGATCTTTTATTGGAACTCCAGCATCCATTAAAGCCAATGAGGTGCCACAAACTGTTGCCATAGATGAGGAGCCGTTGGACTCAGTGATCTCAGAAACAACTCTAATTGTGTAAGGAAAATTTTCTTTTAAAGGTAAAGAAGATTTTATTGCTCTCCAAGCTAATTTTCCATGTCCTATTTCTCTCCTACCAGTTCCTATCCTGCCACACTCTCCTACAGAAAATGGTGGAAAATTATAGTGTAACATGAATCCGGATCTTTGCATTCCATCGAGACTTTCTAATCTTTGTTCGTCATCTGACATTCCTAAAGTCGTTGTCACTAATGCTTGAGTTTCTCCTCTTGTAAATAAAGCTGAACCATGTGTTCTTGGCAATAAGCCTACCTCACATTGAATTTTTCTCACGTCAGCTAAACCTCTGCCGTCAATTCTTTTTTTATCTTTTAAAATAGCTGTCCTCACAATATCTTTTTCTATAGATTTTAATTGGCTCATTGCTTGATTTTCTGTTACGTTTGTATCTTCAAAAAACATTTCCTTGCATTTAGAGTCGATCTCTGAAATTGAGGTCGATCTTTTCTTTTTATCAACCTCTTTAAAAGCTGATCTTAAATCTTTTTCAAATTTTTCTGATATTTTCTTTTTAACTTCTGAGAGATTCACTTCTTTGATTTCCCATTTAGGTTTACCTGCTTTTTTAACTAATTTTTCTATTGTATCAATTATCGGTAAAAAGTTTTCATGGCCAAATTTTACTGCATCTAGCATTACTTTTTCCGACAATCCTGAAGTCTCTGACTCCACCATCAGAACTGCATCTTTAGTTCCAGCTACAACTAAATCTAATTCAGAAGTTTTGAGTTGTTCCTGAGAAGGATTGAGTAAAAATTTTCCCTCCTTATATCCTACTCTACTTGCAGCGATTGGGCCTTGAAAAGGTAATCCTGAGATTGCTAGTGCAGCTGATGAAGCAATGATTGACAAAACGTCTGGCTGATTATCTCCATCATAAGATAAAACAGTTGGTAACAACTGCACCTCATTCATGAAACCAGATGGAAATAAAGGTCTTATTGGTCTATCTATAAGTCTAGATATCAAAGTCTCTGCCTCTGTAGGTCTAGCCTCTCTTTTAAAATAACCACCCGGGATTTTTCCAGCTGCATAATATTTTTCTTGGTAATTTACCGATAAAGGAAAATAGTCTTGACCCTCTGCAACTTTCTTAGCTCCAACAACTGTGGCTATGACAACAGTTTCTCCACATGAAGCTATTATTGCACCATCTGCCTGTCTTGCAATTTTACCTGTTTCTAAAGTTATCTTTTTGTCATTTATTTTTATTTCTTCTTTGTGAATTTTAAACATTTTATTTTCTCAGGTTTAATTGACCTAAAATTTTAGTATAAGAGTCAAGATTTTTTTTCTTAAGATAAGTTAAAAGTTTTTTTCTCCTATTAACAGATTTTGTTAATCCAAGTTTAGAGTGCTTATCTTTTTTAAATTTTTTAAAGTGTAATGTTAAATTGTTAATTTTATCATTTAAGATTCCAATTTGAACCTCAGTAGAACCTACATCTTTAGCATGTTGTGATAACGATTTAATTAATTCTTTTTTTTTCTTTGTCATTAATTTTATTTTTTCTTATAATTTTTTCTATCTTTTCAGCATATTCAAAAGAGTTATCTTCAACAAACTTAAGCTTAGGAAGAAACTTAATATCTAGCTTTTTAGACAAAGCCTTTCTAACAAGATGGCTATATTCCGTCAAGATATTTACTGTTTCTTTCATGTCTTCTCCACCCAATGGAATCACATAAACCCTTGCAGTTTTTAAATCTGGTGTCATTCTTACCTCAGTTACTGTTATGACTTTCGTGTCTATGTTAGGTAATTTAGCTTCATTTCTTATTAAGACCTCGCAAATATTTTGTTTAACCAGTTCACCAACTCTTAATTGTCTCTGTGAAAAGCCTCCATTATTGAAATTATTATTCATTAAATTGATCTCTCTACTTTTTTGACAATATAAGACTCAATTATATCTCTTTCCTTAAAATCAATAAAATCTTTTAAATTTATTCCACATTCCATTCCACTCTTGGCATCTTTCACCTCATTTTTTTCCCTAAAAACACTAGATATTTCCCCTTCATAAATTACAACTCCCTCTCTAATTATTCTTGCTTTTGATTTATTTTTTATTTCGCCATCTGTTACTTTGCATCCGGCAACTTTACCAGCCGACGATACTTTGAATACTTTTTTTATTTCTGCTGAACCTAAAGTATTTTCTTTAGTCTCGGGCTCTAAAAGACCTGATAAATTATTCTCAATAAACTCCAAGGCTTTATAGATAATGTTAAAATATTCTATTGTAACATTTTGATCTTCTGCCATTTTTTTTGCCTCTCTATTTGGTTTCACATTAAACCCAATCAGAACTGCTTCTGAAGCTTTCGCTAATGTTACATCAGTCTCATTTATCATTCCTATATCACATAGAATTATTTTAGGTTTTACCTCGGGATGATCAATTTTTTTTATAGCCATCTCAATAGCTTCGCTTGTACCATGAACATCAGTCTTTATAATAATATTTAACTCTCTTTTTTTTTCAGCTTTTTCAAATAAATTAGTTTTTTCTACAGATATAATGTTTTTTTGGTCAGAGTGATTAGACGATCTGAATTTTGAAATTTCTTTCGCTTCATCCTCATTCTCACACACTGAAAATTCAGCGCCAGCAAATGCTGAATTGTTCATCCCTAAAATTTCTACTGGCATAGATGGCGTTGCTTGTTCTAAATTTTCACCGTCGTAATTAATCATAGCTCTAATTTTCCCCCATGTGTTACCACAGACGAAATAATCTCCCTTGTTCAATAAGCCAATGGTAATTAAAATAGTAGAAATTGGACCTTTGCCTTTATCTATTTTTGACTCTACAACCACTCCTTTGGCTGGTCCAGTAAATGGAGCTTTCAGATCTAAAATTTCCGCCTGAAGTAAAATGCTCTCTTTTAATTTATCTAGGTTTATTTTTTGGGTAGCAGAGACCTCCACAAAAAGAGTATCACCACTTAAATCTTCTGCGATCAAATTATATTGCATCATTTCATTTTTAATTTTACTTATATTTTTATTTGGCAGGTCACATTTATTTATAGCTACTATAATAGGCACTTTAGCCGCTTGAGCATGTTTAATCGCCTCAACTGTTTGAGGTTTAATACCATCGTCTGCTGCCACAACCAAAACTACTATATCTGTTATTTTTGAACCTCTTGCTCTCATTTCAGTAAAAGCTGCATGTCCAGGAGTATCTATGAAAGTAATGATTTTATTATCTTCAGATTTTACTTGGTATGCTCCAATATGTTGAGTAATGCCACCAAATTCTCCAGATACCACATTTGTATTTCTTAAAGCATCTAGCAAAGAAGTTTTGCCATGATCAACATGTCCCATGATTGTTACAACTGGAGATCTTTTTTTTGTTACTCCTACGTAATCCTTTTTATCTTTAGAAATTTCTATAGAGGGAGCTTCCTCCAAAATTGCCTTATGGCCAAATTCCTTGACAATATATTCAGCTGTATCTTTATCTATAGTGTGATTTATAGTTGCAATTACCTTCATATTAAAAAGAAATTTTATTATGTCTGAAGATTTTTCAGCCATTCTGTTTGATAATTCTTGAATTGTAATTTTTTCAGGAACGTTGACCTCCTTTATAACCTTTTTGAACTCTTTTTTTATTTCAGCATCAGGCATGGTTTTTTTCTCTTTTAATCTTGCTCGCCTTACAGAAGCTAAGCTTCGTTGCTTAATTTCAATTTCCTCTACGTTTAGTGCTCTTGAAACTGTCATTTTAAAATCTCTTTTGTCTACAGGAGCTTTGAGTTTTAATTTACTTTTACCAGTCGTTTTTTCGTCTTTTTTTATAAAAGCTTTTGTAGCTTGCTGCTCCACGACTCTTCTTGAAAATCTTTTACTTTTATCATTATTGCTTGGAGGTTGAGATACGTTTAACTTTTTTCTGTTAGAAAATTTATTATTGAAATCTTTTTTCTTGGGTATAGAATAAGACTTTTTCTTATCAACTGACGCAGTGTCAAAGTTATAATTTTTTTTTAATCCTGTTGAAATAGTTAACGTTTTTTTTTTATTCTTATCAGACATAATTATTTATATACAATCTCTCTTGCAGACATTATCAATTCATCCGCCTCTTCTCTCGAAAGTGAAAACTCCTCCAGATATCCTTTTATCCTGATTTTTTTACCTTTTAACTCATCGTATCCTCCTATCAATTCATCAGATGAGAGATCGGCGAAATCATTAAGTTTAATTATATTTTTTTGCCCTAATATTACTAGCATTCCTTGAGTCATACCTTTTAAGTTAATAAGTTCGTCATCGACTCCTAATTCTTTAAGTTTTTTTCCAACCTCCTCTTTTACTTTAATTAAATTTTCCTTTGATCGATTAATTAATTCTTGGGCTGTTTCTGTGTCTATGGCCTCTATTTTTTCAATGTCTTCGGGCTTGGCCTGTGAAATCTCCTCAATGCTTTGAAAGCCTTCTGATACTAAAAGTTGTCCAAGAGTTTCATCAACTTCTAAATTTTTAATTAAATTTTCAGTTTTTTCTTTAAATTCTGCTTGCCTTCTCTCTGAATCTTCTTTGTCAGTTAATATATCTATTTCAAAATTAGTAAGCTTAGAAGCTAATCGAACGTTTTGACCTCTTCTCCCTATTGCCTTGCTCAAATTTTCTTCAGTCAAAATTACATCAATTCTTTTATTTGATTGATCGATTAAAACTCTTTGTATCTCAGCAGGTGAAAGTGACTCTGATATTAAAGTAGGTAAGTCCTCTGTCCACTTGATAATATCAATTTTTTCTCCCTGAAGTTCATTGACAATTGTTTGAACTCTACTTCCTCTCATCCCCACACAAGCTCCCACAGGATCGATGGAAGTGTCTTTAGAGAAAACACAAATTTTTGCCCTACTACCTGGATCTCTAGCAACTGATTTGATTTCAATTATTCCTTCATAGATTTCAGGAACTTCTTGAAAAAATAATTTAGCTAAGAATTGAGGATGAGCTCTTGATAAAAAAATTTGATGACCTTTAAGGTCCTGTTTGACTTCGTAACAATATGCTTTCAATCTGTCACCTGTCTTAAGTATTTCTCTTGGAATTAACTCGTCTTTTTTTATTACACCTTCAGCTTTTCCAAGATCAATAATAACATTTCCATATTCTATTCTTTTAATAATTCCACTTAAAATTTGACTTTGCTTATCTTTAAAATCTTCGAATTGTCTATTTCTCTCTGCTTCTCTAACTTTTGAGTTTATTACCTGTTTTGCACTTTGAGCAGCGACTCTACTAAAGTCAATTTGAGGTAACTCCTCATAAATTTTAGATCCTACGCTTAAATTTTGGTCCCCTTTGTTAATTTTGTTAGCTTGATCTAATGAAATTTGTCGGCTTGAGTCCTCAACATCATCGACAATTTCAAGAACTCTTTGTATGGATATTTCTCCATTCTCTCTATCTATCTTCACCAGAATTTCATTCTCGTTTCCAAACTTTGTAAGAGCTGCTTTTTGAATAGCGCTTTCCATTGAACTAATGACAAGTTCTTTATCAATTGACTTCTCATTTGCCACAGCATCAACTATTCTCAAAAGTTCAAGTTTATCTAAACCTCTATTTAACATTACAATCCTCCAAAAAAAAATGGGCATACGCCCATTTTGAAACTTTAATAATATGTATATTTCTAATAAATTATTTATCTTTTATCAAGATCACAAAGTAAATATATTTTTCTTATCTGTCTTTTCCCAAGAAAATTCACCTTTTTCATTGCTTTTCCTTCCAAAGTGTCCGTATGCTGAAGTTACCTCGTATATTGGCTTATTTAATCCTAGAAGCTCTCTAATACCTCTCGGCGATAAGTCAAAATTTTTATTTATAATCTCAATTAAATCATTAGTTTTATCCTTGTCTTTTTCAGAAAGATTGAGAAAAATTGACAGAGGCTTTGAAACACCAATTGCATAAGAGAGCTGAATTAAGCATTTATCTGAGACTCCTGCAGCAACAATATTTTTTGCAATATATCTAGCAGCATAGGCGGCAGATCTATCTACTTTTGTTGGATCCTTTCCTGAGAATGCTCCACCTCCATGGGGTGACGCGCCACCATAAGTATCTACAATAATTTTTCTCCCTGTTAATCCAGTGTCACCATCAGGACCACCGATGATAAATTGACCTGTGGGATTTATGTAGATATCATTTTCTTCAAGTCCTTTAATAAGATTTTCTGGAATAGATTTTTTAATGTAGGGCATTATTAAATCTCTAACCTTTTTTTGATCAATTGCTTCTGAGTGTTGAGTGGATATTACTATAGACTGTACCCCAATAGGTACGCCATTTTCATAGGACATAGTCACTTGGCTTTTAGAGTCCGGTTCTATTCCTAAAAGTTTTCCCGCCTTCCTATCTTCAGCCATAAGTCTAAGAATTTTGTGAGAAAAATGTATCGGAGCAGGCATAAGATCTTCGGTTTCTTTGCAGGCAAATCCAAACATTATTCCTTGATCACCTGCACCTTCATCTTTTTTTTCATTAGAGTCCACGCCCATGGCAATATCCGTAGATTGCTTATGTAAGAAAACATCAATATCAGCAGTCTTATAACTAAATCCTTTTTGATCGTATCCAATCTCTTGAATACATTTTCTTACTTTTTCAATTATCAATTCTTTTTTTATTTCAGGCCCTCTAGTTTCTCCTGCGAGGATTACACGATTAGTCGTTGTCAATGTTTCACAAGCTACCCTAGAATATGGATCTTTAGAAAGGTAAGTATCCACTACCATATCAGATATTTTATCACACACTTTATCTGGATGTCCCTCAGATACAGACTCGCTTGTAAATAAGTACGAATTTTTATTCATTTTTAAATATTATAAAAGTTACTAAATTTGTAATTAAAAGTATAAAAAATATCAAATCATTTTTATTTTTTTTGTTACTATTTACCAGTGGTAATCTAAGTTCAATATTACCTACCTCATTAGGTTTAAGCATTTTAATTACTTGTCCTTTATTACTTATAAAAGCACTATATCCTTTATTAGCTGATCTAATTAAATAACTATTATTTTCAATAGCTCTATATTTCGCTTTTACAAAATGCTGTGAGGGCCCAATACTTTTTCCAAACCATCCGTCTTCAGAAATATTAATAATTAAATTAGTCTTATTTTCTGAGTTTTGAAAAATTTCAGGAAAAATTATTTCGTAGCAAATAACAGGCAAAATACTGTATTTGCTATATAGAAAGTTATTATTTTTTTCACCTTTTGAAAAAGACCCATATCCCTCTGTAATTTTTTTAATACCAAGATTTTCTAAATATTTTTGCATTGGTAAAAATTCTCCAAAGGGTACTAATCTTGTTTTATTATATTGGTATACTTTATCGAAGTTGTTATTTATAATTATGAAGCTATTAAAAGTATTTCCACTTTTTTTCTCAATCGTGTTTGAACCAAATATAATTAAATGTTTGGTAGAAAAGTTTTTTTTTATTTCGTCTTTAAATTTTTCAAGTTCATGAAAATAATAACCACTAAACACACCTTCCGGCCAGATAAAAATAGTTTCTTCGTTTTTATTTGGGTCACTAATTTTAATAATCTCTTTAATTAAAAATTTTACATCTTGATCATTAAGGCCATACTTAATTTTAAATTTTGGAGAAATTATCTTAAAATTAATTTCATTTTCTTTAGTATTTTTTGTTGAATTTATACTATTGTTCAGAGCATAATTACCATAAATATATATAGAAAAAATAAAAACTAAGTAAGGGACTAAAAACTTGAAAATAAAATTATTTTTTTTTAAAAAAATAACTACTGGAAAAGTGAAAATAAATAATGAAATGAGATTAAAAGCATAAATGCCTGTGATGTTTACTAATTGTATAAACTCAGCAAACCAATGCCAGCTATAAGACCAAAGGTTCCACGGAAATCCTGTAAGCAACTTACCTCTAAAAAAATCTAAGATTGAAAAAATTGCAGAAAACATAAAAATTGATGAAACTGAATTATTAATAAAATAACCTGAAATTAATGTTGCTAATCCATAAAATAATCCTAAAAATGCTGGTAATATAATAATTGTAAGCGGTATTAACATTTTTAAACTTTCATCGAAACTTAATGAATTAGAAATCCAGTAATTACCAAATAAAAAAAAACCAAATCCAAATGAGTAACCAGAGAAAAAAATGTTTTTTAGAAATGGTTTTTTTCTGTATTTGCCTTTTGATTTTTTTTTTATATTTAAAATTACCAGATATAAAAGAGGGAAAAGAAAAAAATTAATTATAGTGTAGTTATAAGGTGCAAAACTTAAAATCGATAATGAACCGATACAAAATGGAAATAAAAATAAATTAAGAAATTTATTTTCACTAATTTTACCCAACATTAGCTTACAGCTTGAAAATAAGTTTTCTCTAGTTGAGACATCTTTTTATAGTCTTTATCATTTTTATGAGTGTGACCAAAAAGATGCAACAAACCGTGTATCCAGAGTTTATCAAAATTATTTGCAAAATTTTTTTTTTTTACTTTTTTAATGTTAATTATTATATCTCCTAGGTAATCAATGTTATTATTCATCATATCTTTTTCCAAATTAGATCGTTCATTATAAGGGAACGAGATTATGTCAGTACTTTTATTTTTGCCTCTAAATTTTTTATTTAATTTTTTAATTTCTTTAGAATTTGAAAGAACTAACGTTACAAGGATTTTTTTTTTTGATAAATTTTTAAATCTTTTATTCAACAAACTTACCTTTTTTTTTACAAGCAAATGAGGCTTATTTAAATAATTTGTCCATGACTTGTCTTTGACTTGAACATTAATCTTCATCAGAAGATCTCTTATTGTATGCCTGGATTATTTTAGAGACAAGTGGGTGTCTTACAACGTCATTGTGATCAAACTCAATGCACTTAATATCCCTGATATCTTTTAAAATTTTAACTGACTTCTTCAAGCCAGAGTAAGACTTATTAATCAAGTCAATCTGAGATGGGTCTCCATTCACAACAAGTCTTGAGTTTTCACCAATTCTAGTTAGAAACATTTTTATTTGCGTGCTTGTTGCATTTTGGGCTTCATCTAAAATAGCAAATGAATTTTTTAAAGTTCTCCCTCTCATAAACGCAAGTGGGGCAATTTCAATTTCACCGTTGTCAATTTTTTTGTTTATAATTTCAAAACCAAACAAATCGTATAAAGCGTCATATAACGGTCTAAGATACGGATCCACTTTCTCTTTCATGTCACCTGGTAAAAAACCTAGTTTTTCACCTGCTTCAACTGCTGGTCTTGACAAAATTACTTTTTCTATTTTTTTTTCCATCAACATAGTAATCGCAACAGAAACTGCTAAAAAACTTTTTCCAGTTCCGGCGGGTCCCAGNGCCAAAGTAATTTGGTTATTTCTAAGACAATCAATATATTGAGATTGTTTTTTTGATCTTGGAATTACTGATTTTTTGGGAGTTTTTATTAGTTGCTCAATAGAATGAACATTATTATCATTTTCATGGCTAATTTCTGGTCTGACCGACATTTTTATATCATCAAGATCAATTGATTTTGTGAGAAAATATTTATTTATCAAAAATTTAATTGCATCGGAAAATTTAATTATGGAGACTTGTTTCCCCTTGGCAGTTATAGAATTTCCTCTAGAAAAAATTTCCGTCTTGGTCAATTTTTCTAAATTTTTAATATTTTGATTAAATTGACCTAAAAGAGAGAGTAAAAGGTCTTTATTATCTATTCTTACATTTATCGTTTGTTTATCTATCTTTTTAATTGAATAATTTTCTTTAAAATTTTCTATGTTAGACATTTTTAAGCAGCAAACTCTCTCTCGTTTTTTATACCTATTTTTTCTCCAAATAAAGTCTGATTATTAGCTTTTAAGATCTTAACATTAGCAATTCTACCCACTAAATTATCGTTGCTTTCTACTATTACAGAATTTGAATATTCATCTCTGCCAAAATATTTATTCTGATTAGGTAATTTATTCTCAAATAATGTTTTTGCAGATGTTCCAACTAAGTTTTTTCTGTAATCTGTTTTAATTTGAGTGGCTATCTTTTGAAACTGCATAAGTCTTTTTTTATTTTCTACCAACTCAAACTGCTTAGCGTTTGACGCTGGAGTTCCAGGTCTAGGACTATAGACAAAAGAAAATGTTTGAATAAAATTAACCTTTAAAAGAAGCTCTATACTAGCGTTAAAGTCCTCTTTAGTTTCTCCTGGGTAGCCTATAATAAAGTCGCTCGAAAATTTCATATTAATATTGTTTTTTTTTAATTGTGAGATAATATTAAGATAAAAATTCACATCATGCTTTCTGTTCATCAATTTTAAAATTTTATTAGAACCACTTTGAACAGGTAGATGTAAGAGAGGCATTAGTTTTTTACTTGTAGAGTACATTTTTATTAAATCTTGTGTCATATCGTTTGGATGAGATGTGGTATATCTAATTCTCTCAAGATTTTTTATTTTCTCTAATTCATTGATTAAAAATGACAATCTTTTTTCTTTGTAATTGTAGGCGTTAACATTTTGACCCAGCAATGTAATTTCTTTAGATCCATTACTCACTAGAGTATTTGCCTCTGAGATGATATGTTCGATCGACCTAGAATTCTCTGGACCCCTTGTGTAAGGGACAACACAAAATTTACAAAACTTATCACAACCCTCTTGTATCGTGATAAATGATGATACTTTATTATTTTTATTTTTTACAAAGTGTAGTTGATCAAATTTATCCATTACATCAAATTTCGTTTCATCGATTTTACTTTTTCTTTTTTCCAAATTTTCAATGACTTTATTTATTTTTTGATAAGACTGAGGTCCTACAATAGCGTCTATATATTTTTCTCTTGATAATAAAACTTCACCTTCAGCTTGAGCTACACAACCTGTAACTATAATTAATGGCTTTTTTTTGTTTCTGAAAATTTTTTTAATTCTACCAATTTCATGAAAAACTTTTTCAGTCGCTTTTTCTCTGATGTGGCAAGTATTAATTATGAAACAATCAGATTTTTTGATATCATTAGAAGTCGTAAAACCATTTTTTTCCGTTATATCGCGTATCCGATCACTGTCGTACTCGTTCATTTGACAGCCGAAAGTTTTTATAAATATCTTTTTTGGCAATTTATTTTCTAAATTTTGAGCCATAAAGCTCAAGTTTGTGGTCTACGAGTTTATACCCAAGTTTTTTTGCAATTTTTTTTTGTAATTCCTCTATGTCTTTATCGACAAACTCTATTATTTCACCACTGTTAATATCTATTAAGTGATTATGATCATCATTAATTTCATATCTTGCTTTACCAGCCTTGAAATCGTGTTTGACTAGTATGCCCGCCTCTTCAAAAAGCTTTACAGTCCTATATACAGTTGCAATACTAATTTTTTCATCTACTAAAGAAACTCTTTTGTGTAGCTCATCAACATCTGGGTGATCCTTGGAGCCATATTGCTCTTTGGACTCTGAAAGTATTTTAGCTATAACTTTTCTTTGATCAGTTAATCTAACACCTTTTTCTTTACATTTATCTTCGATTATACTCATATATTCTTATTTTAACTTAAATATACAGGTTTAATCAATTTATTTTCAAATAATTTTTTTTTTATAAGTCTGTCAACATTTTTAGGGGTAAATACTTCAAGATCTTGTTTTTTGTATCCAAATACCCTAGATCCCTTAACTATACTGATACCTCTAGCTACGGAAAGACTAATTCTGATTGATGAAAAACTACCTGGACCAATATTTACCAGAATAGAAATATCTCTATTTAATTCAAAATTATTTTCATTAATAAATTTAAATAAATCAATGACAAGCTGATCGTTTTTATTGTCTTTTTTTTGGATCTTTTTTGATATAAGTTTAGAATTATTTTTAATAGCAATATAATCGTCATCGCCAATGATATTCAATAAAATAAAATTTTTAATATCTTCTTTCATTATTATTATTTTTTTTTCCACAAGTAGTCTATCAGATAATAAACAAATTGTTGACTATGGTCTGATAAGTTTGATGTATCATAGGTTTGAGGAAAACAAATATCCATCTACAAATATTAGGATGTCACAATTCCTCTCTCATATAAGTTTTATTGAAGATAACAACCTAAAATTTATCAACCCAAAAAAATTTTTAGAAGAAATAAAGAATAACAAAGAACAAAGGAAAGTTTTACTAACAATTGATGATGGTTTTTCATCTTTTTATATAAGTGCTTGGCCAATTCTTAAAAAAAAGAAAATTCCATTCATATTATTTATAAGTACAAGAGAAGTTGGAAAAAATGGTTATATGACCTGGGATCAAATCAGGGAAATTCAAAGTTATAAATTTACAGAAATAGGGAATCATAGCCATTCTCATGAATACCTAATTGATTTTGACAATGTTAATATAAGAAAAGATATAGAAACCTCAATTAAATTATTTAAGAAAGAATTAGGGCAAAATTCAGATTTTTTTTCATATCCATTTGGCGAGTATAGTATTCAACTTAAAAATATTATCATAGATTTTGATTTTAAATTTGCTCTAGGTCAACATTCAGGGGTGATAGATGAAACAAAGGACTTGTTTGAGTTGCCCAGATTTCCAATTAATGAAAAGTACGGAGAGATAAACAGGTTCAAAACTTTAATGAAAACTTTGCCTTTTAAATATAAAAAAATTACACCA
>NZJU01000033.1 GCA_002692325.1 Candidatus Pelagibacter sp.
GTCTTAGTAAGCTTTTCCAATGAAAACACATTGAGGCATTTGGATTTTCTTTAATTTCATTTCCTTTTTGACTGTTTAAATTTGTGTAAAAAACAAATCCATTTTCATCATGACCTTTGAGAAGAACCATTCTTACAGAAGGAATGCCCTCTTTATTTGCTGTACCCAACGCTAATGCATTTGGATCGTTGATTTCTTTTTTTTTAGCCTCTTCAAACCAATTTTGAAATAATTCAAAAGGATTATCTAGATCTAAAAAGCATTTATTGAGCCCTAGTGAGTTTTTTTGATTCATAATTTAAACAAAATAATCTATACAATATAGATAATGTCATTTAATACTTTTGGAAAGTTTTTTCGTTTCACAACATGGGGAGAGTCTCATGGGCCAGCTATTGGCTGTATAATTGATGGTTGCCCCCCATTAATTCAGTTAAAAGAGCTGGATATTCAAAAAGAATTAGACAAAAGAAAACCAGGTCAATCAAAGTTTACAACTCAGAGAAAGGAGAATGATAAAGTTCAAATTTTATCTGGGGTCTTTGAAGGTAAGACAACTGGAACACCAATATCACTTATAATTTATAACGAGGATATGAAATCTAAGGATTATACAAATATTAAAGATAAATTTAGACCTGGGCATGCTGATTTTACTTATTTTAAGAAATATGGAATTAGAGATTACCGTGGTGGCGGGAGACAGTCGGCAAGAGAAACTGCATCTAGAGTTGCTGCTGGTGCGGTGGCTAAAATTATACTTAAAAATATTTTGGGCAAAAAGTTTAAAATAATTGGTGCAGTTACCCAACTAGGCGTTATGTCTTGTAAAATCTCTAATTGGAATGATAAAGAAATTAGGAACAATCCTTTTTTCTGCCCAGATAAAAGATCAGTGAAACTTTGGGAAAAATATTTAATGGCAGTTAGGAAATCTGGTTCTTCCTGTGGTGCAGTTATTGAACTTAGAGCCAGCGGAGTACCAGTGGGACTTGGAGCGCCTATTTATTCCAAACTTGATACAGATATAGCTGCAGCGTTAATGAGTATAAATGCTGTTAAAGGCGTAAATATTGGGGCGGGCATGTCTGCAGCATATTTAAGCGGAGAAGAAAATTCAGATGAGATGAGAAAAAGGTCAGGTAAGACAAATTTTAAATCTAATAATGCCGGAGGAATTTTAGGTGGTATTTCATCTGGTCAAGACATAAATGTGTCTTTCGCTGTCAAACCTACATCCTCTATTTTAAACAAAAGAGAAACGATTGATAAAAAAGGTAAAAATACTATTATTTCTGTAAAAGGTAGACATGACCCTTGTGTTGGGATCAGGGCTGTTCCAATTGGAGAAGCAATGCTTTCTTGCGTCTTATTGGATCATTATCTCATGCAAAGAGCTCAGTGCGGAGATTAGTTATTATTATTTTTTACAAAAATAACTTTCGAGCTTAAAGTTTGCTCAATTTTATCTACGATTGAATTGCAGTTTAGTCCAGCTTTATCGTACATTTTTTCTGGAGTGTCTTGATCTATAAACTCATCTGGAAGTATCATTGATCTAAATTTTAAACCACGATCAAATATTCCTCTCTCGGACAAAAGATGCATTACATGAGACCCGAAACCTCCTATTGAGCCTTCTTCAATAGTAATTAAAGCCTCGTGACTAGATGCAACTTCAATAATTAATTTTTCGTCTAATGGTTTTGCAAATCTAGCGTCCAAAATGGTTATCTTCAATCCCTTTTTTAATAAAATTTCTGAAGCTTTTTTACATTCAGCTAGCCTAGCGCCAAAGTTTATTAAAGCAATATTCTTTCCCTCTTGTATTATTTTTGCTTTACCAATTTTTAATACCTCATTGATACCAGGTAACTCTAAACCTGTTCCGTTTCCCCTTGGATATCTGAAGGCAGAAGGTCTATCATCTATTCTTATTGAGGTATTTATCATTTTGACTAATTCAGCCTCATCACTTGCCGCCATAACGACAAAGTTCGGTAACGTTGCCAAGTAAGTAATGTCAAATGATCCAGCGTGTGTAGGACCATCTGCTCCAACTAATCCTGCTCTATCTATAGCAAATCTCACAGGCAATGATTGCAAAGCAACATCATGAACAATTTGGTCATAAGCTCTTTGTAAAAAGGTAGAATAAATAGCAGCAAATGGTTTGTAGCCCTCTATTGTTAAGCCTGCTGCAAATGTTACAGCATGTTGCTCTGCGATTCCGACGTCAAACATTCTCTCAGGGAATCTTTTTTCAAAAAGATTTAAACCAGTACCGGATGGCATTGCGCCAGTAATACCAATAATTTTTGTATCTTTTTCAGCGTGTTTTATCAGCGTCTCAGCAAAAACTTGTGTGTACGTTGGTATGTTTGATTTTGATTTATTTTGTTGACCTGTAGACACATTAAATTTGGAAACACCATGATATTTATCACCAGAGTCTTCAGCTGGCTTATAACCTTTGCCTTTTTTGGTAATCGCGTGGATTAATATAGGACCTTGGTGATTAGAATCTTTTACATTTTCAAGTATTTGAACCAAATGATTAATATCATGTCCATCAACAGGGCCAATATAATAAAAACCCAACTCACTAAACAGAGTCCCCCCTGAAACTATTCCTCTTAATATATCTTCTGCTTTTCCTGCTTTTTTTAAAAATCTTTTTGAAAAAGCTGATATTATCAATTTTACTGTTTCTCTAAAACTGAAATATAACTTTCCAGACAAAAGCTTTGATAGATACTTGCTCATTGCTCCAACAGGTTTAGCTATTGACATATCGTTATCATTTAAAATAACAATAAGTTTCGATTTTAATGCTCCAGCATTGTTCATTGCTTCATAAGCCATTCCTGCACTCATCGCTCCATCACCGATGACTGCAATTACATCATTTTTATTATTAGAAAGTTTTTTTGCAACAGCCATACCAAGAGTTGAAGAAATTGAAGTTGAGCTGTGAGCAGCTCCAAAGGGATCATACTCACTCTCTGATCTTTTTGTGAATCCTGACAGCCCACCGCCTTTTCGTAAAGTCCTAATTTCATTTTTTCTTCCTGTTAAAATCTTATGAGGATAACATTGATGACTTACATCCCAGACTAATTTATCTTTGGGAGTGTTAAAAACATAATGCAAAGCAACTGTTAATTCGATGACACCCAATCCAGCTCCTAGATGACCGCCTGTTTCAGAAACTACTTCGATTAATTCATTTCTTAATTCCTCTGAAACTTGTTTTAATTGACTCGATTTTAATTTTCTTAGATCTGAAGGATAATTTATATTGTCAATCAACCTGCTCATCAAAAATTTCTTTCTAGTATGAACTTCACTGTCTTTTTTAAACTTTCCGATTTTTTTCCATATTTGTTTAATTGTTTTAATATATTATATTTTATCTTCAAAGCATAATTTAAAGTTTCTTTAAAACCAATTAAACTTATAAGTGTTGACTTGCCTTTTTTTCTATCTTGTTTTGTAGGTTTTCCAATCTTTTTTTTTGATCCAGTTAAGTCTAACAAATCATCGGAAATTTGAAATAATAAACCTATGTCTTCTCCTAATGAAGACATATTTTTAAGATCTTTATTATCTTTATTCGCTATTAATGTTGGTGCAAAGCAGCAAAAATTAAATAATTTACCAGTTTTTTTTCTTTGCATATCAAGAATTTGTTTTAAGGATTTTCTTTTTTTTTCAAAACTTAAATCTAGTTGTTGACCTCCAGCTATTCCTGAGTGACCAGAGCACAAAGCTAAATTTTTGATTAATTTATTTTTTATACCATCTTTAATAAGATAATTTCTATCACTAAGCAATTCAAAACCTAAAGTTAATAATGAGTTACCAGCCAATACTGCTGTAGACTCACCATATCTAATATGCGTTGAGGGTTTTCCTCTTCTAATCTTATCGTCATCCATACAAGGAAGATCGTCATGTATCAGTGAATAGGAATGTATGCATTCAACAGCAGCACATAAATTTATTAATTTTCTTGGATCAAGATTAAAAATCTTTCCGGTATCTAAGATAATTGTAGATCTAATTTTTTTTCCTCCATTTAATATCCCATATTTCATGGGCTGTATAAGATTTGTTTTTCTTTGTTTTTTTAAATATCTGATTAAAAAATTATCTATTTTGGTTGCATTTTTTTTAAATTTAATAACTGACATCTATTTATTTTTGTTTTTTGATAAATTTTTAATTCTTTTTTTAAATAAACTATCCATATGTTTTGAGAGTTTTAATAATCTTTCATAATCCTTTTTGGATGTTTCTAGGTCGCTTGTTTTATCTTCCAATTTGCTTAATATATCTTGTATTTCGTCTTTTGTATCTTTTATTGATTTACTATTAACGTCATTTGGAATATTTTCATTTTTCATAGCCTATATAATAATTACATTATGAAAAATATCTATTCAAATATAAAAAAACTTAAAGATAAATCTAAAACAAGATCAATCAATATTTTAAAAAATGATGGATTGGTTATTTTACCGACTGAAACTGTATATGGGCTAGCTGGAAATGCTTACTCTAAAATTGCAGTAAAAAAAATTTTCAAAGTAAAAAAGAGGCCAAAAATTAATCCTTTAATTGTGCATTATCACTCAATTAAAGATGCAGCAAAAGATGTCTACTTTACAAAAGAATTTTTGATGCTTTACAATAAATTTTGTCCAGGACCTATTACATTTATTTTGAGAAAGAAAAAAAATTCAGATATAGCAAAGAATACGACAGCAGGCTTAAAATCTTTAGCTATTAGGTTTCCGCAGCACAAAATAATTAGAGAAATACTCAGAAATATCAATTTCCCATTAGCAATGCCAAGTGCAAATAAATCTGGACAAGTGAGTCCAACTTGTGCCGATCATGTAAAAAATGAATTTGAAGATAAAGTTACTGTTGTTGATGGAGGCAAATCACGATTTGGCTTAGAATCGACGGTGATAAATTTGACTGATAGGTTTGAAATTTTAAGACCGGGCGTGATTAGCTCATCTCAAATTAGAAACTTTTTAAAAATAAAAATTAAACCAAATAAAAAAGCTGGTGCAATTAAATCTCCAGGCATGATGAAGTATCACTACTCACCAGGGATACCGGTCAAACTAAATGTAAGCAAATCTGATGGTAATTCAGCTTTTATAGTTATCGGAAAAAAGTTTAAAAATAAGAAAAATACTTTTAACTTAAGTGAAAAATCAAACCTTGAGGAAGCAGCAAAAAATCTTTACAAAACATTGATAAGTATTAAAAAAAAAAAATATAAAAAAATTCTTGTGATGAAAATCCCTAACGTAGGGATTGGAGTTGCAATTAACGATAGACTTAAAAGGGCATCATTAAAGTGAATGTAAATGTAAAAAATTTAATAAAAATATTTGATAAAAAAATTGCTGTTAACAGTATTAGTTTTAAAATAAATCAGAACTCCACTTTAGGTTTACTTGGTCCAAATGGTTGCGGAAAGACAACTACAATAGGGATGATTTTAGGCTTAATTAAACCAACAGGTGGTCAGGTATTTATAAATAATATTGATATAAACAAGAACGATAGAATAAAAATGTTAGAAAAAATTAATTTTGCATCGCCTTATATCGAATTACCGAAAAAACTTACAGTAAGGGAGAACTTGGAAGTTTTCGCAAGACTTTACGATGTACAGGCAATCGATAATAAAATCAATGAGATTGTTAGTGATCTTGATCTAAAAAAATTTATAAATAAAAAAACAGGAGAATTATCTTCAGGACAAAAAAATAGAGTATCATTAGCAAAATCTTTGATTAACAAACCTCAACTTCTATTATTAGATGAACCTACAGCCAGTTTAGATCCAGATATTGGTGATTTTGTAAGAAGTTATCTTGAGAGTTACAAAAAAAATAATGATGTAACATTTCTATTAGCTTCACATAACATGTCGGAGGTTGAAAGATTATGTGATGAAGTCATAATGATGAAAAATGGAAATTTAGTGGACGAAGGTACGTGTGATCAGCTTATAAAAAAACATGGAAGATTAAATTTAGAGGAAACATTTTTAAAAATTGCTCGAGGAAATAAATGAATATTGGAAAGATTTATGCACTTAGTTTAAGACACATTTTCTTAATAAAAAGCTCATTTCCAAGACTATTAGATCTAATTTATTGGCCAACAATACAAATTTTTCTTTGGGGCTTTATTTCTAAGTTTTTTACGCTAAGTTCATCTTATTATAGTAATACTGTAGGAGTTATACTAACTGCTGCTATACTTTATGATTTTCTTTTTAGATCAAGCATCAGTTACAATATGATGTTTTTGGAGGAAATTTGGAGTAGAAATTTTACAAATTTATTTATATCTCCAATAAAAATTAGCGAAATAATTGCAGCTTTGACTGTTACTGCAATTTTTAGAACTTTAATAGGCATGGTGCCCGCCGCATTAATTGCAATACCTTTATTTGGGGTATCAATATTTTCAATTGGTCCAGCATTAATATTTTTACTTATTAGTCTCTATATTTTTGGAATATCCTTAGGATTATTAGTTACCGCAGGTTTAATAAGATTTGGCCCATCATTTGAGAACATTGCATGGGCTAGTTTATTTTTTTTAGCTCCATTAGGATGTATATATTATCCTGTTGAGATTTTACCTGACTGGTTGCAAGTTGTTGCAAATTGTTTACCTTTAGTTCATTTATTTGAGGAAGTGAGAAATATTTTAGTAAATAACTCAGTAAATTACATGCCAATTTCAAAAGGATTTATAATTTCATTGATATATTTTGCTTTAAGCGTAGTCATTTTTTATTTCGCCTATTTTGGGGCAAGAGTAAGAGGAACACTAATAAATATTGGAGAATAATGAAACTTATTGATTGCTTTATGTATTTTGATGAAGACTTAGTTTTAGATATCAGATTAAATACTTTAGATAAAATTGTAGATAAGTTTGTAATAGTTGAAGCAAAAAAAGATCACGCTGGAAATGAAAAAAACTTAAATTTTAACATAAAAAATTTTGCTAAATTTAAGAATAAGATTTCATATATAGTAATAGACGACCTTCCTATTACTAAAAAATTTTTTAGGAAAAATTGGAGACCTGAGTGGTATACAGAAAATGCTCATAGAGATAAATTAGAACTTGGTTATTTAGATGCGTCTGATCAAGATCTCATTATGATTTCTGATATAGACGAAATACCAAATCCAGAAAAAATAAGCGAATTCAAATTAGAAAATATGTATGGGTGCTTTTTACAAATGAATTTTCAATCAAAAATTAACCTTATAAACAAAGATATAAGGGAGTGGGCTGGGACAAAAATTTGTCAAAAAAAAAATTTAAGATCTCCACAGTGGCTTAGAAATATAAAAATAAAAAAAAGGCCAATATGGAAGTTTTACAAGCCTAGACAACCCCAATTAATTAATCATGGTGGGTGGCATTTTAGTTTTCTCAAAACCCCTAGAAATATTTCAAAAAAAATTAAATCTTTCGTTCATCAGGAACTTAACATTAATGAATTCACAAACACAGAAAATATAGAAAAAAGGATAAAGGAGAATAAAGATATTTTTGACAGAAAATATCAATATAAAAAAATTGAGATTGATAAAAATTTCCCAGAGTATATTTTAAATAATAAAGAAAAATTTAGAGATTGGATAATATGAGATTTGGTGCGCCTGGAAGGAGTCGAACCCTCAACCTTCTGATCCGAAGTCAGACGCTCTATCCAGTTGAGCTACAAGCGCAAAACACATAAGTAATTTAAAATGAAAGATAAAACAACAAAATTCTTTGCAAACGATAAAGATGAGTCTAGTAGAATAGACATTTTTTTAAAGTCGAAAATGAGAGATGTTTCAAGATCTAGTATAAAAAAGTTTATTGATCAAGGATATGTATTTCTTAATGGTGAAGAAATTAATTCATCATCTAAAAAAATTAAACCAAATGATAAAATTGAGATTCAAAGGCCTGTAAAGTCTGAGCTAAAGATAATTCCAAGTAACTTACCCATAAAGATTGTTTATGAAGATGAATGCCTTTTAATTGTAGACAAACAAGCTGGTATGGTTGTCCACCCTGGTGCAGGAAATAAGAATAATACTTTAGTTAATGCTTTAATACACAAATTTGGAAATACCTTGTCGTCTTTAAATGGGAAAGATAGGCCAGGAATAGTTCACAGAATAGATAAAGAGACAAGTGGTTTACTTGTTGTTACAAAAGATAATTTTTCTCATCAAAAAATCTCAGAACAATTTAAAAGCCATGAAATTTCAAGAAAATATAGAGCTTTAGTTTGGGGGGTGCTAAGACCTTTAAACGGAAAGATATCAACTTTAATTAAAAGAGACAATAGAAATAGAAAAAAAATGGCAGTGCACGATCTGTCAGGTAAAAAGGCAGTTACGAATTATAAAACTCTTCAAGTTTTTCAATCCTCTACAATACCTAAGATAAGTTTAATTGAATTTGAGCTTGAAACAGGGAGAACTCATCAGATAAGGGTTCATGTAAGTTATAAAAAATCAAGTATTTTAGGTGATAAAGTTTACGGCAAAAATAAAACTAAGTTTAAAAAGATAGATAAAAATTTTGAAAAAGAAATTTTAAACTTAAATGGTCAATTATTACATGCTTGCACATTGGGATTTGTACATCCTAAAAATCAAAAATTCATTAAATTTGACAGTGGATTACCTCCCAAGTTTAAAAAAATATACAATTTACTTAATAAACTAAGTAATTGAAATTATTAAATTAATGTTTAAATAAATAGTTAGCATGAGTAACAAAAATATATTAAAAAACCTACCAGTTCCTAATTCAGGAGGATTGTCAATTTATCTCTCTCAAATTAAAAAATTTCCTATGCTTGATGCTGAGGAGGAATATATGTTAGCTAAAAATTGGAAGGATAATGGAAATTTAAAATCTGCTCACAAGTTAGTTACTAGTCACTTAAGATTAGTAGCTAAAATTGCCATGGGCTACAGAGGATACGGGTTGCCAATGAATGAAATTGTTTCCGAGGGAAATATCGGACTTATGCAGGCGGTAAAAAGGTTCGATCCGGATAGAGGTTTTAGATTAGCAACTTATGCTATGTGGTGGATAAAAGCATCTATTCAAGAATATGTTTTAAAATCGTGGAGTTTGGTTAAGATGGGTACAACAGCAGCTCAAAAAAAACTTTTTTTTAATTTAAAAAAGATTAAAACACAGATTGCTCCTGGACAAGATGGTGACTTAAAAGATAGTCATGTAAAAGAAATTTCAAAAAGATTAAATGTTGACAAAAACGAAGTCATAAATATGAATAGAAGGTTGATGGGGCAAGAAAAATCTTTAAATGATCCAATTAAAGATGGAGAAAATACAGAGTGGCAAGATTGGTTAGTGGATGATTCAATGGATCAAGAATTGTTAACTTCTCAAAAACAAGAGTTGGAAGACAAAAGAGAACTTCTTTATAAATCAATTGGAATATTAAATGAAAGAGAGAGAAAAATTCTTGAAGCAAGAAGATTGGCTGAGACTCCAAAAACTTTAGATGAATTGAGTAAAAAATACAAAATTAGCAGAGAAAGAATTAGACAAATTGAAACTAAAGCTTTTGAAAAATTACAAAAAGCTATGATAAATTCAAGAAAATCAAAAAATTTATTAGCTTCAAACTAATCATCAAATGGATTTTTTATCAAAATAGTGTCTTCTCGTTCTGGACTTGTTGAAATACTTGCGACATTTGTTTGAATGAATTTTTCTAAACCCCTTATATATACTTGAGCATTTATTGGTAATAAATTAAATCTTTTAATTCCTTTTGTGGAAGAGCGCCATCCATTAAAGCTTTTATAGATTGGTTTAACATCCAGCTGATCTTCAACAGCCGCGGGTAAATAGTCTATTTTTTTTCCCTTTAGTTCATAACCAACGCACATCTTGATCTCATCTAATTCATCTAAAACATCTAATTTTGTTAAAGCTATACCATTTATTCCAGAAATCTTTATTGTCTGTCTAACAAGTACACCGTCGAACCAACCACACCTTCTCTTTCGGCTGGTGACTGTTCCAAACTCTTTTCCCCTGGTGCCTAATAGCTCACCAATATTATCTTTAAGCTCTGTTGGAAAAGGTCCCTCCCCAACACGAGTTGTATATGCTTTTGTAATTCCTAAAACATAGTTAATTGTATTTAAACCACACCCTGTTCCTGTCGAGGCAGATGAGGCTACGGTGTTTGAAGATGTAACAAATGGGTAGGTACCATGATCTACATCCAAAAGAATTCCCTGAGCTCCCTCAAATAGTATCTTTTTTCCTTTTGATTTAAACTCGTCAATTTTTTTCCAAACTGGTTGAGAAAATTTTAATATCTTAGGAGCAATCTTAAGCAATTCTTTTTTTAATTGGTCTTTCTTATATATTTTTTTTCCTAAACCTTTTCTAATAGCGTTATGATGAATTAGAACTGTTTCTAATCTGTGATCAAGATTGCTTTCCGAAATCAAATCCATAACTCTTATGGACCTTCTCCCAATTTTATCTTCGTAGGCGGGTCCAATTCCCCTTCTTGTTGTTCCTATTTTTGCTTTACCTGCAGAGTCTTCTCTTATCTCATCCATCTCTCTATGAAAGGGAAGAATTAAATTAGCTGACTCCGATATGATTAAATTTTTCTCATCTACATGTATCCCCTTTGATTTGATTTCCTCAATCTCTTCTAATAATGCCCAAGGATCGACAACTACTCCATTACCTATTATTGAAATTTTATTATTTCTTACAATACCTGATGGTAGTAATCTCAATTTATAAGTTATTCCATCAATAACAAGTGTATGGCCAGCATTATGACCTCCTTGGAAACGAATTACTATATCAGCTTCACTAGAGAGCCAATCGACAATTTTTCCTTTACCTTCATCACCCCATTGAGATCCTACTACAACCACATTTTTCATTTATTAAATTTCCTATTTATTTTTGTTATACAAAGATGATTTATTGGCCCATGGCCTTTTCCATAGTTTAGATTTGATCTTATAGATTGATTAACATATTTAATACCAAGCTCACAGGACTTATTTAATGTTTTTCCACACGCAAAATAAGTTGTGATAGCACTTGACAAGGTACAGCCAGTACCATGAGTATTTTTTGTTTTTATTCTTTTATTTCTAAAAATTTTAAACTCTTTTTTGTTTAAGAATACATCATTTATATCTTTTTGTTTTCCATGACCACCTTTTATTAGAATATTCTTTACTCCTAAGTTTAATAAAGTATTGGCTGCTCTTACCATATCTTTAAGATTTGTAATTTTAGTGTTTGTTAAAACTTCAGCCTCGGGAATATTTGGTGTGATAAGATGAACCTTCTTTATAAATTTTTTTTTCAATACTTCTATAGCTTTATCATTTATCAGCTTAAACCCGCCTTTAGCAACCATTACTGGATCTAAGATAATTTTTTTTGTTTTTACTTTTGATAATGCTTCAATTACAGAAAGTATTAGTTCTGATGAATGTAGCATGCCTATTTTTATCGCATCAGGCTGTATATCTTTTGAGGTAAATATAATTTGTTTTTTTATTTCTTTTGGAGGAATTGGAAATACAGAATTAACCCCAGTCGTATTTTGAGAAGTAATAGCTGTAATTGCTGTCATTGCGTAACTTCCTAGTGAAGTAACAGTTTTGATATCGGCTTGAATTCCAGCGCCGCCTGATGAGTCTGAGCCAGCAATTATCAAAATTTTAGATTTCGGTTTCAATATTTAATCGAATTTTTAATTATTTTAATACATCTTAAAATTAAATTCTTATCATATGACTCGCCCATAATCCTAATTTTTGGCTCTGTACCTGACTTTCTTACTAAAATTCGACCTTTTTTTCCCATTAATTCATTAGCATGCTTAATCGCTTTTTTACATTTTATTTTTGTTACTATATTTTTATCTTTAACAATTACGTTTTCTAAAATTTGAGGTAACGGCTTAAAGACATTAAGCAATTTACTCGCTTTTTTTCCTTTTCTTAGAGAAAACAAAACCTCTAAAGCTACAAGCAGCCCGTCTCCTGTTGTAGCAAACTTACCTAGAATTATATGACCGGATTGTTCACCGCCTAAATTAAAGTTTAATTTTTTCATCTTTTCTTTAACATATCTATCACCAACTTTTGACCTTGAAAACTTTATGTTTTCATTTTTCAAAAAATTTTCTAAACCATAATTAGACATTAAAGTTCCTATAACACCACCTTTCAAAATTTTTTTTGATTTCCATCTTTTTGCAAGCATTGCAATTATCTGATCTCCATTCACTATTTTTCCTTTTTCATCACACATAATTATCCGGTCTGCATCTCCATCAAATGCAATACCAACATTAGCTTTAAATTTCTTTACTCCAGCTCTTATTTTTGAGGGATAAGTTGAACCACATTTATTGTTAATATTAAAACCATCTGGTTTAACTCCAATTGAAATCACGTTTGCTCCAAGATCTTTTAACATCTTTGGGGCTGCTTTATAACTTGCGCCATTTGCACAATCAAGAACGATTTTTGTCCCCTTTAGATTGAAGTTATTCGGAAAATTATTTTTTAAAATCTTAATATATCTTTCATTACCGTCTTCTAATCTTTTTACTCTACCAAGCATTTTGGGATTTGTAAGTTGATTTGTATTTTTTGCGTCGATTAATTTTTCAATCTTTTTTTCAATTTTGTCTGATAATTTCATGCCATCTGGACCGAATAATTTTAAACCATTGTCATAAAAAGGGTTATGCGATGCAGTAATCATTATACCCATATTAGCTCTCATGGACTTTGTAAGCATTGCAAGACCATTAGTTGGTAAAGGACCTAAAGTATAAACATGCATTCCACCTGAAACTAGGCCGGAGACTAAAGCTGGTTCCAAAGTGTATCCTGATAATCTGGTATCTTTAGCTATAATGGCAATTTGTTTAGATTTTTTTTGATTTTTAAAGTAAGTGCCAGTAGCTAAGCCAAATTTAAAAAATTTTTCACCGGTGATATTTCCTTGATTAATAGTTCCTCTAATACCATCTGTTCCGAAGTATTTATTTTTCATATAATATTTTTTCGAATACTAAAATTCCTTGTTTTATCTCCCTAACGTTATGCACTCTAAAAACTTGAATACCTTGTGAAAGCAAAAATAGAACTGAAGATAATGTTCCTCCTATTCTTTCCTCACTATCATAATTTTTTGCAATTTGATTAATAAATCTTTTTCTTGATGTACCAACCAAAATTGGAAAACCTAAAGAATGAAACAGAGATATTTTCGAAATTAAACTCAAATTATGTTTCAAATTTTTACCAAAACCTATTCCGGGGTCTAAAATGATATTTTTATATTTAAATCTTTTGATGTTTTTTTCAAAATAATCATAAATGTCCAACAAACAATTTTGATATCTTGGGTTAGTCTGCATAGTGTTTGGTGTTCCTTGCATATGATGTAAAACTTTAGGTATAGAAATTTTATTAATAACTTTAATAGATGATTTACTATATTTAAATCCTGAAACGTCATTTATTAAATCTACATCATTGGCTATAGCTTTTTCTATTACTTCTGGTTTTCGAGTATCTATAGAAACACAGGTATTTTTAAAATTTTTTTTAAAATTTTGCACGACAAATGCTATTCTTTTCCACTCTTTTAAAGCTTGAATAGTCTTAGAACCCGGTCGAGTTGACTCTCCTCCAATGTCTATTATATTTGCTCCACCCTTAAGTAGATTTTTGATCTGTTTTAAAGATTTTTTTTTACTATTATATTTTCCGCCATCAGAAAAACTATCTGGTGTTAAATTAAGGATACCCATTATTGAGGTTTTTGAAAAATTAATTTTTCTTAAAAAATTTTTTCTCCGTTTTATAATCTTATTTAAGGAATTTTTTACTTCTTTTTTCAATTTATATTTTAATTTATTAATATTTTTGATATGAATTAATTTGCTTGTTATTCGCTTTTCATTTTTAATAAAGATTTCTAAAGTATCAAAAGCAATTGATTTTTTTCCACAGAGAGGTAATGCTTTTTTTTTTTTTACGAGTTTTTTTGCAATTTCGCCATGATAAAAGTTACACGCTCGTGTGTAATACTTTTCCATTTTTTATTTTAGATTGCTGGCTTAGGCTTTAGACCGATTGTATCGAGAGCAGATGTCTCTTTATTATCTTTCTCGTCATCACTTTTGAAAGATCTTGTTGGCTTTATATTTTTGATAATAAGATCTCTGATCTCATCTCCACTTAAAGTCTCATAAACCATTAAAGCTTTAGCTAATTTATGAAGATCATCAATTTTACTTGTTAAAATTTCTCTAGCTTTTTTGTAGCCTTTATCAACAATTTTTTTCACTTCTAAGTCAACTTTCTTAGCTGTATCTTCAGACATATTTTGTTGTTTTGTTACAGATCGACCTAAGAAAACTTCTTCCTCATTGTCGCCATAAGCTATAGTTCCTAATTCCTCACTCATTCCATATTTAGTTACCATATTTTTTGCCATTTTTGTGACCATATCTATATCTGAAGACGCACCTGAGGTAACTTTATCATAACCAAAAATGAGCTCCTCGGCAATTCGGCCTCCCATTGCTACAGCAATATCAGAATGCATCTTTTCTCTAGAAACTGAAAGTTGATCTCTCTCAGGTAATCTCATCACCATTCCAAGCGCTCTTCCTCTAGGTATTATTGTTGCTTTATGAATAGGATCAGATGCTTTTTCATTTAGAGCGACTATAGCGTGCCCACCCTCATGATAGGCCGTAAGTTTTTTTTCATCTTCTGACATAACTAATGACCTTCTCTCGGCTCCCATCATAACTTTGTCTTTTGCTTCCTCAACATCAGACATCGTTACAACTCTTTTATTCTTTCTAGCGGCTAAAAGAGCTGACTCATTCACCAAGTTAGCTAAATCTGCGCCAGAGAAACCTGGCGTTCCTCTCGCTATTGTTCTCAATTTTACATCTGGACCTGTATTTACCTTCTTAATATGTACCTTTAAAATTGCCTCTCTTCCCATGATGTCGGGATTTCCAACAACAACTTGTCTATCAAATCTTCCTGGTCTTAAAAGAGCTGGATCCAAAACATCAGGCCTGTTTGTTGCTGCAATTAAAATTATACCTTCATTAGTATCAAAACCATCCATCTCTACTAATAATTGATTTAATGTTTGCTCTCTTTCATCATTGCCACCGCCAAGACCTGCCCCTCTACTTCTTCCAACAGCATCTATTTCATCGATAAAGATTATACATGGCGCATGTTTTTTTCCTTGCTCAAACATGTCTCTCACTCTAGAAGCGCCCACGCCAACAAACATTTCAACAAAATCTGATCCTGAAATAGAGAAAAAAGGAACATTTGCTTCACCCGCAATAGCTTTTGCTAATAAAGTTTTTCCTGTTCCTGGAGGGCCTATTAAAAGAGCTCCCTTTGGAATCTTTCCTCCTAATCTACTAAATTTTTTTGGATCTTTTAAAAATTCAACTATTTCTTCTACTTCCTCTTTAGCCTCTTCTACGCCTGCAACATCATTAAAAGTTACTTTACCTTGTGCCTCGTTCAGAAGTTTTGCTTTTGATCTTCCAAATCCCATAGCACCACCTTTGCCTCCTTGCATTTGACGCATAAAGAAAATCCATACACCTATTAGCAATAACATGGGAAACCATGATAAAAGTATTCCTAAAAGTGACGGCATTTTATCTTCTAACGGAGTTGCGTTTATGCTTACTCCTTTTTCAGATAATTTTTCAACTAAATTTGGATAGTTTGGAGAGAAAGTTTTAAATTTGGAGCCATCTGATAATATTCCATTAATGTTATTACCTTGAATATTTACTTCAACAACTCTACCATTATCAACTTCACTTAGAAATTTTGAGAATGTTACTTGATCGTTCTTATTTAAAGAGTTTTTCGGATTTTGGAACATATTAAATAGTCCAACCGAGAGAAGAACTATTAAAGCCCACATAGCAAGATTTTTCAAATTCATATTAACTAAATAAGTATTTTTGTATCACTATTCAAGTATACATAATTGCAAATTAAAGAAAAATTGAGGCAAAATGACTTATTTTTTATAAAAGGCGCCTTTTTTATGTTCTTTTTGAATTGTGATTAATGTTTTGTCCATTTTTAACAAACATCCACCTAAAGTTAATTTGGAAGACTCTCTGGACTCGAATTTCTTAATCACTAGGTAGATTTTTTTTGACCTAGGCGGGTAATTATGCTCATTTATATCTTTAATCAAATTACCTAAAACTATTCTTTTAACTTCAGTATCAAGTATGAAAAAATCTTTGTGCCTAATTAATATTTTTCCTTTTTCTTTTTTAGCTATGAATTTCATCAAGTCCTTAATATGTTTATTAATAAGATTTTTTGAAGTATTTATATTATTTATTGATTTAAAAACTTGATCCAAGGAAACTCCATGCTTGTCAAATTTAGATGTTAATTCTCTTATTTGAGTCCTTAAAAACTTTTTATTACAATTAGAGGGATCATTAAAATATTTCTTGAAGATCTTTTTTGAAATATATTCAAGTTCTTTTTTCTTTACTTCCAACAAGGGTCTAAACAATTTAACTTTTTTGTCAGTTTTATTTATCATTTGTATAGATGATAGACCTTGAATACCGCTTCCCCGAGACAACCTTATAAAAAAAGTTTCAATTTGATCGTTGAAATGATGTGCTGTAATCAGCACTTTAACATTTTTTTTATTACAAAAATTAAATAGCTCTTTATATCTCATATCCCTAAATTTTTTTTGCAGATTGTTAGTAAATTTCTTCTTATTTTGTAAGATAAAGAGGTTTTCATCAATTTTTTGTCTAATAAGTTTTTTTACTTTTAAGGCCTCTTGATAAGAGCTTTTCCTAAAACCGTGATCAACTAAAACGTAAATAAATCTATTATTGCCTTCATATTGATTGAACTTAGTTAAAGATGAAAGCGCGAGACTGTCTGCGCCTCCAGAAACAGCTACCACAAATAGTTTTTCTTTAAATTTTGAAATATTTTTTTTAAAAATTTTATAGATATTTAATATTCTAGGATTACTCTTAAAACTTTTATTAAACTTTACACTTGAATTTTTTTTGCTCATATTGAGCCTTTTGTATCACAGACTGCTTTGCGTTTGGATATTGTTTTTTAATTCCTGCTATCATTTTACAACCTTGATCCTTTTCACCTAATTGAACCATTGTAATCCCAAGCTTAAGAAGGTTGTCAGGTGCTTTTTTGCTTTTGGGATAATTTTGATATCCGTCTAAATAAGCCGAAGCTGCGTCTGAATAAAGCTGTCTTATTCTAAATGTTTCTCCGTACCAATACTGAGCACTACCAGCTAAATCATGCTCCTGGTTTTTTTCAATAAATTCTTTTAGAGCAAATTCAGCAGTTTCGTAATCACCTATCTTCATAAAATTAATTGCAAAATCATATTGATCTTTTGGAGGTTTATTCGGTAGTAAAGACTCAGCTCGTTCTGCTTTAGAGGTAATTACTGTTTCAGCTGTTGCAACTGAGTTTACTTGCTGTTGCTCAGGTAACTCCTTTTTCTTTTCATATCCTGGCAAAGCTCCGAAATCTTGAGGCGCAGCTGGATTAGAAACTACTTTTTCCTTTCTAAATTTATCTTTAGTTTTTTCTTTGCTTATTTTATTATCACTTTGAAAATTTTTTTCTTCCTCTAAATCAGAAATTCTCATCTGGGTATCTGACTGAATTTTAGTAACTCTCCTAGATAACTTGTCCATTTTAAAATTTATTTCTTCAAATCTATTTGTTAATTCTCTAAATTGGTTCTCAATATCATTGAGTTTTAATAAATGTTTAGCTAAAATATCTTCATTTATATCTGGATTTGAATTGTTCAAATTTAATGCGTCTGCGCTTTTGTAAACTGCTTTTTCTAAAGTTTTTAAATCTTTAGATATTATATTAATCTGATCAATTGCAGCTTCCATTCTTTCGTCAGCATAAATGCTGATATTTGAAAAAAAGAATGACGCACAAAGAATTAAAAATATTTTTTTTGTTTTTGTCTTTAAATAACTAATCATTTTTTTATTAATATTTTTATAAAATGGCAAAAAAAAGACCCTTATATCAAAATATAAGGGTCTTTATTAGAAAATATCTTTAATTAGTTAATTTTAACAGTTACTGATCTTCTGTTTTGAGACCATGCAAGGGGTGATGACTCTGTGTTCACTGGTCTCTCTTTGCCATAGCTTATGACTGATATTCTTTTTCCAGAAATGCCATATGTCATTAAGTAGTCTTTTGCTGCATTAGCTCTTCTTTCGCCAAGCGCTAAGTTGTACTCTCGCGTACCTCTTTCATCAGCATGTCCTTCAATTGTAACGCTTAAATTTTTATTTTTTCTTAAAAACGTTGCTTGTTTTCTTAAAGTTTCTCTAGATTTTGTTGTAAGTGAAGATTTGTTAGTTGCAAAAAAAACTCTGTCTGGAACTCCTTTTGCTAAAAACTCAATAGTTTCACTGCCTGTGTAAACATCTCCGTCCAAATCTCCGTCTGCTTTTTTAGCAGTTGAACAAGCATTTAACAATAAAGTAGTTAATGCAATTATTATTAAGTTTTTTAAATTCGTTTTTAAATTCATATTTTTCCCCTAAGTTGATTTATAATAATATTTCAAATTATATAAGATTATTCAAGCGTTAAATATACAAATAAAACCTCACTTTGAAAGCAATGAGGACCAAGATGGGTCTGAAGCGTCTGTTTCAGTAGAAACCTTTCTCTCATTATAACCTGTAATATCAATAGACCATAATTTAGCTGAAAACCCCTTTCCCTTCGGTCCGGATTTTGTCTCTCTATAAAACATTAACACTCTTCCATTTGGAGACCAGGATGGTGCCTCCTGATAAAAATTTTCAGTTAACAGTCTTTCACCAGAGCCGTCCACTCGCATAACTCCGATATAAAATTTTCCTTTTCTCATCTTAGTAAAAGCAATTAAATCTCCTCTTGGAGACCAAACCGGTGTACCGTAAATTCCATTTCCAAATGTAATTCTTTTAATATCACTTCCATCACTTCTCATGACATAAATCTGTTGTAAGCCGCTTCTATCAGAATTGAAACAGATATACTTTCCATCAGGAGAAAAAGATGGTGAAGTATCTATAGCCGAGTTTTCTGTTATTCTTTCTACAACTCTTGTCTCCAAGTCCATTGTATAGATATCTGAGTTTCCATCTTTAGCAAAACTCATTATAATTTTTTTACCATCAGGAGAAAATCGTGGAGCAAAAGTCATACCAAGGAAATTACCAACTACCTCTTGGGTACCAGTCTCTATATCCAACAAATAAACTCTTGGCATGTTTCGAAAATATGAAAGATAAGTTACCATTTGGTTTGTTGGGTTAAACCTAGGAGTTAATACTAGCTCATTTCCCAAAGTAAGGTATTTAGTATTTGCACCATCTTGATCCATGATAGCTAATTTTTTAACTCTCTTATCTTTTGGACCAGTCTCAGCAACATAAATCACTCTTGTATCAAAATAACCTTCCTCTCCTGTAAGACGTTCATAAATTTTATCTGATATAATATGAGCAACTCTTCTCCAGTTGGAGGGTGTTGTCGTAAACGCTAAAGCTGTCATTTCTTTTGCTGCAGTTAAATCCCATAATCTAAATTCTATTTTTAACTTATTATCTTTAATTAGTAATTTTCCGGTTACTAGAGCTTGAGCTTTTATTAGTCTCCAATCTTCAAATCTTGGTTTTAAATGAGCAATATCTGGTTTTTGAACAAACGCATCTTTTTTTAAAGGATTAAACAAACCCGTTCCCTTAAAGTTTTTTTCAATTATGCTAGATATATCAGAGCCTAGATTTTTTACATTTAGATCTCCAATATACTCTGACTTTAAATCTACATGAAGTGGTGAAACCGCAATTGGAAGAGGATCTAAATTTCCTCTCGTTATATCTACTTCAATTAGAGAAAACGCGGGTTTGCTAACAAAAATAAATACAAATATGTAAAATAATTTTCTTATCATTTAACCTTTTAACATCTCTGTTGGATCAAAATTCAATTGCATATCTCTCCATTTTTCATACCCAGTTGGAGGGACCTTTAGCGGCTGACATAACCTTATAGCTCTTAAAGCACTTTCGGCAAGTATCTTATAAAATTTCTGGCCAGGCCTGTTCATTCTTTCATGATCAAGTATCTCCGAATTTTGAATTGTTCCATCTTTTTTTAGTTTTAATTTAATTCGTACAAGTAAATTTTCGTTATATGGCAAACCCAAAGGAACACTCCAGCATCCAAATATTTGAGCTCTTAAAGCATCTTCTTCAGACAAGCTTAGACCGGTTGCGAAGGAGTTTTTTACGCTGCTTTGTGTCAACTTGTCCGATACTTTTTCTTTTGAAGCTTGCTCCTCTTTAGCTTTGTCGATTAAAGCTGCAATTTGGTTGGTATCTATAATTTCTTTTTTTTCAAATTCAGAAGATTGTCTGATTTGTGGCTCAATTTCTTCTGGGTTTTGTTTTTTTTTGATTAAATCTCTCTCGGTTTTTTTTTCGTCAGGTAAAGGAATTCTATCTGGTTTTTCTTTAGCTTTAGCGGCTGGTGGAGCCTGTTCAGAAACAACTCTTTCCTCTTTTTTTTTTGTTTCCTCAAGAATTTTTCTTACTTTTGGGGCATACGGAATATTAGTTTTATCTGAAATTTGAATTAGCTCAACAGATACTATAGGAGGTAAATCTATAGGCTGTCTAATCATAAATGGTAAACTCAAAACTGTGATAAGTATCATTGTTGAGTGAAATATAATTGAATAAAATAAACTTTTTAACATTTTGCATTCAATTTTTGTAAGGTTCCGATATCAAAGCAACTTTTGAAAATCCGGCACCTGACAAAGTTCCCATTACCTCTAAAACTCTACCATAATTTATAGTTTTATCTCCCCTTACATATATTCTTGTATCAGTTCTATTCTTAGCAATAGCTAAAAGTTTTGGTATTAATTTTTGAAAGGTAACTTTATGTTCTTGAATATATAATTCACCTTTAGAATTAATTGAAATTGTTAATGGTTCCTGATCATCAGGAAGAGAGTCAGCTGCAGACTCTGGAAGATCTACTTGCACACCTACAGTTAAAAGTGGAGCGGTTACCATGAAAATAATCAATAAGACAAGCATGACGTCAACAAAAGGAGTTACATTAATTTCACTCATAGGTGTATTTCGTGAACGATTTAATTTAAATGACATTATATAATAGATAGGAATCTTTTAGAAAAATTTTCAATTTTTGAAAAGTATCTTTTAGAGTCGCTATTAAATTTGTTGTAAGCAACTACTGCTGGTATCGCTGCAAGCAAACCAAGTGCGGTTGCAAATAAAGCCTCTGCAATTCCAGGGGCAACGATTGCTAAACTCGTATTTCTTGAAATAGCTATGGACTGAAAAGAATTCATTATTCCCCACACTGTTCCAAAAAGCCCTATAAACGGAGCCGTTGATCCTACCGTAGCTAAAAAAGTAAAATTTTTTTCAATATTTTTTATTTCATTATCAGTTGCTATTTCTAAAATTCTTTCAACCCTTGCTACTTGAGTTGCGGTTGATTGTCTTTTGGTTTTAATTAATTCTGCCATAGCAGTTTTAAAAATATTTGTTGCCGGATCTTTTGAATTTGAAGGGAGGCTATTATTAAAACTTTCGGCTGATTTCGCTTTCCAAAATTTCTTTTCAAAATCTTCTGTTGTAGCATTGATTTTTTTGAAAAGTTTGTATTTATCAAAAATAAGAGCCCATGAAAATATTGAACACGCTATTAATAAAATTATTACAGATTTGACAACAAAATCTGCACGTAGAAATAATTGCCACAAAGAAAAATCAGTATTACCGCCTAAGCCTACAATTTGAGAAGCTAATTCTTGTTCCATTTGTCTTGATTACTTTTAGAATGTGTCATGAATTTGGCGTAAGATACAAAAATATTAATGAAACATATAACTTTGATTATTATTGATTAGAAACAGTCGTTTCAAAAAAATATCTAGCAATAAGTATAGCGTCAGCTTTATTGACATCTTTTTTTCTAGATAACTCTTCTGATAAAGAAGGATACATTTCAATAGCTTTTGTCCTGCTTGAGTCTTTTTGAGCATTAATAAGGTTAAAGTGCTTCTTCCATTTTGATGGGCGTACAAAAAATATGGGTAAATTTAGAGCTGCACAAATACCTTTAATTGCACCGAATGTTTGTCCAAAGTTAAACATGCTGGTTACTCCTTGTCCAGGCATAGCATTTACCTGTTCTACTACTACAGAGGCTTCTCTTCCATCTATTAAATTATCTTTCAATAATTTCACTAAATGTGCGCTATTTAGTTGCCTTTTATTTTTTTTTCCTTCAGACATAACTGGAATTTCAAAAACATTGCTAATCTTATTATTTATAAAAACTGCAATTGCTCCACTCAAACCAGGATCAATACCAAAAATAATCATAAAGAAATACCTTCTAAATTTATATTAGTATAGATATTTTGAACATCATCAAGATCATCAAGTTTTTTTAGTAACTCTATCAAACTCTTAGACTTATTTTGGTCCAAATTTATCATATTGTTGGCACGCCATTCTAAACTGGAGTATGTGACAAAACCCTTTTTTTTTTCAATTTCTTTTTTTATTTTATAAAAATCCTCTTTTTGAGTAATAATCTCATAAGACTTATCAAAAACAGAAAAGTCTTTTGCCTGCAAGCTAGTGGTAAGTTCTAATAAGTAGTTTTCATCTAACCCCTTTTTATCAACATTAATGACCCCGCAGGAAAAAAATAGATGTGCTGCTGATCCGGTTTCACCAAGTCTTCCACCGTTTTTCTGAAGAATTGTTCTTATACTCGACGCTGATCTATTTCTATTGTCAGTGAGAGTTTCAATTATAAGCGCTGAGTTGAAAGGACCAAACGCTTCGTATTTCAATTGCTCATAATTTGTACCTTTGTTAAGTTCAGATTTACTAAGTGCTCTTGATATATTATCCTTTGGCATATTTGATTGTTTTGCCAATTGAATTGCAGATCTCAGTCTAGGGTTCATTTCAGGGTTTTTGTCACCTAACTTGGCAGCAACTGTAATTTCTCTCGACAGCTTGGAAAACAGTTTTGATCTTACTTTATCTGCTCGACCTTTTTTATGTTTTATTCCTGCCCAATGAGAATGACCTGCCATATAATTATTCTAAACTTCCACCCTTCACTATTCTTCTGACATTATCAGCTAATCCATTTTTTTCATTCCCCTCAATAAAAATACCAGAGATGGAAGCTTCACCTTTTGCAGGAAAATTACTTATAGCATTTTTGTCTCTTAAAAATCTTTTTATGGAATTTTCCTTATTCATTCCAATAACAGAGTCATAATCTCCACACATTCCGATATCGGTTTGATAAGCAGTGCCATTTTTTAAAATTCTTGTGTCAGCAGTTGGTATGTGTGTATGAGTGCCAATAACGACAGTCGAAACTCCATCAAAAAAATGACCCATTGCCATTTTTTCACTAGTAATCTCTCCATGAAAATCAATTATCAAGTAATCATAATTTTTTTTTAACTCGTTTTGAGTAACAAATTTCTTTGCAGCCTCGAAAACGTTATCGCATTTTTTCATAAATACATTTCCCATTAAATTTAGGACTCCAATTTTAGATCGGTTTTTAGTTTCGAAAACTTCAAATCCTTTTCCAGGTGATGGACTTATTAAATTATAAGGTCTTAATAGTCTTTTTTCTTTAT
>NZJU01000034.1 GCA_002692325.1 Candidatus Pelagibacter sp.
ACAATATTAAATTATTAATTTGAAAAATGCTTAATTATAAAAAAATTTTATTTATCCTTTCTAGCAATGAAAAAAGGCAGGCTATTTTTTTGCTGTTCATGATACTAGTAATGGCGTTTTTAGATATGCTGGGTGTAGCATCTATTTTGCCATTTATGGCAGTTTTAACTAACCCAGAGTTAATTGAAACTAATTCCATATTAAATAATGCATTCAATGCAGCTGGTATTTTTGGAGTTGATACAAAAAATGAATTTTTATTTCTATTAGGCTTATTAGTTTTTTTTATAATAATTTTATCTCTCACATTTAAAGCCCTTACTAATTATTTACAAACTCTATTTATAACAATGAGAGATTACAGTATAGGAAAGCGACTGGTTGAAGGTTATTTGCATCAACCTTATAGTTGGTTTTTAAATCGTCATAGTGCAGATTTAGGTAAGACAATTCTTTCTGAAGTAGGAATGGTAATTGGTATGTGCATCCAGCCAACGATAAATCTTATTGCTCATAGCTCTGTTGTTATAGCTATAATGACTATATTAATTATTCATGACCCTTTGTTAACTCTAATATCTATAATTGCACTTAGTGGTGCTTATGCAATTGTATATTTTTTTACACGAACATATACAGAAAAAATTGGAAAAGAGCGAGTTAAAGCCAACAAAGATCGTTATACAACTTTGAGTGAAGCTTTTGGTGCTTCAAAAGAGTTGAAATTAGGACGACTAGAAGAGATATATTTGAGAAGATATGCTGATCCATCAAAAATTTATGCAAAAACTCAAGCTTCTATTAAAATTATTAGTCAATTACCTCGTTATATAGTTGAGGCCGTAGCATTTGGAGGTCTTCTTATATTAAGTTTATATTTTTTGTCTAAAAGTGGTTCATTTATAAATGCTATTCCAGTTATAACATTTTATGCGTTTGCAGGTTATCGACTTATACCTGCTATTCAAAACGTTTATCAAGCAGTTACCCAACTTCGTTTCGCTGGACCTGCCCTGGATACATTGTACAAAGATTTAAAAAGTTTAAAACCCAAAATTAACTATGAAATAAAAAACAATTTAATTTTTAATAATTCAATTACTTTAGATAAAATTTATTATGAGTATCCAAACTCATCAAAAACAGTATTAAAAAANATNAAATTANATATACCNATTCAAAGTAAAATAGGNATTGTTGGTTTAACTGGTAGTGGAAAAACTACATTGGTTGATATAGTGCTTGGTCTCTTGCATGCGGATAAAGGTAGATTGTTAGTTGATGGCCAAATTGTTAATGACCAAAACCGTTGGTCATGGCAAAAATATATTGGATATGTTCCACAAAATATTTTCCTTGCAGATGACACTATAGCTGCAAATATTGCTTTTGGAATTGATAAAAAAGATATAGATCAAAACAATATAGAGCGTGTATCGAGAATTGCTAGTTTACATGATTTTGTAATTAATGATTTACCAGAAAAATATCAGACAACCATCGGAGAGAGAGGAGTAAGACTTTCAGGAGGACAGCGTCAAAGAATNGGAATAGCAAGGGCTTTATATAATAATCCNAAACTACTAATACTTGATGAAGCNACTAGTGCNTTAGACAATATTACAGAAAAATTTGTAATGAGTGCNTTAAATAATATAGGAAAAGATATAACNGTTNTATTAATNGCTCATCGTTTAACNACTGTTAAAAATTGTGATAAAATTTTTCTTTTAGAAAATGGGGAATTAAAAGCTGAGGGAAGTTTTGAAGAATTGTTGAAAACGAGCAAATATTTTCAAGATATGCAAGGCAAAGGTAATTTGATAAAAAAATAAAATACACTAATGAATTTAATTGCAATAATACAATCGAGAATGTCATCTGATCGTTATCCAGGAAAAATGCTAGCTCCTTTCTTAGGAAAACCAATATTTAATCATGTTGTAGAGAGAATTAGAGAAACCAAAATAAATTTACCAATTATTCTAGCAACAAGTAAAGAAGTAACAGACGATCCACTGGTACTTTATGCCAAACATCTAGGTTTAGAAGTTGTGCGTGGAGACTTAAATGATGTTGTTGGTAGGTTTAATTTGACATTGAGAAAGTATAAATGTGATGCTTTTTTTAGAGTATGTGGTGATAGTCCATTATTATACTCTTCATTATTTGATACTGCAGCTTCCATATTTGAAAAAACAAATTTTGATTTGATTACAAACGTTTTTCCCAGAACATTTCCTCCAGGTATGAGTATAGAGTTGATAAAAACAAAAACTTTTCTTGATAAAGAAAATAAGATTATTAATAAATATGATCGTGAACACATAACTCAATTTTTTTATAGAAATTCTAAAGAATTTAGAATTTTTAACATAAAATGCTCTAAACCTATCAGTTCTAACCTAAAATTATCTTTGGATGAGTTGCAAGATTTAAAAACTCTTGAGTTATGGTACTCAAAAACTAACAAAAATTATGAAAATTTGTTTCCAATTGAAAAAAAATAAAAATTAAATATTTACTTTATAGTTATATTGTTTGAAAATCGTTATAAGATCATAGATATTTTATGGTAATACTTGGTATTCATGACGGGCACAATGCAAGCGCAGCAATAGTTGCTGATGGTAAGCTTTTGTCTGCTGTAGGGGAAGAAAGGTTTTCAAGAGAAAAACATCATTATGGTTTTCCAGAAAACGCAATTAAAGCTGTTATGAAAGATGCCAATATGACAATAAATGATATTTCAAGAGTGTCTATGGCAACAAAAACTCTTCCGCCCATGTATTTTTATACTCGACGTAATTCAACTTTTAGTATCGACGATTATTGGAAAGAGCAAAATGACTATTGGTATCCTAAACTTTATGAAGGTGTTAATCCAAAATATTTAGAAATATTTAAACATCATGTTGAAAAAAATAATTTTCCTTATGATAGTTCATTGATAAGTCATGAAAGTGATCATGAAGGTATGTGGAAAGCTAGGCTTAAACATTTATGTGATAGTCTTAAAATTGATGAAGATATTGTAAGTGTTTATGACCATCATACATGTCATGCGTATTATGGCTATTTAACAAGTGCAGAATCTAAAACAGATGATGTTCTCATATACTCAATGGACGGAGGTGGAGATGGATTAAATGGAACAGTTTCAGTTGGAAAAAAAGGTAAACCACTAAAATTTATATCTAAATCCTCCAATTGCAATATTGGGAGAATTTATCGTTATATAACACTCCTTTTGGGAATGCGACCTGCAGACCATGAATATAAACTTATGGGACTTGCAGCTTATAACAACATGTCAAATTCAAAAAAAGCATATGATGTTTTTGCCGAAACTTTGCAAGTTGATGGTTTGGGTTTTGATTACCATGTTAAAGTGAAGGATCATTTTTTTCACTTTAAAAATAAATTAGAGGGCTTGCGATTTGATGCGATAGCATATGGTGTTCAAAAAAGAACTGAAGAATTGTTATGTGAATGGATATTAAATGGAATTAAAGAAACTGGGATTAAAAAAATAATAATGTCTGGCGGTGTGGCTCAAAATATTAAAGCAAATAAAATAATTTCTGAACAAAAAGAGGTTGAGTCATTATTCGTACCACCAGGGCCTGGAGACGAGTCTATATCAATTGGTGCAGCATTCTGCTCTGTAATAGAGAATGATGGAATAAATTCAATTCAACCAATTAAAAATGCATATTTTGGCATTTCATATAAAAATGACGAAACCAGTGAAACTGTTAAAGAATTTTCATCCAAGTTTAATTACCATTTAAGAGAACTAGACTTAGATTTTGTGGCTGAAAAATTAGACAGAGGGGATGTTTTTGGAAGATTTGATATTAATTCAATGGAATTTGGCGCAAGAGCACTTGGTAATAGGTCAATTATTGCTGATCCAAGAAATTCACAAATAATTCACACTATCAATAAATTTGTAAAAATGAGAGATTTCTGGATGCCTTTTGCTCCAAGTATACTTGAGGAGAGGGTCAAAGATTATTTGATTATAAAAGATTCAATTGATGCAAGATTTATGGCTGTAGGATTTGATTCAACTGACTTAGGTAAACAACATTTATCTGCAGGACTCCATCCTTTTGATCGCTCAGCTCGACCTCAAATAGTAAGCAAAAGGTTTAATACAAATTATTATAAATTAATTTTAGCTTTTCAGAAAAAAACAGGTGTTGGTGCTGTATTAAATACTTCTTTTAATATCCATGGTGAGCCAATAGTTTGTACGCCATTTGATGCTTTAGATACTTTTTCAAGATGTGGGATTCAGCATTTAATTATAGGTAATTGGTTGATTAGTAAGGAGAAAAATACATGAGTCTAACTTTTATTGCAGAAATTGGAATGAATCATAATGGAAATTTTGGTTTGTTACCTGAATTAATAAGACAAGCATCANTATCTGGTGCAGATATAGCCAAATTTCAATTGGGATGGAGAGATGGTAAAGATGAAATAAATAGATTAACAGAAAAAGAACTTAACTTAATTGTTGAGAGCTGTAATTTTTATGAAATTGAACCAATGTTTTCTATAATTTCTGATAGTGCATTTAATATGATAAAAAATTTTGGTTACGATTTTAAGAGATATAAAATTGCTTCCCGTACTGTTATAGATAACCCAGAATTAGTAAAAAAAGTACTAGCAGAAGAAAAGGAAACATTTATATCACTTGGATTTTGGAATAAAAAAGAATTACCTTTTCCAATTCAATCTAATTTAAAATATCTATATTGTGTTTCTCAGTATCCATGCCTTCCAAATGAGTTAAAAAATCTTCCTAAGAGTTTTTCTAATACTGAATATGCAGGTTACAGTGATCATTCAATAGGAATAGAAGCAGTACTTCTTTCAGTTGCTCGAGGTGCAAAAGTAATAGAAAAACACTTTACTTTAGATAAGTCAGATACAACTATAAGAGATCATGCGCTTAGCGCAACTCCAAATGAATATCTTGAAATGGTTAAAAATGCTAGNGCCATAGAGCGTTTNTTGTCTATAGGAATATGATANAANAATTTATGGAAAATAAANANAATTCNAATCCACTAGTAACAATATATATACCNTGNCATAATTANGGAAGATTTTTAAATCAAGCTTTNAACAGTGTTAAAAGTCAACTGTATACTAACTGGGAATTGTTTATTATAGATGACGCNTCAAGTGACTCTAGTTCTTCTATTGCTATGACTTTTAAAGAACTAAACCCTGGTAAAGTAAATGTTATAAAAAATACAAATCCATTAGGCTTACAAAAAATAGCAAATAAAGTTTTGAGTTATTGTAATGGTAAATATATTATTAGATTAGATGCAGATGATTGGCTTGATGAGTCAGCTATATTGCTTATGGTATCTAAACTAGAGTCTAACGAAAAGCTTGGACTTGTTTATGGAAATTATTTTTATACAAATGAATCAGGCGATATTATTGGAGTAGAAAATAATTTAGGTCCAAGCAATCAAGATCAATCAAAAATTTATCCTCCTCATGGTGCTTGTACTATGGTAAGAGCAAGACTTTTAAAATCAATGGGAGGATATTCTGAAGAATTTAAAGCTCAAGATGGTTGGGAATTGTGGTATAAGATATTGCAAGGTTCAAAAGCTGCAAAATTAGTTGCACCATTATTTTATTACAGAAAACATGAAAAATCACTAAGCAGAAATTCTCAAAAATTACTTTCCTCTAGGAATGATATAATAAATAAAATACGTACTAATCATCAAGGTAGCTACATACCATCGTGTCTTGCTGTAATACCTGTCCGTGAGTCTTTTCCTGATTTTGAAGGTGTACCATATCTTGAATTAAAAGGAAAATCTCTACTTCAATTGGCTATTGAATCTGCTCAAATGTCTAAAAATGTGACCGATGTTGCTGTAACTTCAACATCAAAAGTCCTAGAATTTTCAAAAAATTTGGTAGAGAAATCTAGTGTAGCTGACCATTTATTGATTAAACGTCCAGATCATCTTTATCAAACAGATTTTAATCCAAGAGAAGTTATGCTTCATGCAGGAGAATTTTATTATGAGAAATATAATAGATATCCAGACATAATGACATTTTTAAACTTACACACTCCATTAAGACAATCAAAGCATGTAAATAGCGCTATTGACTCTTTAATTATTAATCAATGTGATTCTGTTATTTCAGTATCTGAATTAAACGAACCTACATTTATGAGAGGAAATGAAGGTTTAAAAATTCTTAATCCTGGAAAATTTGTAAACATTAATTATGAAAAAGAAAAAATATACCAACACAAAGGAGATATAATAGCAGTTTGGTGGGAAGTTTTAAAAAATCATAATATGTTTGGAGAAAATATTGGATATATTCAAATTTTAGAAAATGAAAGTATCAAGATTAATAGAAAAAAAGATATTGAAAATTTATCATAAAAATTATTTTATAAAAATTTTTTAAAGTTTAAGAGGGAGATTTTTATATTAACGTGTGCAATTGAAGGAATATTAAATTATGTGTGGTATTGCAGGTTATATTGGAAAAAATCCGCCAGATCATTCTATACTTAAGAAAACAAGTGATATGTTAAGTCATCGTGGCCCGGATGGTGAAGGGTTTTATAATCACTCAATTAAAAATAATCACATTGTAATGGTACACCGTCGTTTAGCTATTTTAGATTTAGANTCTAGNTCTAATCAACCGTTTGTTTTTAGGGGAACAGTNTTAATTTTTAATGGTGAGATATATAATTATATTGAAATACGTGATGAATTAAAAAAATTAGGNCATACTTTTAAAACCAGTGGTGATACNGAGGTTTTGATCCACGCATTATATGAATGGGGCTATAAAGCTTTACNAAAGTTNGAGGGGATGTGGGCTTTNGCTTGGTATAANGAGCAAGATGGTANTTTGNTNCTTGCAAGAGATAGATTTGGTGAAAAGCCATTATATATATGGCCTCANAANAACGGAATTTATTTTGCTTCTGAAGTAAAGGGATTAGTNGCTTTNGCACAAGAGCGNCCTCAAATTAATCAGACACGTTTATTACGAAATCTTATAAATGGATATAAATCAATATTTAAGACAAACCAAACATATTTTAAAAATATTAATTCACTTTCACCAGCAACATTTTTAAANATTGANACAAAAATTAAATTGNTACCTAAAAAATATTGGAAACCAAAATTTGAGGAAGAAAAAAATNTATCNTATNCAGANGTTGTTGAAATGACAAANNNTTCTNTAATTAATGCAGTTAAGTTNCGNATGCGTTCAGATGTTCCCCTAGCATTTTGCATGAGNGGTGGAGTNGATTCAAACAGTTTAATTTCAATTTCATCAAAAGTTTTAAATTGTGATGTACATGGATTTACCATTGTTAATACAGATACAAGATATGAGGAACAAGATTTGATTAATAAAGCAGTTAGCAAACTTGGCATTAGACACACAGAAGTAAAACTATCAAAAAAAAATTTTTTATCAAATCTTGAAAAGTTGGTAATTTCACATGACGCTCCTGTTTCTACAATTTCTTATTATGTTCATTGGCAACTTATGGAGCAGGTTAGAAAATATAATTATATAATTTCTATTTCACGTACAGCTGCTGATGAACTTTTTAGTGGATATTATGATCATCATTTATTTTATCTTGCATCAGTTTT
>NZJU01000035.1 GCA_002692325.1 Candidatus Pelagibacter sp.
TCATTTTGGTTTCGATCCATTAGATGTTCCAACTAACTACAGAGGATTGAGCAGATGATTTTAACATTATCTTGGTTAAAAAATCATTTAAGCACCAAAGCTAGTATAAATGAGATAATAGAAAAATTAACAAATATTGGATTAGAAGTTGAGAGTATTAAAGACGGATCTGGTGATTTGTCTAAATTTAAGATTGTGAAAATATTAAAAACCGAAAAGCACCCAAATGCAGACAAGCTAAAATTATGTGATGTAAATCTTGGTGGATCTTCTGTTGTCAAAGTTGTATGTGGCGCAAATAATGCTAGAGAAGGCTTAGTCACAGTTTATGCCCCTCCTGGAGCTACAATACCTAAATCAAAAATGAAATTAAAAATAGCCAAGATCAGAGGAGTAGAGTCAAGAGGTATGCTTTGTTCTGAAAGTGAACTTAATTTATCAGAGGAAGGTGCGGGGATTATAGAGCTCAAAAATATGTCGAACAGAATAGGTAAAAGTTTTTTTAAAAGCTCACCTGAAAAGGTCATTGACGTGTCAATAACCCCTAACCGCCCTGATTGTTTAGGAGTGAGAGGAATAGCACGAGATTTAGCAGCTGCAGGCATGGGAAAATTATTAAATTTAAAAAAAAATAAGATAAATCATAAAAAAAATCAAAATATCAAAATCTCAATAACAAAAGAGAAGAACCAAGGTTGTCTAGCATTTGGTAGTTGTTTAATTACAGGAATAAAAAATCAAGAAAGTCCCAAATGGTTAAAAGATAAAATTAATTCCCTTGGTCTAAAACCAATTTCAGCAGTAGTAGATATTACTAATTACGTTATGTTTGATTTAAACAGACCTTTGCATGCTTATGATGCTGATAAGATTGATAAAGAGATTATTGTTAGAAATTCTAAAAAGGATGAAAGTTTTATAGCTCTTGATGATAAAAAATATACTCTTCAAAAAGATATGTGTGTTATAGCGGATAAAAGTGGAGTTTTAGGTTTAGGCGGTGTTATTGGTGGAACACGATCTGGAACAGAATTAAAGACAAAAAATATTCTACTAGAGTCAGCTTATTTTCTTCCATCATCAATAAGAAAAACCTCAAAACAGTTAGGCTTAGAAACCGATGCTAAATATAGATTTGAAAGAGGAATAGATCCTAATTCAATGATCGATGGCTTGAAAATTGCAACAGATTTGATTTTAAAAATTTGCGGAGGGGAGGCAAGCAAATTTAATATTTCAGGAAAAAAAGAATATAAGAATAAATCGATTGAATTTGAGACAGGTAAATTTAAAAAAATAATGGGATTTTCAATTACAGAAACTGAAATAAAAAAGATATTAAATTCTCTCGGATTTTTAACTAAATCAGTGAAGAAAAATCTCAAAGTTCTTATTCCGACATGGAGGCCAGATGTAAATCAAGAAATAGATTTAATAGAAGAACTCATAAGAATAAAAGGATTTGATAAAATAAATCTTGTGGAGCCTGAAAAAATAAGAAATAAAGAGACACTTAACTTTCAACAAAAATTATTTCACCTTGGTCAAAGATCTGTCTCAAATAAAGGCTATTATGAAGCTGTCACCTGGTCATTTACAGATCAAAAAATCGATAATTTAATTGATACAAGCAAAAGTCCAATTTTTATAGTTAATCCAATTTCTAAAGAATTAAATGTATTAAGAAGATCGATATTTTCAAATTTACTTTTTTATCTGAAGAAAAATCATGACAGGGGGTTTCAAGATATTGCGTTGTTTGAAGTAGGACCAGTCTTTTATGGAAAAAAACCTGGAGAACAGAAAACTGTAATTGGAGCAGTCAAATCTGGACAAATAAATAAAAAAAGTTGGTCTGAAAAAACGAGAAATGTAGATATTTTTGACATGAAAACAGATGTAGTAAAAACTTTAATTGAAATGGGAATTAACGAGAATCAATTAGTAGTAAGTGATAAATCAAAAAACTGCTACCACCCAGGCAGATCGGGTTCAATAAACTTTCAAACAATTGATGGAGCTTTGCTAGCTCAATTTGGAGAAATTCATCCATCAATTATTTCTAAATTGGGTTATAAAGAAAAAAATATTTATGGATTCGAAGTTTTTTTAGATAATATTCCAAAACCAAATAAAAAGATGAGAGTCTTAAAAGAGAACTTTAAATTCTCCGACTACCAAACCTCTGAGAGAGATTTTGCTTTTGTCGTTAATAAGAATTATCAAGTAGGTAAATTAGATAAGATTATTAGAGATGTAGATAGAAATATAAGATCGGTTTATATCTTTGATGTCTTTGAAGGTGGAAATTTAACTGCAGATAAAAAATCAATAGCCATTAATGTTTCTATCCAGGCAGACGAAAAGACTCTTTCTGATAATGATCTAAATCAAATTAGTGAAAAAATTATTAAAGAAGTGGAAAACCAAACAGGCGGGAACATCAGATCATAATGTCAGATATTGATAGAATTCGTAATTTTTCAATAATTGCGCATATTGATCATGGTAAATCTACTATCGCAGATAGAATTATACAAAAATGCGGTGGGTTAAGTGATCGTGAAATGAAACAGCAAGTTTTAGACTCCATGGACATTGAAAGAGAAAGAGGAATTACGATAAAAGCCCAGACTGTAAAATTAAACTATAAAGCTAAAGATGGTCAAAACTACACTTTAAATATAATTGACACACCAGGACATGTTGATTTTGGATATGAGGTAAGTCGCTCATTGTCAGCATGTGAAGGTTCCCTTTTGATTGTTGATAGCACCCAGGGTGTTGAAGCACAAACTTTAGCAAATGTTTATCAGGCATTAGAAATAAATCACCAAGTGATACCGGTATTAAATAAAATTGATCTACCAGCATCTGATATAGAAAAAAGTAAAAAAGAAATTGAAGATGTAATTGGCATTGAAACGTCTAATGCGATTCCATGCTCAGGTAAAACTGGTGAAGGAATTGATAATATTTTAGAGGGGATTATTAACAAGTTACCAGCTCCAAAGGGTATTTTAAATGAGAAACTTAAATGCTTATTAGTAGACGGTTGGTATGACAGCTACTTAGGTGTAGTTATTTTAGTAAGAGTTATTAATGGTAAATTAAAAAAAAATATGAAAATTAAATTAATGTCTAATAATCAAGAGTATGTAATTGAAAAAGTAGGTGTCTTTACACCAAAGCCAACTGACATTGAAGAATTAAATTCAGGTGAAATAGGTTTTATAATAACTGGCATGAAGTCTCTGTCTGAGACAAAAGTTGGCGATACTATATGTGATGCTATTAATCCAATTAGTGATCCTTTACCAGGCTTCAAACCAAGTAAGCCAGTTGTTTTTTGTGGCTTGTTTCCAGTCGATAGCTCTGAATATCAAAAATTAAAAGACGGTTTAGCTAAATTGAAATTAAACGATGCTAGTTTCTCTTATGATCCAGAGTCATCCAGTGCATTGGGCTTAGGTTTTAGATGTGGTTTTCTAGGCTTGTTGCATTTGGAGATTATTACTGAGAGGCTAGAGAGAGAATTTGATGTAAATCTAATTACAACAACACCTGGAGTGATTTATAAAGTTTATAATATTCAGGGGAAAGTCCTTGACTTACAAAACCCGACCAATATGCCAGATCCATCTCAAATTGAAAGGATCGAAGAACCCTGGATCAAATCAACGATAATAACTCCTGACGAATATCTAGGTTCGATAATAAAAATTTGCCAAGATAAAAGAGGAGTGCAAACTAATCTTTCATACTCAGGGAACAGAGCAGTTCTTACTTACGATTTACCTTTAAACGAAGTTGTTTTCGATTTTAACGATCGATTAAAGTCCGTTTCAAGTGGTTACGCTAGTTTCGACTATGAAATATCTGGGTATAAAGTAGGCGATCTTGTCAAACTAGGTATTTTAGTAAATTCAGAGTCTGTTGATGCCCTTGCTATGATAATTCATAAAGATTTTGCACAAAAAACAGGAAGACAAGTTTGTGAAAAATTAAAAGATTTAATCCCTAGACATAATTTCATGATCCCAGTCCAAGCAGCTATCGGTGGAAAAATTGTCGCTCGAGAGTCTATAAAAGGATTCAAGAAAGATGTTTTAACCAAAATTCACGGAGGAGGTGCAACTGATAGGAAGAGAAAATTACTTGAAAAACAAAAAAAAGGAAAAGCAAGGTCAAAACAATTTGGAAAAGTTGAAATTCCTCAAGAAGCTTTTATTGGAGTGCTAAAAATTAATAAAGAAAAATAATGAAAAGTCTTGTTATCATCTCTAACGAAAAATTTTTTTTAGATGAAAACAATTATTATTGTGATAATTTAGATATGAAATCGACTCCAGAGGAACTATCGAATTTTAATGATATTTTATTAATCTGTAGAAAGTTTAGTATTAAAAGAGCATTTAAGGTAGATCAAAATAAGATTAAATTAAGTTTAAACTCAAACATTTTTTCTTTTTTAATCTCAATATTTAAAACATTGAAAATAAAAAATGATTACTTAGTATTCTCTTTAACTCCATATACATTTTTGTCAATTTTATTCCTTTCTATTTTTAGAAAAAATATTTTTGTTTATCTAAGAAGTGATGGATACGAAGAGTATTATTCTAAACTAGGTATATCAGGAAAAATAATTTACGGAATAATATTTAATATCTCGTCGGTATTAACAAATATGATAAGTTGTTCCAAAAAAATTCTAAGAGGTAAAAAGGGAGAAATAGTTTTTCCATCTCAATTAAATTCCAAATGGTTTATAAAGAATAATAATAAAATAGATTTTGAACCAAAACTTCTTTATGTCGGAAGAATTAAAAAAGAAAAAGGCGTTTTTTCATTGATAGATATCATTAAAAAAGATAACAGCATTTCTTTAACTATAGTTGGAGCGACTGAGGAAAAAGAGCTTGTTGCTGAGGCCAATAATATTAAAATTCTTAAACTCGAGACAAATATAGAAAAATTGATAGATTTATATGATAACCATTCAATATTTATATTACCGTCATTTACTGAGGGACACCCAATGGTTTTGTTAGAATCGCTTGCTAGACACAAACCAGTAATAGTTTTTGATGATCTAAGTCATATCGTAGGTCAATATAAGGGTGTGTTTCTTTGTAAGAGAAACATAAACTCATTAAGAAATTGTATTAATCACATTAATAAAAACTATTTTGATATAATTGAACTCATCTCAACAAACAAACTTCCAACAAAGAAAGAATTTATAATGAGTTTAGAAAAAGCAATAAGCAAAAAATGAATATTTTAAAGGATATAAGATTTAGTTATTTATTACTTGCCATAGCAATCTCAAGTTTGTTTTACGGCTTTTACATAGATGAAGACTCAGCTGGAAGTGGTGGATTTATTTTAGATTTTAATAAGACATGGAACTTTGTAATTAGTCTCAAAAATGAAATGAACTTTTTGTCTGATGAGTACTCAATTCACACACCATTACATTACTTAATATTGTCCCAAGTTTTAGTTTTAACTGAGTCTCAAAACTTAACCAGATTGATTTATTTTCTTGGATGTTTTTCAATACCTTTTTTATTTTATCTATGTTTAAAATTACGATACTCAAGAATAAAAAAAATTAATTTAATTGCAATTAGTTCATTATTATTTTTTTTACCATCATTTAGGTCATCAATTATTTGGCCAAATTCTTCATCAACTGCCCTAATATTCTTTTTAGCTTTTTTGTACTTCTTTATCGTCTGGAATAAAAAAGCAAAAGAACAGAGGATTGAACTAAATATAGAAATTTTTCTTCAAACTTTTTTTCTTGCTTTAGCAGTCTATACACGTCAATACTATGCATATATTTATGTTTTTCTAATTTTTGTGTATTTAAAAAATTTAAAGTTTAAAAATTTTTTAATTGTATGTTCCTTTGTATTTTTACTAGCATTGCCTGGATTTTATCTAGTACTTGCGAACCCAAAATTAATTGTAAGTTTTGATCTCAGATTTATTAACACAATTTTAGTCAGCTCCTCAATCATCAGTTTTTATTTATTGCCAATTTATTTTTTGAATTTTTTACACCAAAAAAAACTAAATGATTTTTTTAAAAAATTTTCTTTAAATGACTCTTTACCTTATTTTTTAATTATCTTTATTTCAATTGTCATGATTTCATTCTTCGATTACAATTATAGAATTGGAGGTGGTTTTTTTTTGAAATTATCACGTCTTATTTTTGAAAATAATATTTTATTTTTAATCACTTCGATTATAGGTCTTTCAATTTGTTTTAATTTAATTAAAGAAGATAAGAGCAACCTATTTTTAATTTTAATTATTTTACTCGGATTTAGTTACCACATGATATTTCAAAAATATTTTGAACCAATGTTTTTATTTATTTATCTATTTATGATTAATTCTGAAATAAAAGATAATTTTATAAAGAACTTAAACTCAGTTTATATTTTAAACTTATATTTTATTATTTACTTGATATCAGCGATTTTGAACGATACATACAAAATTACAAATTATCTACCTTGATCTAAATTTATCAAAAGAAATTTTATAAATACCTTTTCTATCTGCTGAGACATAAATATTTCCCTCTTTATCCTCAAACAGTTCATTTTTAGAGTTTGTAACAAAATGTCGTAATCTTAACTTGCCAAGACTACCTAAATAAATTTGTTCAACCGAATTAACTTGACTTAAATCATCATTGATAAGAAATATTATTAAAGATCTTCCCTTTCGTAATTTATTTCCATAAAGCGATAATGCAATTAAACAATTTTTTTTATAGTAGTTTTTTAGTTTTTTAGGACATTGACTCAATGCCGATATACCCACTGAGGGAACTAACGCAATCATAGGCTCCTTAAACCCAGATCTTTCGTGGCTTATTGGTAAAGACTTACCGCTACTGTCAATCATATAACGTGTACCATAAGAACTTAACGGCCAGCCATAATTCCCATCTTTTTCAATTCTATTAAGTTCATCACCTCCCTTTGGACCATGCTCAACACTAAAAGTTTGATTATTTATTTTTGACATACCTTGTGGATTTCTGTGTCCTAATGAATAAACATTTGTCTCGGGACTTTTCTCACCTCTCAGTGACTTATATTCTATGCTTAAAATTTTACCGTAAGGCGAATTAATATTTTGAGATAACTCACTATTTAAAGTTAAATTAGCATCAACAGTGCCAACTGATAAAAGCAACTTATTATTCAAGTAAACTACGCTACTTCCCAAACCATTAAAATCAGTATTATCTCTATCAGGCAAGCAGCCCAAGTCTATAAAATTTTTGTTTTCGGATATATTATAAATTTTTCCTAAAAAGCATTTATCTTTTTTAGCTGATAATAAGGCAAAAACTTTATTTCCTACAAACATAATATTCTTTAATCCACCGTTATTTTCTAAAGTAAAATTATCTGGAGTATTAAGTTTTTTCTCATTTCCGTTTTTGATTAAATAACCATCTTGTGTAAAGATTTCTAAATCATTAGTATTAAAATTTCCGCTGGTATTATTATTTAAAATATAAGCAGTTTTTTTGTTAAGTTTGAGTACTCGAATTATATTTACACTGTAGGCATTAGCATTAACATAATTCACATTGTTTAAAGAATTTTTGAGAATTTGAATTCTTTCAAAGTTTTTATGAACATAGTATGCAGTGAAAATTATAGAAAAAAACCAGATGAATATAAATATTAATATTAAATTCTTATTCTTCATAAAAACTAATCTTGATATCTTTTCCTCTTTTAGCATTCGGAAAATCTAAACCTTTGACTGGATATTCTTTGTCGTTTTTCTTACTGAGATCCTCAATATATTCTTTACGTACAAAAGTCATCTCAAGACAGTGTGAGCTATCTTTTACAGGGACTAGATTGTTTGCATGAATATGTATTAGTCTGAATTTTCTTAAATTACTCAAAAACTTTTTTATAAGATCATTTTTTTCTATCACGTTATGAAATTCAATAGCTATACCGATGATATTATCATAGCTTTCGATATCATTATAGAAAGTAAACTCTCCACCTTCAATATCTGATTTTAAAAAAATATTTTTACCTTCATGTTTTTTCATGATTTCGTGAAAATTAACCTCACCATCTCTATTTCCGACTTTTTTCATGTTAAAAGAAATATTTTTATTATTAAAGAACTTCTTAAAATACAAATATTTAAACATACTTTTAATCTTTCTAGGTTTAAATATTTTCAAACAAATAAATTTTACCAAATCTTTTTTAAACCTTTCAATCCAAAAATCTTTATCTAAGGCGAAATCATAAGCATCAATATTACAATTACTTAATTTATAAAAATCTTCCTCAAAATCCCAATTATCAGACACTCCAAAACTGACCAAGCAATTAGTCTCTTTAATTTGTTTTTTTAATATTACATATCCACCGTCATAACGAGATCCTAATCTTATTAGCTCATTATTGCTTACAAAACTTGGTTTATATAATTCTGAAAGTTGCATCTTTTTCTTTTATACTATTATAAATTTTTATTGAACATTTTTGTTGTATAGAAGTATAACTGTTTTCAAGGGAGAGGTGGCCGAGAGGTTGAAGGCGCACGCTTGGAAAGCGTGTAAACGGGAAACCGTTTCGAGGGTTCGAATCCCTCTCTCTCCGCCATTGACAGTAAACTTGTGTAACATATTATAAGTAATGACTTTATTTAAAAATATAATACAAAATACTAACAGAATTTTCAGGGACATCAGATACTCAAATTATATAAAGTTTAAAACTTTCCAAAAAAAAAATGAGATTGTTAATTTGAATGTTTTTAACAAAGAGTATTTTGGAGTTAACAACGATCTCACTAATATTATGAATAAGCATGGGAGTGATAAAGGGAATAAAACTCAAATGCATAACTATACTGATTTTTACCATTTTTTGTTTAAAGACATTAAAGATAATAAATTGAATATTTTTGAAGTTGGAATAGGCTCTGTTGATGAAAATGTTCCTTGGAATATGACACCTGTCGAGTCTTATAAGCCACTCTCTTCACTTAGAGGTTGGAAAGAGTATTTTAAAAATTCAAATATTTTTGGAGCTGACATAGATAAGAAGATTTTAAAGAATGAGGAAAGAATTAAAACCTTCTATGTCGACATGTTAAATGCTAATTCAATTAATTCTATGTGGGAAGATATTGGGATCAAAATGGATATAATAATCGATGATGGTTTTCACAGATTCGATGCAAATATAAATTTTCTTGAAAATTCTTTAAATCACCTAAATCTTGGAGGACATTATATTATTGAAGACGTAAGAAGGCAGCCAAGAATTATTAATAAATTTCACTTCTATCTATCTGAGGCGAACCTCAATTTTCAATTTATAGATCTAAAACATAAGAAAAATATTTTTGATAATTGTTTAATACTTATTAAGAAATAAAAAAAATACAACTATTAAGAGTTTTAGAACTTTATTCGAATCAATTATTATTAAGTTAAGAGGTGGTCGAGGGAGACTGAGGCCACCTCGGCTTTCAAATTCTCTTAATACTTAAAACTTTTAAATTAGCTGTTTTTTTTATTCTTGAAATTGTTTGCTCTATGTTCATTATCACAGTTTTTTTTAAAGGACCGTAAGCATGTATAAGCCTTTTTTTTGTCAATACTAAAGCTACATGCCCTTTCCAAAATATAATATCATTTTTTTTTATGTTTTTTAAATTTGTGCTTCTTTTTAAAAATTTAATTTGATCTTTAGTATCTCTTGGAAAAAACTGATTATTAAAATTAAAAAATATTTGTATTAAACCTGAACAATCAATACCACGGTAGGATTTACCTCCCCATTTATATTTAATATTTTTAAAGATTTTAATTTTAGAAAAAATATTTTTTTGCGTAAATCCGATTGGCTTAAGATCACTTTTTTTTATCCATCCTAGCTTAAATTGAATAAAATTTGATGTGCTTTTTACTTTTTTAACTCTTGATCCAAAAGGTAATTCTTTTATTTTCCTTATACTATTTGGAAATTTATAAATATTTGATTTTAATTTAAATACTTTATGGGTCGGTTCTAAATAATTAGAAATTTTTTTTCTCTCAATATAACCATGATAATTATCTTCTAAAATTTTTATTTTCAACCAATCATTTCCTTCTTTTATGATTGAAAATTTTTGACCATAAATAATTTGAGTTACCAACGGTGATTTTTTAGAATTTTTTTTATACAAGTTACAAATTGGATAGATATTTGTATAAGTTTTATTCATTTATTTTAATTTTTTCTTTAATTAAATACAGAAATACAAGAGATGGAATAACCATTAAAGCAGTTAAAATGAAAAATATTCCCCAGTCACCGTTTAACCAATCAACCAAAGCCCCAGATGATGAAGCCATCATTGTTCTACCTGCGGTGCCTATCGAAGCTAACAAGGCGTATTGAGTAGCTGTATAATTTCTATCCACCAACATAGAAATAAAAGCCACAAAAGCAACTGTAGCAAAAGCGGCGGCCATGTCATCAAATATAACCGCAATTGCGAACAATAATTCTGATTTTTCGGACCATGCTAAAACAGAAAATAAAAGATTTGTTGAAGCCATCAAAATACCAGACACAAACATTGCTTTAATGACACCAGATCTAATTGCGAATAGTCCACCCATAAGAGTGAAAATTACAGTAGAAATCCATCCTAGACCTTTCGAATAAATTGCAATATCTGATTTGCTAAAACCTATTTCTTTGTAAAATATTACAGACATCCTTCCTAAAAAAGCCTCCCCGATTTTAAAAAGAAAAACAAAACTTAAGATAGCTATTGCGACTTTAAATCCATTTTTCTTAAAAAAACTAATTATTGGACTTATCACAGTGCCTGTCATCCATATGATAGGTTTCTTTAAAATACTTTGTTTACCAAATTTTTTTTCTATTAATAAATCGTTATTTCTCTGAGTCTCTAATCTTCTTAATGTACTATTCTCGTTAATTAAAAGAAGAAGGACATTAAATATTACAATTATTACACATAAGATTAGAAAAGTAATTTGCCAGTAATTATTCAATCCTAAGGCTTGTAGGTAATCTGCAATTGTTAACGACAGAACTCCACCCAACTTATATCCAGTCCACCATCCAACAACTGAAATGGCTGCACCGGCTTGCATTATTTTTCCCTCATTTTCATTTATTTGTTCGATTCTTAAAGCGTCCAAAGTTATATCTTGAGTAGCTGAAGCTATTGCAATAACTAATCCGATACTAATTACTGAAAATAAGTTTTCGATCGGAGATATGAAACTCCATGCAATTAAAGAAAAAATTATTAAAACTTGCATCAATACAATCCAACCTTTTCTGTGACCTATTTTTTTTGTAAGAAAAGGAATTCTAACTCTGTCAATTAATGGAGCCCATAAGTAATTAAAAGCATAAACAGCGAATATTAATCCAGCCCAGCCTATTGTACTTCTGCTTAATCCATCTTCTTTCAACCATAGACTCAAACTGCTTCCAATCAACACCCATGGAAATCCACTAATTGAACCGATTAATAAAATTTTTAACATTCGAGGATCTAAATATATTGCAAAAGAATCTGAGAGTGAGTATTTTTTTTTAATCTGCATAATAGTAAATCAATCTCTCCAAAAAGAAGGTAAGAATAAAACCAAAACTGCAAACAGTTCTAATCGACCAAGCAACATTGCAAAAGATAAGATAAATTTTGAGACACTTGGTAAAGAACTATAGTTTCCATTAGGGCCAATCGTATCACCTAATCCTGGACCAACATTTGAAATAGCACTCGCAGCTCCTGAAATTGAGGTTAAAAAATCAAGCCCTGTAATTGATAACATTATTGTTAATAATAAAAATATTAAAAGAAATGAAAAAATAAAAACTATTACAGAATAGATAAATTCTTCAGAAATTTTTTGATCATTGTATTTTGTTGAGCTTATACTATTAGGAGAAATCAGTTTTTTAATTTGATTTTTAATATAAATATATAACATTTGAATTCTAAATATTTTTACACCGCAAGCAGTAGATCCTGCGCAACCACCTACAAACATTAAAAAAAGAAAGAAAAGTAAAGAAAATTTTCCCCAAAGACTAAAATCGTCGGTGACATATCCCGTTCCAGATAAAATTGAAATCACGTTAAATGAGGATATTCTGATTTTTTCAAACAAAGTATTTTCATTATCTGAAATAATTAAATAAACAAACATTAATACGATCGAGAAAAATAATAGATAAACCATTCCTTTAATTTGTGAGTCTTTTAAAAAAATTTTTCTATTCCCATTTAAAAATTTTAAATAAGATATAAATGGAATACTCCCCAATACTATAAATAAAGATGCAACAATTTCTATATTTGAGTTTTTAAAATATCCGATAGAGTCATTATGTGTAGAAAAGCCTCCCGTAGCGATTGTTGTCATTGAGTGTGCCAGCGCATCAAAATAAGACATACCAAAAACCCAATAAAAAAATCCGCAAAGAAATGTAAGAATTATATAAATAACAATTATTGTGCTTGCAACTTCGATGGTTCTTGGAAGAATCTTCTCAGTTGAGTCCGGGCCCTCCATTTTGAAGAGTTGCATTCCTCCGACTTTCAGAAGAGGTAAAACTGTTATAGCCATTACGACTATTCCTATTCCACCAAGCCATTGCATAATTGATCTCCATAGTAAAATACTTTTAGGACTGTCATCTAAATTTGTGATTATAGTAGCCCCGGTGGTTGTTATTCCAGACATACTTTCAAAAAATGCATCACTAAAGGTTAAAGAAATAGGGGAGAGCATAAATGGGATGGACCCAAATACAGCAATTAAAAACCAAGCAAGCGTTGTAAATAAAAAAGTTTGTTGTAAATTAAGCTTATATTCCTTTTCAATATTAGACAGTAATAAAAGAATACCTATAAAAATTGTGATAAATGCCGATGAAATGAAGCTGTGGCTTTCTTCACCATATAAAATTTGTAAACCGTAAGGTACTAACATTGATAGTCCTAGGATAATCAAAAGAATACCAATTATGAAAAAAACAGTTTTACTAGCCGGCATAATTATAAGACTATTTTATTAATTGTAAAATTCAACTATATATAATGTAATTAAAAGTGTATTTTGTACATAAATTAAATAAACCTTGTATATGTTAGATAATAACTTAATTCAGTCTACCTCATCTTGGCCATTTGTTGAGATAAGAAAACTATTAAAAGATAGAAAAGACATTATTTTAAAGAAAAAAAAGTTAATTTTTCAAACCGGGTACGGTCCCAGTGGTTTGCCACATATCGGTACTTTTGGAGAGGTAGCGAGAACATCAATGATGATTAACGCATTAAACCATATTAAAAAAATTGAGCATGAACTTATTACTTTTTCAGATGATATGGACGCTTTACGCAAAGTTCCTGAAAATATTCCTAACGAAAATATTTTAAGAGAAAATCTTGGAAAGCCTTTAACACAAATACCAGACCCATTTAAAAAATTTAAAAGCTTTGGCGAACACAACAATGAAATGTTGAAAGATTTTCTGCGAAAATTTAAATTTAATTTTTCTTTTAAAAGCTCCTCTGAAAACTACAAAAAAGGCGTTTTCAATAATTCTCTTATGAGAGTATTAGAAAAGTATGATGAAATAATGAACATCATATTGCCTACTTTAAGAATTGAAAGAAGAAAGACCTACTGCCCCTTTCTACCGATTTGTCCTGAGACTGGAAATGTTCTTGAGGTTTCAATGGATAGTTGCGATAGGAAAAGTGGAAAGATAATTTTTAATAATAATGGAAAAAAATTTGAGACAAGTATTTTAGATGGTAAATGTAAGTTACAATGGAAAGTAGATTGGGCTATGAGGTGGTTTAATTTTGATGTTGATTTTGAAATGTACGGTAAGGATCTGACTGAGAGTGCCATTTTATCATCTAAAATTTGTAGATTACTTGGCAAACAACCACCCAATGGATTTGCATATGAATTATTTCTAGACGATAAAGGGGAAAAAATATCTAAGTCAAAAGGCAACGGTATAACCATTGATCAGTGGCTACGCTACGCCTCACCTGAAAGCTTGTCATTATTTATGTATCCGAATCCAAAAAGAGCAAAAAAACTATATTCGGAAATTGTGCCAAAAACAGTTGACGATTATTTATCAAATTTAGAAAAATACCAAAAGCAGAAAATAAAAGATAAAATTACGAACCCTGTTTGGCATGTGCATAATGGGAAACCACCCGAAGAAAAAATTGTAATGCCATTCTCTATGCTTTTAAATTTAGCAGGGTCAAGTAACGCAAACAATAAGGAGATTTTATGGAAATTTATAAGAAGATTTCATAAAGAAATTACACCTAATAATAATCCAATATTAGATGGTCTTACTTTATACGCAATTAATTATTTCAAAGATAAAGTAGAGCCGAATAAAAAATTTAAAATTCCAAATAAAGAGGAAAAAAAGGCATTGGCTAATCTTATTTTAAAGATTGAGAAAATTGACGAGAGACTTAGTCCAGAAGAGATACAAACAATAGTTTATTCAGCTGGCAAAGACAATGGGTATGAAAAAAATCTAAGAGATTGGTTTAAATTAATTTATCAAGTGTTATTTGGAGAGGAAGACGGACCTCGAATGGGTTTTTTTATAAGTTTTTTTGGAATAAAAGAAACAATTAAATTAATTAATGATAAAATAAACTAATATGTTTTCATTTTTAAAACCTTTTATTTTTTCACTTGATCCAGAAGTAGCACATGATTTAGCAATAAAATCATTAAAAACAAATTTTGTTCCAGAAAGTTTTTTCTATGTAAAAAATGAGGAAATTTTAGAAACCCAATTATTTGAAAAAAAATTCAAAAATCCAATTGGACTCGCAGCCGGTTTTGATAAAAGCGCAGAAGTTTATAATCCTTTATTTAAGTTAGGCTTTGGGTTTGTTGAAGTTGGCACAGTTACACCTCGGGAACAGTTTGGAAATGCAAAACCAAGAATTTTTAGGCTGGAAAAAGATCAAGCATTAATTAATAGACTTGGTTTTAACAATCATGGAGCAGAAACAGTTTCAAAAAGAATTTTTAAGAATGCTCCAGAGGGAATTTTAGGAATTAATATTGGTCCAAATAAAGATACAGTTGACAAAAGTGAAGATTTTGAAACTGGCCTTTCAAAGTTACACCATAATGCAGATTATTTGACAATCAACATATCATCACCTAACACAGAGGGCTTAAGGGATTTTCATGATGAAAATTCTTTGACCTTTCTTCTTGATAAACTTAATAAAAGAAAAAAAAAGGATAAGATTATAAAACCAATCTTGTTAAAAATTTCTCCTGATATTACCTCAGAAAAAATCAGCAGTGTTTGTGAAATTATAACCAAATATAAAATCGATGGATTAATAATTTCAAATTCCACAGATCAAAACCGAGATGATTTAAGTGATTTAAAAAGAAATGAAAAAGGTGGACTATCTGGTAAACCATTATTCAATTTATCAAATGACTTAATTAAAAAATTTTACAAAGAGTTAAAAGGCACTGTACCGATAATTGGAGTAGGCGGAGTTGATTCAGGGGAAAGTGCTTTTGAGAAAATATCTTATGGCGCAAATTTGGTCCAATTATACACTGGAATGATTTACAAAGGTCCAGGCATTGCAAAAGAAATTAAGATTAAGTTAATTTCAATTTTAGAAGAAAATGGAATCAAAAATGTCAAAGATGCAGTAGGAATAAACGCTTGACCATAAAATAGATCTAAATTATATAACATAATCAATTATGACAAAAAAATGTGAGTTGACCGGAAAAAAACCTTTAAAAGGTAATAATGTAAGTCATGCAAATAATAAAACCAAAAGAAAATTTTATCCAAACTTAAAAAAAGTTAAATTTAAAAGTGATATCTTAAAAAAAAGCATAAGGTTAAATGTAACAAATTCAGCATTAAAGACTGTCGATTTTAAAGGTGGACTAGACGATTTTTTAAAAAGAGCAAAAAGTAAAAATTTGTCTAAAAAAGCAAAAAAATTAAAGCTTTCTATAGTTCAAAAATCTTAAATGATAATCAAAAAAAACCTATTTATCTTACTCCTGGCAATAATGAGTTTAGTTATAATAGTTTCAAATTTTTTAGTTCAATTTCCAGTCTATCAATTTGGTTTAGAAAACATACTTACATACGGTGCTTTTACTTATCCAATTTCTTTTTTGGTCACCGATTTTGCTAATAGAGCTTTTGGCAAAGAAATAGCAAAAAGAGTAGTTTATTTTGGTTTCTTAATAGGAATTTTTTTAACTCTTGTGGTGTCTACAAATTTTTCAGATATAATTTCAATTAGAATAGCATTTGGATCAGGCATTGCGTTTTTAACGGCACAGTTAATAGATGTTAATATTTTTGACAGATTAAGAAGAAAAAAATCCTGGTATATAGCACCGTTGTTTTCATCTACAATTGGATCAACAATTGATACATTTTTATTCTTCTTTATATCTTTTTACGGGACCGAAGTGCCTTGGTACACTTTAGCATTTGGAGATTTAGTTGTGAAATTTTTAATAGCCTTTCTTATGCTTATACCGTTCAGAATTTTTATTACATATTTTAAAGATTTCTCTGCGGAAAAAAAATTAGTTTAGTTTAAAATAACTAATGGATAGTTTTATTTTTTTTTCTCTCGGAAAATAAGTCAGATAATTGGTTAATCATTACATCTCCTAAATCTTGTATATCAGTAATTTTTATTGCATTTGAGTAATATCTTGTAACGTCATGTCCGATTCCAATAGCCAAAAGCTCTATGTCAGATTTATTTTCAATCCATTTTACAATATTTTTTAAATTATTTTCTAAGTAGTCAGTTGCATTAGAAGATAAAGTAGAATCATCCACCGGTGCCCCATCTGAAATTACCATTAAAATTTTTCTTTCTTCTTTTCTTTTGTGCATCTTTGAAAATGCCCATTTTAAAGCCTCACCATCAATATTTTCTTTTAACACTCCCTCTTTTAGCATTAAACCTAAATTTTTTTTTGATTGTCTCCAAGGTATATCAGCGGATTTATAAATAATATGTCTTAAATCATTTAGTCTTCCTGGAAAATTTGGTTTATTTTTTTTCATCCATTTTTCTCTGCTTGAACCGCCTTTCCAATGACAGGTTGTGAATCCCAATATTTCAACTTTTACTCCACATCTTTCTAATGTTCTCGATAAAATATCCGCACAAATTGCTGCAACTGAAATAGGCTTTCCTCTCATTGATCCAGAATTATCGATTAAAAGAGTTACTAAAGTGTCTTTAAATTCAATGTCACTCTCTCTTTTAAATGAGAGTGAGTTCAAAGGATCAATAATTATTCTTGTTAACTTTGACGTATCTAAAATTCCCTCTTCGAGATCAAAGTTCCATGACCTATTTTGTTTTGCCAGTAATTTCCTTTGAAGTTTATTTGCCAACTTAGATATAAAAAATCTTAATTGGTGTAATTGCTGATCTAAGTTTTCTCTTAATCTCGAAAGTTCTTCGGGAGTTTCAAGGTCTTCAGCTTTTATAATCTCATCAAACTCTGAGGTAAATACTTTATATTTTTTTTCGTTAAAATTAATTATCCCTTTATTTTTACCTTTAGACTCTGAATTTGCATCATCAAGCTCTAAATTTTGATTTTCATCAGATTTTTCTGAAAAATTTTCGGTGTCAGGCACATCTGTTTCAATTGCCATTTGTTCTATTTTTTTCTCACTATCGCTTGATTTCTCACCATTTTCTTTTTTAGAATCTTGTTCAGAATTTTTCTCGTTCTCGTCACTCTTATCCTCTTTGGTACTCATTTCTTCATCAAAATTGAGATTATTAAGTAATTCTGACACTATTGAGTTATAAATTTTTTGATTATGAATATTTTTTTTAATAATATTTATTTTATTTTTAATTTTTTTTTCGTATTTTTTCTTAAAATTATCGAACATACTTGATTTATTTGAAGTTTTTAAATCTAAAACATTACTATTTAACAGATTCTCAAAAAATAATGAGATCTTTTCTAATTTACTGTTAGCATGATTAATCTCTTGCTGTTTATAAAAATTTATTAGATTTCTTTTCACGCCTAGAAACTCATCTGAACCGATTTTTTCACATCTTACTTTTTCAGCGATATCATAGAGTTTTTTTGAAATTTCTCCTTTTGGTTCAAAACTCTTAAAAATTTTTTCATCACAATATCTTAGTTTTAATGATACAGCATCTGCTAAAGCTCTTGTTTTAATGACTTGAGTAGAATTTAATTCACTTAATTCAGGTAATGTGATTTGATTTTTATTTTGGTTAGTAGATTTACCAAAATTTACTTCTAAATTATTTAAATTTGAGACTGATCTAACAGTAGATTTAATTGCACTTTTGAAATTTTCAATTACTTGTTGTTTTTTTTCCACTTTATAAAGTTATATTTGCGGAAGACTCAGGTAGGTCCTCACCAAAACATCTTTGGTAATATTCTGAAATTATTTTTTTTTCAATTTCATCACATTTATTTAAAAAAGTTACCCTAAAAGCATATCCTACGTCTTTGAAAATTGAAGTATTTTCTGCCCAATGAATAACAGTCCGAGGACTCATTACAGTTGAAATATCTCCATTTATAAATCCTTTTCTTGTTAAATCTGCTACCTTAATCATGTTTGATATTTTTTCTTTACCGTCTTTATTATTTAATTTTTTATTTTTTGACAAAATAATTTCAAGTTCTTTTTCAAATGATAAATAATTTAATGTTGTAACAATATTCCATCTATCCATCTGACCTTGATTTATTTGTTGTGTTCCATGATACAAGCCCGTGGTGTCCCCAAGTCCAATCGTGTTTGTTGTGGCAAACATTCTAAAAAAATTATGTTGTTTTAAAACTTTATTTTTGTCTAATAATGTAAAGCTTCCCTCACTTTCAAGAACTCTTTGTATTACAAACATTACATCCGGTCGGCCAGCGTCATATTCATCAAATACCAAGGCTATTGGATTTTGAATTGACCATGGTAAAATCCCTTCCTTGAATTCTGTGACTTGCTTGTTATCTTTTAAAACAATTGCATCCTTTCCTATCAAATCAATCCTGCTGATATGGCTATCAAGATTCACTCTTACACAAGGCCAATTCAACCTAGCAGCTATCTGTTCTATGTGTGTTGACTTTCCTGTACCATGGTAGCCTTGTATTAGAACTCTTTTATTAAAAGAAAAACCCGAGAGAACAGCAAGAGTTGTATCTCTATCAAATTTATAGTCTGGATCTATTTTTGGTACATACTCATTTTTTTTTTGAAAAACCTTCAACTTCCATATTGCTATCTATATTAAATGATTGTCTAACTGAAATTTTGATATCTGGTTTTGTTAAAAATTGATTTAGTGTCATTTATTTTTTTCCAAATTTTTTTTTAAGCTGTGTATATGCTAATGTAATTGTTTTCAACTTGTCCTCATATTTCTTATTACCTTGGTTTTTATCAGGATGATATTTCTTTACAAGTAATTTAAATTTTTTTTGTATTTCTGTCCAATTAGACGATAAATTTAGCTCCATTACTTCAAAAGCATCTCTATCTGTCTGTGAAAGCTGATCCTTTTTAAAATTCTTGAAATTTGTGGAATTGAAAATATTAAGTTTATCTTCTAAGGCATTCTTCCACAGTATATTAAAGAAATTTTCTGAAGAACCAAAGCTTTTTGTTGTTTTATGCCAAGTTAAGTCAGATTTTATGAAAAATTCAATTTCATGAGCCTTCATATTTTCAAAATAGTTCCAATTTTTATTAAATATTTTAATGTGTTCTAGACACAATAATCTAAAGTTCTTACTGTTATCCTTTTCTTTGGGAGCCTTATACTTTCCAATTTCTTTACAATTTTCCCAATCACAAATAATTTTCATAATATTATATAATATATGATATCTTTATTAGAATGGAGGATTATTTAGAAGGAATAAAAAAAAAAATTAATAAAAAATATTAGTCTTCAACAAATTAATATTATCGATAATTCAGATTTACACTCTAAACATAAATCATTCGATAAAAATAAAAAACACTTAAAAATTATCATTAAATCATCTTATCTTAGTAGTCTTAGTCGTATTGTAAGCCATAAGATGATAATGGACATCCTAAAAGACGATTTAAAAAATAGAATTCATGCTCTAGAAATTGAAATTCTTTAATTTATTAAATTCTTTTATCAAATCTTTTTTTTCAAATTTTATCTTACCGGGCAATGTGGTTTTGCCAATATCTTTTAATAATATAAAATTAATTCTATTATCATCATTCTTTTTATCATTTTCCATAAACTTTATAGTTTTTTTGATATCTTTAAAAAAGAAATCTAATTTAAGATATTTTTTTAGATTGTTATCGAGATAAATCTTTTGAATTCTTTTCAAAGTTTCTATGCTACAAATTTTTTTTCTATATGATAATTGTGTCTCAAGAATCATTCCTATCAGAACTGCTTCACCATGACCTGTGAAATTTGAGTAGTTACGACCAGCCTCAATTGCGTGAGCTACTGTATGACCAAAGTTCAATATCTTCCTAAAATCTTTCTCATTATGATCTTTTACAACATAATACCTCTTTATCTTACAGCTCCAATCTATTGCTTTCGCAATTGCTTTTGTATCTTTATACAATAAAATCTTCTTAGAGTTTTTTTCAAGCCAATAAAAAAATTTTTTATCATGTATAATTGAGTGTTTAAGTATTTCAGCATATCCACATAAAAAATCTTTTTTTTTTAAACTTTTCAAAAAATTTGTATCTATAATTACAATTTTTGGTTGGTAGAAGGTACCAATTAAATTTTTTCCAAACTGGTTGTTAACCCCAGTCTTTCCCCCTAAAGAGGAGTCAACTTGTGCTAAAAAAGTTGACGGTACATTAATGAAATTAATGCCTCGTTTAAAGATACTTGCTGTGAAAGCGACCATGTCGCCTGTAATACCACCTCCGATACTTATAATGAAATCATTTCTATTAAAATTGTTTTTAAATAAAATATTTAAAATTTTGTTAACCGTATCGATACTTTTATTTTTTTCATTAGGATTTATTGAAATTTTAATTCTTTTGAATTTTTTCAGTATTTTGTATGCTTTTGATTTAAATCTAATTGGAACATTCTTGTCATAAATGATTGCAACTTTTTCTCCTTTAGGAGAAATAGATTTAAGTTTCCTTGGAAGGAGCCTTAAGAGATCTGACCCAATGAAAAGAGAGTAATTTTCGTTTTTTTTTTTGGATATTTATATTAATCTTTTTCATAAAGTTTAACTATTCTGTTAGCAATTTCATTTTTACCTAGTTTATCACAATTAATCTTAAAATTGGCCAGTCTATATATTTTTTTTCTTTCACCATAAATTTTCTTTAAATTAAAATTTATATTGTCTGACAAAAGTGGCCTAGTTTTTTTTCTTTTAACCCTGAATTTTAAACTATTTAAGCTGGTATCAAGCCAAAAACTTCTGTTATTTTTTAATATAATATCTCTTATTTTTAAGCTCATAAAAGCCCCTCCTCCTAAAGCTATAATTAAATTATTTTTTTTTATATATTTTAAAGTAGTTTTCTCCTCTAAGTTTCTGAAAAAAACTTCACCTTTGGTTTGAAAAATTTCATTAATAGTTTTTTTTTGGTTTTTCTCAATAATTTTATCTATATCGATAAATTGAAGCCGAAGCTTTTTACTTAATATTTTTCCTATTGTGGATTTACCCACACCCATCATTCCAGTTAAAACAAGGCTTTTTTTCAATTAAATTTCCAATAAAGTTTCTTTTATCACAAATTTGTCTTATTTAGTGAGTTTAAATATATTTTGATACTATGCAACTTAAAATCAACAGAACAAAGTCTTTAGGCCAATCTGTGTTAAGAACTATATTAAAATCCTTAATTGGTCTTGTCTTTATTTTTGTTTTATTATTTTTTATTGAAAAAATTAATTTTCCATCTCCCCAAAAAAAATTTGAAATTGATATTTCTAATGAGACTATCAAACTTAAATAAATACTTTTTTGTAAGCTTATTTATCACTTTGTCATTTTTTTCTTATTTAAATGCAGAGAACCAAATTGATATCTGGAAAAAAGATAACAAAAAGGACACTATCACCAAAGAAGAAAAAAAGGATAACATACAGGAAAATTTAAATTTAAAAGTAAACACGAGTACTGAGAAAGTTAATAAGATTAAAATTGAGGAAAATCTTTTTCAGGATACATTAGATGTAAAAATTTATGGAATTCATGATCCAGAAAAATATAACTTTAAATTATCCTTGTGGTCAAACACAGAAAGTAAAGAAATTAAAAAAACGATATCAAGGATAAGTAAACTTAAATTATCAAAGACAGCAGAAGAAATATTTCAAGACACGTTATTAACATTTTCTTACACCCCAATTAATATGAGCATCGAAGAGTTTTTAGAAATTAAGATTAATTGGTTGATTAATAACCAGAAAGATTATGAATTAAAATTATTCTTAGAAAAAAATAAAGATTTTCATTTTCAAGAAAAAATCATCAAATATTTAGTTGATAAAAGTATTGCAAATACAGACATTAAAAAGGCTTGTGAAGATATAAATTTTTTAAGCAAGGATATAAAAAATTCGTATCTCGAGAAATTCAAGATATACTGTTTTGTCTTCAATAAAAATAACGATCAAGCTTTATTGCTTTATGATATATTAAAAGAGGAGAAACAATCGGATAAATTTTTTGATGACAAAATTCAATTTTTACTTGGCATAAAGGATAAAACGAGCCAAAAAGTAGCTGATAATAATTTACTTAACTTTTACTTATCTAGCATTACAATTAATAACTTTAAGTATACTCCAAAAAAGTCAACTCCAAAGTTTATATGGGATTATATGGACTCAGCAAATTTAATTGATTTTAACATAATTGAAGATATGAATAAAATAAATGAGTTAGAGATAGCAGCAAACGAAAATCGGATTGACCCAAAAAAGATATTTTCTCTTTATGAAAAAATTCCTTTTGATCTTGATCAATTAATACGCGCTTCAGATATTTATAATACATTAGGCCAAGTTGAGAGTAGGGCTATTATTTACCAAAAATTTCTTCTTTCCGATAATGAAGAAAAAAAAATTGAATTTTTATTTCTTTTAAAGGATCTCTTTGATAGAGAAAAATTAAATAATGTTTACACCTCATTTTTAAGCAAAAATTTAAAAGATATTAAAAATGTACCAAAAGAATACGAGGAAGTTGTAAAAAAAAATATTTTAGTTGATCCTACGCAGAAAAGAAAAAAAATTAAGTACAATGATAAAATTTTACATAGATCAAAGGTTTTAAAATTCTACACAGAAAAGGGAACCTCTCAAAAAAAAACTCAGAAAGATTTGAACAATGTATTTAAAAAAATAAAAAAAAATAAAGATTATTTCTATTCTGCAAAAGATTTAGCTCTTATAGAGGCGCTTAAGAACGATGGTTTAACTATCCCAGATAGTTTTCAAATTAATCAGTTTGCAAAGCAGTATGATGTCCCTTCCAATCTTTTAGAGTTAGCAAAAAAAGAGGAAATAGGTTTCTTAGTGTTAAAAATTGTAGAAATTATTGGAGAAGATGAAGTAAATAATTTAGATCCAGAGACTATTTACTTTATTTCACATCTTTTAAATAAAAATGGCCTGAAAGAAATTAGAAATAAAATTCTTATATCTTCACTACCTTTAAAAGTATAATTATATTATAAATTTTAAATGGCACTTAAAAACATAATCACTGTACCCGACCCTTTACTTAAGTCAGTATCTAAACCAGTAAACCAGATTACAGGTGAAATTAAAAAACTATTAAATGATATGTTAGAAACTATGTATAAAGCACCTGGTATAGGTCTAGCAGCTGTACAGGTAGGAGTTCCACTTAGAGCAGTCGTTATAGATATTTCTCGAGATGAAGAAAAAAATCCACTTCTTTTTATTAATCCTAAAATAACTTGGAGATCAGAGGAGACATCTATTTATGAGGAGGGTTGTCTTTCTATACCAAATCAATTCGCAGAGATAGAGAGACCTGCTAGTTGTAAAGTAGAGTTTTTAGATCTGGAGGATAAAAAAAAAGAAATCAAAGCGAGTGGTTTATTATCAACATGCTTGCAACACGAGGTAGACCACTTAAATGGTATTTTGTTTGTAGATTACTTATCCAAATTAAAAAAAAATTATATAATTAAGAAAGTCTCAAAGCAGAAAAAAAATTCAGAAAAAATAGTTGTTTAAAAAAAATAGATGTCGCTAAATATAATATTTATGGGTACACCAGAATTTTCAGTGCCTTCATTGACCGCTCTGCTTGACAGTCAGTATAAGATCACATGTGTTTATACACAACCACCCCAAAAAAAAAACAGAGGTCAAAAAATTTATAAATCACCAATACATCTAACTGCAGAAAAATTTAATTTAAAAGTGAGATCGCCATATAATTTAAGCAATGACTTAGAGTACAAATTTTTTTTAGATAATAAACCTGATTTAGTTATTGTAGTTGCGTATGGAAATTTGATACCTGAAAGATATCTGAAAATACCAAATTTACTTTTTTTAAATCTTCATGCCTCACTTTTACCAAAATGGAGAGGAGCTGCACCTATTGAAAGATCAATATTAAATCAGGATTTTGAAACAGGAATTTCAATTATGAAAATAGTTAAAGAATTAGATGCTGGCCCATTTATGCTACAGGAGAAAGTCTCGATTGATAAAACAGTTACAGCTGGGAAATTAAAAGCCAGACTATCTAAAGTTGGCGCGAGTGCAATAATTAAGGCAATTAATCTTATTTCTAATGGAGAGGAAAAATTTATTGATCAAGACGTCTCAAATTCTTCATATGCAAAAAAAATAGAAAAATTTGAGACAAAAATAAATTGGGGTAATAAATCTAAAGATATTATTGCAATGATAAACGCTTTTAATCCAACACCTGGAGCATGGTTTGAACTTAAAAGTCAAAGATACAAAATTTTAGAAGCGGAAGAGTCAACTATGACAGGCCCAATTGGAGAAACTCTAGATGACCAACTTACAATAGGAACAGGTAAAAATTCAATAAAAATTTTGCAAATTCAAAAAGAGGGTAAAAACATTTTAGATGTAAAAAACTTTTTAATAGGCAACAATATTAAAAAAGGAACTAAAATTTTATGATCGTATTTAATTACCAGCTAATAATTGAATACGATGGTACAAAATTTGTTGGCTGGCAAGCGCAAAAAAGTGGAATTTCAATCCAGGGAGAGATCCAAAAAATTTTAAAAAGATTTCTTAAAACAGACATAAAACTACTTGGTTCGGGTAGAACTGACTCTGGAGTCCATGCTTTAGGACAATCCGCTAATTTTCTTATCAATTATAAGATAGATAAAAAAAAACTATTAACCACACTTAATCATTTCCTAAAAAAAAGGAAGATTTCTATTCTATCAATTAAGAATAAAAAATTGGATTTTCACTCAAGATATAGCGCAAAAGAGAGAAGATATCTTTATATTATTTATAATAGAGAAGCACCTCTCAGTTTATACAAAGATAAAGCTTGGCATGTAAGAAAAAAACTTAATATACATTTAATAAAACTTGGTGCAAAAATTTTATCTGGTAAGCACAATTTTTCAGCTTATAGATCTTCCTCCTGTTCTGCAAAATCGCCCGTAAGAACTCTAAAAAAAATTCTAGTAAAGAAAAAGAAAGATGGCAGGATAATATTTACTTTTATCTCGCAGTCATTTCTACAACAACAAGTTAGATCAATGGTTGGATGTTTAAAAATTCTAGGAGAAGAAAAATGGGATATTGATAGATTTAAAAAACCTCTTTTTTCAAAAAAACGATTTTACTGTGCGCCCCCTGCACCTCCATCGGGATTATATTTACAAAATGTAAAATATTAATTATTTAAAACCGTATCTTAATAACGAGCTGATAGAAATAAACAATAAAGATTTTAAATTAGAAAAAAAATTAAATTTATTAAAATCTTTGTTTATTATCCATATCCAATAAAGATTTTTAAGCTTATTGCCTTGAAGAGATTCTTCTCTAATTCTGTATTTTAGAAGACACTCAGGATAACAAAATGCATTATCATTTTTTAAAATTAAACATTTAAAAAAGTAATCTTCACATATAGGTGTATCTGTAAATTTTGCTCCAAGTATAATTTCTTTTCTTAAAATCATTGAACTAGTCGAAATAGATGTATCTCCTATAAAGTCTTCAAAAGAAAATTTATCACGCGGTTTTATAATTTTATATTTCTTTTTATTTGAAAAAGGCAAATATTGAGTAAAGGTAAAATTGTAATTATTTAACTCCATATAGTTAAGCTGTTTTTCTAATTTTGTTGAATCCCAAATATCATCAGAGTCTATAAAAGCTATATACTTTGATTTTATCTTTTTAAGAGCAAAGTTTCTACTTTTAGCTGCTGTCATTCTTTTCTTAAAATTAAAAATTTTTATCTTTTTATTTTTTTTATATTTTTTCAATATCTTTGGGGTCTCATCATCTGAACTACTATCAACAATAATAAGTCTCCAATGTTTATAACTTTGCTTAATAACTGATCTTATTGAGGCTTCTATATATTTATAAGAATTATAATTAGGTAAAATTATATCAACATTAATCTTAGAGGTTTTTTTTTCCATTTTTTTTAATCCTCCATCTTGACTCACTTCTTACAATGTAGCCGCAACATTTTTTTGATTTGCAATTACATTTATAATTTTTGAAATCTTTATCAAAGCTAAAACCGTAATCATATGTCAATTCCTCATCTTTTTTAATATCTTTAATAGCATATACCCATAACTTATAACCTATACCATCAACTTCACAGTTAGGGTCACATGAGTGATTTATAAGCCTAGCCGTATTGAATTTGAAGTCCCCATCAAGATCATATCTTTTATTTATGTTAAAAAGATAAATTGCTTTGTCATTATCATATTTAGGATTTATTTCAGTTTCTTTCACAGTGATAATTTTACCTTTATACTGAATTATTTTTGTACCATTTTTGATATCTGTATTAGCGTAAAGACCTAGATTATTAATTTTTGATTTTTTTGACTTATATAAACCTTTTTTCATTTAAAATATTCACTTAGAATTAAAAAGTAAATCTTTTTTAATTTCTTTAGATCGCTTAAAGCAACACACTCATCAACTTTATGCATTGTCTTATTTACTAATCCAAACTCGAGACAAGGAGCTATATCTTTTATGAATCTAGCATCTGAAGTGCCTCCCGTTGTCGAAAAAGATGGATCTATATTTGTAACTTTTTTAATTATCTTTTTTGCAACAAAGATAGTTTTTTCTGGTTTTGTTAAAAAAGCCTCCCCGTTTGATAAAAATTCAATAGTAAATTTACATTTATTTTTTTTGGTTATTTTTGAAACATTGAATTTAATTTTTCTTTTTAAAGAGCTGGAAGTATGTAAATTATTATAACGGATATTAAATTTTGCTTGAGCACTAGCTGGTATAACATTATGAGCATTATTTTTCACGTTTATGCTTGTAAATTCCAAATTTGAGGGTTGAAAATTTTTATTGCCTTTGTCAAATGGTTTTGCTTTTAAGTTTTGACATATTTCTACCAAAGTATTTATAGGATTGTTATTTAGATGCGGGTAAGCTATATGGCCTTGGGTTCCAAATATTTTTAAAGTTCCTGAGAGACTTCCCCTTCTTCCGATTTTGATCATCTCTCCTAATTTGTTTGGATTTGTGGGCTCTCCAACTATACAAAAATTTATTTTCTCTCTCCTTTTTTTCAAATAATCTACAACTTTTTTTGTCCCGTTAACCGCATGGCCTTCTTCATCCCCAGTAATCAAAAAACTTATTGATCCGGGAAATTTTGGATTTTTTTTTAAATATTCGCTCACTGCTGAAACAAAACAAGCTATCGAGCTTTTCATATCATTTGCCCCTCTTCCAACAAGATAACCATTTTTGATTTTTGGTTTAAAAGGATTTATTGTCCAATCATTATAGTTGCCTGGAGGAACAACATCAGTATGACCAGCGTAACAAAGATTTGGTGATCCTTTTCCAAGTTTAGCATAAAGATTTAGAATTGGCGCACTTTTTTTTTTCTTATCTTTAAACTTCAGTATTGTGCATTTAAAACCAAGCAATTTTAATTTTTTGCTTAAAAATTTTATAGCACCAGCATCTTTAGGTGTGACACTAGGAAATTTGATAAGATCTTTAGAAAGACTTAATTCATTAAATAATTTCATTTATTCTCTCAATAAATCATTGATTGAAGTTTTTGACCTAGTTTTTTCGTCAACTCTTTTAACTATTACTGCACAATACAAAGAGGGTAAACCAGGCTTTTCTTTGTTTGCCATACTGCCAGGCACAACCACAGAATAAGCAGGGACTTTTCCATATGAAATTTTGCCTGTATTTCTGTCTATTATTTTTGTCGAGGCTCCTATATATACGCCCATCGATATTACTGAACCTTTTTCAACTAAGACTCCTTCAGCGATTTCTGATCTTGCTCCTATAAAACAATTATCTTCTATAATTACTGGATCAGCTTGTAAGGGTTCTAATACTCCACCTATTCCAGCACCACCAGATATGTGACAGTTTTTTCCTATTTGAGCACAAGAACCAACCGATGCCCATGTATCTATCATTGTTCCTTCATCAACAAAGGCCCCCAAGTTCACAAAACAAGGCATCAACACAGCATTCTTTCCAATAAAAGAACCTTTTCGCACAACGCCATTTGGAACATGCCTATATCCAGCTTTTTTCCAGTCCTCTTCTTTCCATTCTACAGATTTTCCAGAGATTTTATCGTACCAAGTTGTGTAAGGTCCTTTGGACATTGCCATCTTATTTATTTTAAAACTTAATAAAATTGCCTTTTTAATCCATTGGTTAACCTTCCAGCTTCCACTATTGTTATTTGCAACTCTAATTTCTCCAGAGTCTAATAATTCAATAGTTTTGTTTATTGCATCGATAATTTTTTTTTCAGACTCTGAATTTACACTCTCTTTTTTAGAAAAAGCTTCATTTATAATTTGTTCTAATCCATTGTCACTCATTCATTAATCTCCTTTAAAAAGTTTGTTAAATTATCGGTCCTATAATCAATAAAATTAGACTCGGAAAACTTAGCTGCCCATGGTTCTTCATTTATTATCCAAACTGTTTTCATTCCTAATTCATATGCTGGTTTCAGATTTCTTGCAATATCCTCAATAAAAATACAATATTGTGGCTCAATTTTGAATTTTTCTACAATTTTTTGATAGGGCTCTTTGGAGGGCTTTGGCATGAAGTCTGAGTCAACAATATCAAAAATGCCATCAAAAAGATTTTTAATACCAATTCTATTTGTTACGTTTTCTGCGTGAGCTTTTGATCCGTTAGTAAATATTATCTTTTTTCCTTTAATTTTTGATATTTGATTGCCTAACTCTTTGTCCTCTTTTAAAAATTCTAAATCAATATCATGAACAAAGTCTAAAAATTCATATGCATCTATTTTGTGATTTTTTATCATGCCATTTAATGTAGTATTATATTCTTGAAAATAATTTTTTTGTATTTTCTTTGCATCATCTGAGCTCAAATTTAATTTTGTAGATATGAATTTAGTCATTCTTTTATCTACTTGATCAAAAACTTTCGTATGACCAGAATACAGGGTATTATCTAAGTCAAATAACCAATACTTTAAATTTTTTAAATTTTTCATTTTCTTATTAATGTACCCGCTCCTTTGTCGGAAAATATTTCATACAATATTGATCTTGGTTTTCTACCATCAAGTATTACAACACCTCTTACCCCATGTTCTACTGCATCAATACAGTTCATTATTTTTGGCATCATTCCTCCTTGCACTATCTTTAATTTAATCAAATTTTCTATATCAAAAGGTTTTATTTCTGAAATCAAATTTTTTTGGTCATCATAAACGCCCTCCACATTAGTCATGAGCAATAGTCTTCTTGATTTAAGTTTTTTGGCTAAAGCACTAGCTGCTGTATCTCCGTTTATATTGTAGGTTTTTTTGTCCTCATCCAAACCTAATGGAGCGATAACTGGTATCTGTTTTTTATTTAAGATATTTTCTAAAATTTTTATATCAATTTTATTCGGAATTCCAACGTATCCTAAATCTTTTTGATCTGGAACTATATTGATTATATTATTTTTTTTTGTATGTATTGATACTGCTTCTGATCCTTTAACTTTCAAAGACTCTACAATATCATGATTAAATTCTATTAAAACTTCCTCTACTATTTTAATTACTTTTTCGTCTGTTACTCTTAAACCATTTATAAATTTTGATTGTATTTTTTCTTTCTTTAATTCTCTTTCTATTCTTGGGCCGCCGCCGTGTACAACAACTATAGAAAGGCCTAGTTTATTTAATATGCTTATATCTTCGATAAAATTATTAAAAATATTTCTATCAATTAATACGTTTCCTCCATATTTAATAACAATTAATTCATTTTTATATTTTTGAATATATTTTGGTACATTTAAAATATTCGGTGCATTATTTGGCCAAAACTTTTGAATTTCCTCTATCTTGTTTTTAAATTGCATTAAATTCTAGTTCGTTCTGACTTTTGTTTTCCTCATTATTACCCATTGTTGCGCTATTGTTAAAACATTGTTCACTGTCCAGTAAACAACAAGACCAGAAGGGAAAGGGGCTAGTATTATTGTTAAAAACAACGGAAAAAAAGCAAAAATTTTTGCCTGAATTGGATCTGGCGGTGCTGGATTTAATTTTTGTTGAAGAAACATTGTTAGACCCATTAGAATAGGCCAAATGCCAATTACTAAAAAACTTGGTGGATCCCAAGGAATAAGACCAAAAAGATTGAACAGCGAAGTCGGGTCTTTAGCTGATAAATCTTGTATCCAACCAAAAAATGGCTGATGTCTCATCTCTAATGAAATGAACAACATTTTATAAATTGCGAAAAAAAATGGAATTTGTATCAAAATTGGTAAACAACCAGACGCAGGGTTTATTTTTTCTTTTCTGTATAAAGCCATCATTTCTTGCTGTAATTTTACTTTGTCATCTTTATGGATCTCCTTAAGTCTAGTCATTTCGGGTTGTAAAGCTTTCATTTTTGCCATTGACCTAAAGGAGTAATTCGCCAGTGGAAAAAAAATTATTCTAATTGCCAATGTGATTAAAACAATGGCAATGCCAAAATTACCTGAAATCTTAAATAAATAATCTATTACGAAAAATAGAGGTTTCGTAAAAAAATAAAACCACCCCCAGTCAATTACTAAATCAAACTTTTCTATGCTTTCTGACTCAGCATAACCATCTACCGTATCAACCTCTTTAGCAGCTGCGAACAGCCTAATTTCGTTATTTGCCTTTGAAGATGAGTTTATTAAAACAGGTGAATTTAAAATATAATTTGCTTTAAATACATCCTTATAAAGGAACGTAGATTTAAAACTTTCATCTTTTGGCGGGACTACAGCAGTCATCCAGTACTTATCAGTAATTCCTAGCCATCCATTCTTTGCTTCTCTTGAAATCTTTTTGTCCTTTATATCCTCATATCCGTCTTCCTTTAAATCTCCATCAAATACTCCTATGAAACCTTCATGCAAAATATAAAAACCTTGGACATCGTCCGGTTTCTTATTTCTTGTTATCTGTGCATAAGGAAATAATTCAACATTTTTGTTAGAGTTATTCTGAACTTCTTGGTTTATTCTAAATAAAAATTTTTCATCTAAAGAAATTATTTTTCTAAATATTAACCCCTCATTATTTTTCCACTCTAATGTTACGGGATTGTTTGGACCTAATAATTTATTTCCTTTAACAGTCCACTGAGAGTCTATAGAAGGAACTTTTACTGAATTTTGAATACTTGTCCAACCAGTTTCAACAAAATAACCGTCTTCAACATCCTTTGGATTTAAAAATATTACTCTGTCATCTTCATTTAATTTTTTTCTGTAATTTGTAAAAGAAAGGTCATCCAATATAGCGCCAGTTAAAGAAATTGATCCCTCTACATTTTTATTTTGAATCAAAACCCTGTCTGATTGTGATAAAGCATCTTTTCTAGATATAGAAGTCTTTAATAGTTGCTGATTAATATTTGGAATAATTTGATTTGTTTCAGTTTTGACATTTTTTTCTTGATTTTCTAAAACTGTTTGATTTTGTTTTGGTGTCTCAAAAAAAGCCCCCCAAAAAAGTAATACAGACATTGAAAGCGCTATTGCTACAAAAACGTTCTTATTATCCATTTTAAACTTCCTTGTTACCTTCCAACTTCCATACGTTTGTTTTTATATTTTTAAATTTTTTCTTTTGTTTTATCTTTTTACGAGAATTTCTAGAGGCCGGGACAAAATCGATGCCATGACTCCCTCCGAGTTTTTTTATTGGATGGCATTTAAAAATTCTTTTTATCCCCAAACTTAAACCTGCAGTTAAACCATGCTCATTTAAAGCTTCAATGAAATATTCTGAGCACGTAGGCAAAAATCTACATTTGGTCCCCAACAAAGGTGAGATTAAATATTTGTAAAACTTTATTACTACAATTAATAAGTAGGCTATTAAATTTATCATTTATATTTTCTTAAAAACTTTTGTCATCTCTTCTAAAAGTCTTTCATGTTTAGCAAAGTAAGCTTTAGTCTTACCAAAAACTATATAAGTGTAATTTAAATCAATTGCACCTCTTATTTTTGAAATCTTTATTACTATTGCTTTAAGTTTTCTTTTGATTTTATTTCTTTTTACAGCATTTCCAATTTTTTTTTTCATCACAAAGCTTATAATTAACTCACCACTTGTTTTGTTGATAAAATTTTTGGCTGCAAACAAAGAAAAAAAGTCTGAATGTATCTTTTTTTCTTTAAGTGCTTTTTTGAAGTGGTCATTTTTTTTAAGACTTGTAAGCTTGACCATATTATTAAGTAGAGATAGTTTTTCTTCCCTTAGCTCTTCTTCTAGCAATAAGCTTTCTGCCACCTTTTGTAGACATCCTAGAGCGAAAACCGTGTCTTCTTTTTCTTACTAATTTACTTGGCTGGTAGGTTCTTTTCATAAATTATTTTTAGTTATATATTTTAATTAATGTCTGATGTACAGGTAAAATATGGGTAAAAAGTTAAAACTATTTTTAGGGATATCATACTTGATTATATTAACCGGTTTTTTGTACTTTCTATTTTTGTCTCTTGAAATAAATAGACTAGATGATTTTTCCTATTATAAAGAGCTTCAATTAACAATAGAGGAATTTATTGGGACTAATTATTTACTAAATCTTATATATTTTTTTATCTTTTCTATAATTTGGATAATTCTCTTGGGTTTTGGATCTCCACTTCTTTTAATTTCTGGAATATTTTTTGGAAAGTGGGTTGGATTTTCTATCTCATTAATTTCCATTAGTATTGGAACTTTATTATTGTATATAATTGCTAACTTCTTTTTTAAAGACTTAGTGAAAAATTATTTAGAAAAAAAATTTGAGCGTTATATTTTAGTGTTTAAAAAAAATGAATTTCTCTATTTTTTTGCATATAGATTTTTAGGTGGTCTAGGAATACCATTTGGTTTACAAAATACACTACCAGTTTTATTTAATATGAGGAAAATTAATTATTTTTTTGCAAGTTTTTTTGGATTCATTCCACACTTTTTCATATGGAACACAGTTGGTTCAGGTTTAAATAAGTATGTTTCTCAAACAGAAAATTTTAGTTTAATTACACTTATATTAACACCTGAAATTTATTTTCCATTTATCGGATTTATAATTTTAGTGATCATCTCCTTGTATTTGAAGAAAAAAATTTTTTATGATTACAAAAAATAGAAATAATCTTTACAAAGATCCAAGCCCTTATCTCCAACAACATAAGGATAATCCAATTAATTGGCAAGTTTGGAATTTAGAAACCTTAAATGAGGCTAAAATTAAAAATATGCCAATTATTCTGAGCATAGGATATGCAAGTTGTCACTGGTGTCATGTTATGGCTCATGAGAGTTTTGAGGATATTGAAATTGCCCAAATAATGAATAATAATTTCGTCAATATTAAAGTTGACCGTGAGGAAAGACCAGATATTGATTTTGTTTTTCAAAGCTCTTTTCAACTTTTTAATCAAGCTGGAGGTGGTTGGCCACTCACAATGTTTTTAGATGAAAACGCGGTTCCATTTAGTGGAGGAACTTACTTTCCCAAGACCGCGAAACACGGCTTACCGTCTTTTAAAGATGTGCTTACTCAAGTGGTTGAGACTTATAAATTAAGACGGGAAAAAATAATTAAACAATCAAACTTAATAATAAAGAGTTTAACTTTAAGAAAAAATCCAGTCATCAATCAAGAATTAGTACCCATATTAAATGAGACTATTACGAGACTTGATCAAGTAAAAGGCGGATATATTGGCTCTCCAAAATTTCCAACTTTTAATGTGTTTGAGACATTAATTTATTTCTATAATAAAACTAAAGATTTGACTTACTTCAGACCAGTCGATTTAATATTAAACCAGTTATGTTCCCAAGGCATCTATGATCATGTTGAGGGCGGAATTTCAAGATATACCGTTGATGAAAATTGGCTCATTCCACATTTCGAAAAAATGCTTTATGACAACGTTCAATTTATATCTTTACTCTCATCATATATTAAAATCAAAAAAAGTGTCTATTTTGAGAAAAAATTAAAAGAGACAATTAATTTTATAAATAAAGAGTTTAAAAACAAAAAATTTGACTTGCTAGGATCAGCGTTTGATGCAGACAGTGAGGGAGAGGAGGGTAAGTATTATACTTTTGAATATAACGAGTTACACAAGATAAAAGGTATTGAGGAATTCTATGACGTTAAACCCCAAGGTAATTGGGAAGGTAAAATAATTTTAAAAGAACTTAAATTCCCTGATAAAAAGATTCAAGGTGAATTATTAGACATTAGAAAAAAAAAGAAAAAACCTTTTTTTGATGAAAAAATACAGTTAGATCTCAATTGCATGTGGATTTCATCCCTAGTCGATGCATCTATAGCATTAAAAGAAAAATATTATCTAGAGACAGCAGAAAAGTATTTTAAAAATTTAAAAAATAAATATGAAGAAAATGACCTTCACCACAGTTACTCAAAGCACAATGTGTTTCTAGAAGACTACGCATACTATATAAAAATGCTTATAGATTTATATGACGCAACAATGGACATCAATTATAAAGAAAAAGCTAACAAAATTTATTCGGATACATTAAAAAAGTTTTATAATAATGAAAAGAATATTTTTCAAAAAAACCCTTTAACAAATACGGACCTTTTTTTTAATCCAATAGATATTGGAGACGGAACTATTCCAAATGGGAATGCAATTATGCTTTTAAATATGACAAGACTTGGAAAATTAAAAGATGCAAAAAATTTTTCACAAAGTTTATATGGCTATTTAAACATTTATAAAAATCATATGATGACTGGTATTAGGTCATTAGACTTCTATAAAGAAATTGACTCTGGAAAGGACTGTGGACCCGATGGATGCAAAAGTATTTAAAAATTACTGCAGCTGGATTATTTGGCTTATTTTATTAATAATTTGGAATTATGCTCTTCCTGAAGCTACTCCGTTAGAGGATGTTCTAATTGGAATCGCTCTTGCCATGCTATTAAGAGTCTTGCAAAGACATTTCGTCAGATGAAAATTTACTTTAAGAATATGGTGCCCACAGCCTGAGTCGAACAGGCGACCTTTTCCTTACCATGGAAATGCTCTACCAACTGAGCTATGTGGGCAATCTTCATTATTAGTTGTATAATAGAAAGATACTTGCATAAATTCAATTCTAGAAGTAAAACATTATTAATGCAGGAGTATTTTTTATGGGAATTCATTATGATTACAAATCTACACGTGGTGAAAAAGCCATGAAAAAAGAGGCAAAAAAAAAAGCTCGACTGGAACAAAGAAGAGCTAGAAAATCAGTTGTTTCTAAAGACGAAGAAAATGAAAAAATGCATGATATTGATAAGCCTATAACTTTAGAAGATTTAACAAATCCAGACAAGAAATAACACCCAATGAGATCTTTTCCTAAAAAAGATTCTTATACAAAATTGCGCGAGCAAGCTTTAAAGAAGAACTTATATAAAAGAAAATTAATTAAAAAAAACAAAGATAAAAGAAATGTCAGTACAGTCAGATAATTGGATAAAGAAAATGGCCATTTCACAAAGTATGATTAAACCATTTGTATCAAAACAGATAAGAAAGGGAAAAATTTCTTTTGGACTCTCATCTTACGGCTATGATGCTCGAGTATCAAACGAGTTTAAAATATTCACTAATGTTAACTCTGGAATAGTAGATCCTAAAACTTTTAAAAAAGAGAGTTTTGTCACAAAAAAAGGAAAAGAGTGTATTATTCCCCCAAATTCTTTTGCTTTAGCTAGTACGATGGAATATTTTAAAATACCAGATAATGTATTAGTCATTTGTCTTGGTAAGTCTACTTACGCAAGATGTGGAATAATTGTAAACGTAACTCCACTGGAGCCGGGTTGGGAAGGTCATGTAACTTTAGAATTTTCTAACACTACACCTTTGCCAGCAAAAATTTATGCTAATGAAGGTGTTGCACAGTTCATTTTTATTAAAGGGAATGAAAAACCGTCTGTTACTTACAATGATCGTAAGGGAAAGTATATGAAACAGCGAGGCGTAACATTGCCAAAAATTTAATTCTTTAATGCAAAGACTTATAATTAAGGGAAAAAATAATTTAAAAGGAACTATAAAAATTTCAGGGTCTAAAAATGCAACACTTCCAATTTTAGCGGCTTGTATCCTATCAGATCAATCAGAAATAAAAAACATTCCTTTAGTGAATGATATTTTTACTATGATTAAACTTCTAGATTTTATCGGACTTAATGTCAGCTTATCAAAAAAAAATAAAACCGTTAAAATAAAGAACCATTTAATAAAATCAAAAAAAAATATAGTTGCTCCCTATAAACTTGTAAAAACAATGAGAGCGGGTGTTTTAGTACTAGGACCAATTTTAAACAGATGCGGAAAAGCTAAAGTTTCACTGCCTGGAGGTTGCGCGATTGGGACTAGGCCCGTAGACCTTCACTTAATGGCATTAAAGAAACTTGGTGCAAAAATTAAAATTAGAAATGGATATATTTACGCATCCGCCATCAAAGGATTAAAATCAGCGAAAATTAATTTTCCATCTATTTCAGTAGGTGCTACGGAAAATGCAATTCTTGCTGCTTTTGGCGCTCAAGGAAAAACAGTTTTGAATAACTGTGCTATAGAGCCAGAAATAACAGATTTAATAAATTTTTTAAACAGGCTTGGAGGCAAGATAAAAATCAAAAATCGTAGAATTACGATTATAGGTGTAAATAAAACAAGACAAGTTTCATATAAAGTTATGTTTGATAGGATAGAATTAGGCACATATTTAATTGCGGCAGGAACGGTGGGTAACAAAATTGTAATTCCTGATGTAGATTATAAAATTGTAAATACTGAAATTAAGATTTTAAAAAAAATTGGTGTAAAATTTCAAATAAATCAAAAACAAATTACAGTTATCGGAAAAAAGAAATTAAAAAATATTAATCTTAATACTGGTCCATACCCAGGTTTTCCGACCGATTTACAAGCCCAAATAATGGTGCTATTAACGCAATCAGAGGGAATTTCTAAAATTTCTGAAAAAATATTTGAAAATAGATTTATGCATGTCCCAGAATTAAAAAGAATGGGAGCTAATATATTAATTAAAAATAACCAAGCAATAATAAAAGGCCCAACAAATTTATTTGGAGCTGAGGTAATGGCAACCGATTTAAGAGCTTCAGTAAGCTTAGTATTAGCTGCACTTATTGCTGAAAAAAGAACAACAATTAATAGAATCTATCACTTGGATCGAGGCTATCAGGATCTAGAAATAAAACTTAGAAAATGTAAAGCAAGCATAAAGAGAATTTAGTTGAAAGAGAGAAATTTAAAATTAATAGGGAAAACTTCAGAAGATCTTAAAGTTATATCAGCTCACTTGCAAGACGCGATTGTTTCTATCTCAGATATAGCTCATTTAAAAAGAAACAGAATTTTCTTAATACAACTTAACAGATTTATGTGGGAAGATGTTGAACAAGGAGTGTTTAGAAAAAATAAAAGAATAAGGACTGTTTTAAAATTTGATCATGTGATAAAAGTTTCATCAAAAAACATCGATTTTAATAAAAAAGACAAATTTTTGGATTTTTTAGCCATTGAAAGTCGTGAAATGGCTGATAAAACACTCGAAATGAACTTAATTTTTTCAGGTAATTCCGTCATTAAAATATTAACTGAGGTTATCGAGGTCACTTTAGATGATCAGGGGGATGCGTGGGAAACAAAATCTAAACCAAAGCATAATCTTTATGGCGATTAAAGAGTTAAACGCAAATAATTACAATTTCTTAAAAAGATTAAGAGTTCTTTTAAGTAAAAGAAAAAAAAGCCAAAGTAAAAATCTTACTAATGTAAAAAAAATTATTCATCAAGTAAAAAATAAAAAGGATAAGGCCATATATCTTTACGAAAAAAAATTTTCAAAAAATAAAAAGATTAGCAATAATTTTAAACTAACTTCAAAAGAGATAAACTCTATAATTAAAAAACTTGATAAAAAAGTTAAATACGCAATTGATCTAAGTTATCAAAGAATTAAAAACTTTCATAAAAAACAAGTCTTTAAATCATTTTCTTTTAAAGACAAATTTAATAACAATTTATCTTACAAGTATCAGCCTCTAGAAAGCGTTGGAGTATATGTTCCAGGCGGAATAGCAAATTATCCTAGCTCGGTCTTGATGAACTGTATTCCGGCTCAAGTTGCAGGTGTAAAGTATATTTATATGACCACGCCTTTGCTTGGAAAAAAAGCTAATCCAGCGGTAATTTATGCAGCAAAAAAATGTGGAGTGAAAGAAATCTATAAAGTTGGTGGCGCTCAAGCCATTGCTGCAATGGCTTTTGGGACAAAAAAAATAAAAAAAGTAAATAAAATTGTTGGACCAGGTAATCAGTATGTAGCAGCAGCAAAAAAAGAAATGTTTGGTGATGTTGGAATTGATATGATCGCTGGACCCTCCGAAGTAATGGTTATTACTGATAAAAGTTCAAATCCTGATTGGGTTGCATCAGATTTAATAGCTCAGGCAGAACATGACAAATTTTCTCAATCTATATTAGTTTCAAGCGATAAAACTTTGATAAAAAAAATTAAAAAATCAATAAATAATCAGCTAAAAAAACTTCCCAAAAAGAATATCGCTAAGTTTAGTCTTAAAAAATTTGGTTATGCGATTTATTCAAAAAATCTTAAGATAACAACCGAGATAATAAATGAAGTAGCTCCTGAACATTTAGAAATACAAACTATCAAACCAGAAAAAATTATAAAGAATATTAAAAACGCAGGGTCAATATTTGTTGGGAAATATTCACCAGAAGCAATGGGAGACTATCTTGCTGGACCTAATCATGTGCTTCCTACAACTGGATCTGCTAAGTTTTCCTCTGGATTATCAGTTTTCGATTTTTTAAAAAGGCAATCTTTAATCAAAATATCTAAAACAGGTATTGAAAGACTAGGCCCTTACGTTATAAATTTAGCTAAATATGAAAATTTAGAAGGTCATGCTATTTCAGTAAAAAAGAGAATTAAAAGGAGTTATTTTGGCTAAACAAGAAACATTAGAATTTAAAGGGAAAGTGACTGAACTTCTTCCTAACGCAATGTTTAGAGTTAAGCTAGAAAACGATCATGAAATTTTAGCTCATACAGCTGGTAAATTAAGAAAAAATAGAATAAGAGTTTTAGCCGGTGATAACGTGATGGTCGAAATGACACCTTACGATTTAACTAAAGGTAGAATTACCTTTAGGTTTTAGGCCTTGTAGCTCAGTAGTAGAGCAGTACCCTGAAAAGGTATGTGTCGTTTGTGCGATTCAAACCAAGGCCACCAACCAACAATTAATACACATCGATATTTTAAAAATTATTTGCTAAGAGTAAAAATGGATAAAAAAATTGGACTTTTCTGGTTGAAAGATGATTTTAGATTTGAGAGAAATCCTGCTCTATTTGAAGCAATTAAAAATCACAATAAAGTAGTTGTTTTTTATTTGTACGATAAATTGAAATTTAATAATCAAGAAGCTCAAAAATGGTGGATAAGTAACTCACTAATCTATTTTAAAAAAAAACTTGAAAAAATTAATGTAGGTCTACAAGTAATCAGTATCGAGTCAGAAAAAATTTTTTTTGACCAATTATTTAACAAAAAAGATTTTTCAATTTACTGGAATAGAACATATGAACCATATTATCTTAAATTTGATGAGTATTTATCAAGTAATTTAAAAGATAAAAGAATTAACTTTAAAATTTTCAAAGGTAACGTTTTGAATGAAATTCATGAAGTAAAAAAAGGGGATGGCACACCCTTTAAAGTTTTTACGCCATTTTGGAGAAATGCTGAGAAACATTACTTAGATAAAATTCCCTCTAACCTCAAAAGAATTACAAAAACTAAAAAGAATATTAATTATTTTGATAAAACAATTAACGAAGAAAATATTTTACCAAAAAAAAACTGGTTTAATAGGTTAGGAAAATATTGGACTCCAAGCGAGGAAGAGGCTCTTAAAATATTAAAAAAATTTGTAAAGGAGAGGATAAATGATTACCCTGATTCGAGAAATATACCTTTTCAATCTGGTACATCAAAGCTTTCACCTTTTATAAAGCATGGGCAAATTCATGTAGAAACAATTTGGAGTGAGTGCACTAAAGTAAAAAAAAAAGGAGCTCATAAATTCTTGACCGAAATTGGTTGGAGAGATTTTAATCATTCGCTAATAAATAATTTTCCTCACATGCTGCAAAGTAATTATTCAAAAAAATTTGATAACTTCCCATGGGAGAAAAACTCTAAGTTTCTTTCTGCATGGAAAAAAGGAGTTACTGGTTATCCAATAGTTGATGCGGGAATGAGAGAACTTAATCAAACTGGCTGGATGCATAATAGAGTCAGAATGATCGTAGGTTCTTTTCTTGTAAAACATCTATTGATACATTGGAAACATGGAGAAAAATATTTTAAGAATTGCTTATTGGACTACAGCGAGGCCAACAATGTTTCTGGTTGGCAATGGGTAGCAGGTTCTGGAGCAGATGCAGCTCCATATTTCAGAATATTCAATCCAATTTTACAAGGAGAAAAATTTGATAAAGAGGGCTTATATGTAAAAAAATGGATACCTGAAATTAAAAATGTACCTAATAAATTTATTCATAAACCTTGGGAGTATAAAAACGCTTTAGACTTTAAAATCGGAGAAGACTACCCCTTACCAATCGTTGACCACGAAACTGCAAGAAATAAAGCGTTAAATGCTTTTAAAAAAATTAAATGATTATATTCTTCCACAGCAGTGTTTAAATTTTTTTTCTGAACCACATGGACACCTTTCATTTCTACCAACTTTTTTTTCATTGGTATTAACTTTTTCTATTTTTTGTTCCTCTTTTTCCTGAATTACAATATTGAGATTTAATAGAAATTTAATTATATCAACTTTAATTTTTTCAAGCAAAGCCTCAAATAAAGTAAATGCCTCTTTTTTAAATTCTGATAGAGGATCTTTTTGCCCGTAGCTTCTTAATCCGATTACTTGTCTTAGTTGCTCCAAATATTGAATATGAGATCTCCAAGAAAAATCTATTATTTGCAATAAAATTTTTTTTTCTATATCTTTATTTTGTTCTGAACCTATTTTTTCAACTCTTTTTGCCCTCTTTCCATTAAATAGATCCTCAAAGTTTTTAGTATAATCTGCTAAGTCTTTTTTTATCAGTGACAATATTTCACTTTCGTTTAGTATATTCCCAGTTAAATCTTTAATCCCGGCTGAAATTTCTTTCTGATCGTTGTTTTTATCAAAAGTATCTTTAAGTATTTTTAATTTAATTTTGATCTCAGAGAAAAATATCTCTAAAATATCAGTTATGTCATCACTTTTTAATATCTTAAGTCTTTGACCAAAAATTACTTTTCTTTGATCATTCATTACATCATCAAACTTTATTAAAGTCTTTCTAATATCAAAATTTCTGCCTTCAACTCTTTTCTGAGCTCTTTCAATTGCTTTATTTATCCATGGGTGGTCAATTGACTCATTCTGTTTTAACCCTAATTTCTTAAGCATTCCCTCAATTTGGTCGCCTCCAAAAATTCGCATTAGTTCATCTTTAAGACTTATATAAAAAATAGAACTTCCTGGATCCCCTTGTCTTCCTGACCGACCTCTAAGTTGATTATCTATTCTTCTGCTTTCGTGTCTTTCAGTTCCTAATATAAATAAACCACCTAATTGTTTTACTTTCTCAAAATCTCTTTTATGTGTCTCTATGTCTAAATCTTTTTTATTTTCTTTAAAATTTTTATTTCCCCCAAGTTTAATATCAGTTCCACGGCCAGCCATATTTGTAGCTATTGTTATAGCCCCAGGTTTTCCTGCTCCTGCTATAATTTTAGCCTCATTTTCGTGGTGTTTGGCATTAAGCACATTATGATCTATCTTTTTATTCTGAAGCATATTTGATATTTTTTCTGATTTTTCAATGCTAGTGGTTCCAACAAGGACAGGCTGTTTTGTTAATTTACATTCTTCTATTTTTTTTACTATTGAGTGATATTTTTCTTCTTCAGTTCTAAAAATTAGATCATTAAAATCTTTCCTTACCATTTTCTGATTTGTTGGTATTGATATTACATTTAGTTTATAAATATCAAAAAATTCTTCTGCCTCAGTTAGGGCTGTACCAGTCATTCCAGATAACTTGTTATATAATCTAAAGTAGTTTTGATATGTTATGGATGCTAAGGTTTGATTTTCTTCCTGTATTTCAACAACTTCTTTAGCCTCAATCGCTTGATGCAGACCGTCTGAAAACCTTCTTCCTTCAAGTACTCTTCCAGTAAATTCGTCAATAATACTAACTTTCCCGTCTCTTACAATGTAATCTTTATCTTTATGGAATAGTAAACCTGCTCTAAGAGCTTGATTTACATGGTGGACCAAACCAAGATTTTGTGGATCATAAAAATTATTATTTTTTAATACACCCTTCAATCTAGAAAGTTTTTCAATCTTATCTATACCCAAATCTGTCAAAATTGCATTTTTATTTTTTTCATCTAATTCATAGTCTGTTTTTTGTAGTTTATTTATAAATTCATTAGCTACTGTATATAAGTCACTCTTATCCTCAACTTTTCCAGAAATTATCAAAGGAGTTCGCGACTCATCAATAAGTATACTGTCTACCTCATCAACAATACAGAAATTGTGTTCTCTCTGAACCATTTCATTTAAATCATATTTCATATTATCTCTTAGAAAATCAAATCCGAATTCATTATTAGTTCCATATGTGATGTCGCAATTGTAATTTGCTTTTCTCTCGTGTTCCTCTAGTTCAGATACTACACAACCAGTAGAAACACCTAGCAAATTAAAAACTTGCCCCATCCACTCCGAGTCCCTTTTTGCAAGATAGTCATTGACAGTGACTATATGAACTCCTTTACCTGTAAGAGAATTTAAAAAAGCAGGTAAAGTAGCAACCAAAGTCTTACCCTCACCAGTTTTCATTTCAGCAATTTTTCCTTCGTGAAGAATTATTCCTCCAACTAGTTGGACATCGTAATGTTTTTCACCTATTGCTCGTTTGGCGGCCTCTCTTACAAGAGCAAAACTCTCAGGCAAAATCAATTCAAGTTGTTTGCCTTTTTTTACCTCCTCTTTTAAAGAATTTGCTATTTCTTTAAGACGGCTGTCTGAAATATTTGAGAACTCACTGTCAAAATCATTAATTTTAGCAATGATTGGATGAATTCTATTCAATTCTAGTTGATTACTGCTTTTAAATATTTTACTAAGTGCTCTTGTAAATAAATTCATATTAAATCAATATAATTATTTATATTTTTTTTAAAACAGATATATGACAATAAATTTAAAAAACTTTCTTAATACAAATCCAAAAATCTCCAAAATGGGAGAGTTTCAAGAACTTAAACCTATAGATGGACTTGAAATCTCCACATACTCAGCTGATTTATATAAAAACGGAAGAGAGGATATTGCTCTATTCTATTTTAAAGAAGGCGCAAATTACGCGGCATTATATACGACGAACAGTATTACCTCCCAAACTATAGAATGGAATAAAAAATCAAATAAGTCATTTACTAAAGGACTTTTAGTTAATACTAAAAATGCCAATACTTTTACCGGAAATGCTGGTTTAGAAAGTATTGACTCAGTAGCTAAAAATTTGTCAAGAATATTAACAATAAGAGAGTCTAAATCTGAAGAAGGAGTTTCTGAAACAGTTAAAATTAAAGATCTTATTTTTGCCTCAACTGGAGTAATCGGAGAAAAATTTCCAACAAACAAAGTTGTTTCTAGTCTGCAACAACTAGTAGATAAATTAAGAGACGATCATAATAAGTTAGTTTGGATAAAAACAGCCTCAGCTATAATGACAACAGACACTAAGCCAAAGTTAGCTTATGAGGAAATTGTTGTAGGAAATAAAATTTTAAAGATAGCCGGTATTGCCAAAGGATCTGGAATGATTGCACCTAATTTAGCTACAATGCTATCTTTTATTTTTACTGATGCTGATTTATCTTCTAATATTTTAAAATCATTATTAAAAAGAGCTGCAACTAACACTTTTAATGCAATCACTGTTGATAACGACAAATCAACTAATGACATGGTAGCAATTTTTTCAACAAGAAAAATAAAGATTGGTCAAAACAGAAGTATGGATGATCCGATTATACAAAAATTTGAGCTTGCTCTTAAAAAGGTTTGTAGCAATTTAGCTAAGCAAATTGTTGTAGATGGAGAGGGTGCAAAAAAGTTTATTACTATTAAAGTAAAAAGTGCTAAATCAATAACGAGTGCAAAAAAAATTGCTTTTTCTATAGCAAACTCGCCTCTGGTAAAAACTGCTGTTGCTGGCGAGGATCCTAATTGGGGAAGAATAGTTATGGGTATAGGAAAATCTGGTGAGTCTGTAGATAAAAATAAACTCTCAATAAAATTTGGTGAGTTCTTGGTAGCTGAAAAAGGCCAAGTTTCAGAGAATTATGATGAAAATAAACTTAAAGAATATATGAAGTGGGACTCAATAATTATTGAAGTTGTTATTAATCAAGGAGAAAGTGAATTTGAATGTTATACTTGCGACTTCACTCACGATTATATCGATATAAATGCTGATTATAGGAATCCTTCTTGAATATTAAAAATAACTAACCATTTAATTATTATGATTAAGTATAATTTAATTTGTAAAAATAAACACGAGTTTGAAAGCTGGTTTTCAGACTCAAATGAATTTGAAAGATTAAAAAAAAACAGGGTATTAGAATGTATTTATTGTAATTCAAAAAAAATAGCAAAGTCAATCATGTCTCCAAGTGTAGTAAATCAACAATCAAAAAATGTAGATTTTATTTCTACAAAAGAATTAAAAAAAAAGAAAAAACGACTCCAGAATTTAAGAAATTTAGTTGAAAAAAATTTTGAATATGTGGGAAATAATTTTGCTTCGAAAGTGAGGGAAATATATTACAACAATAAATATAAAAAAAATATTTACGGCACAACTACATCTGAAGAAAGAGAAGAATTAAATAAAGAAGGAATAGAATTTGTAAATATTCCCTGGCTTGAAAAAGAAAATTAACTTTTAATAGCTGTAACAACATAATTTACCGAACAGTTATTTGATCTTGTCCAACTTCCTGAAAATATATTGTAAACAACACCTTTTACGTCTGATACTTTGAAATGATATCTTTCTAATTTCTCTTTTAACTCTGAGGGTTTTATAAATTTATTCCAATCATGAGTTCCAATTGGCAACCATCTCAATACATACTCTGCACCTAATATCGCTTTTATATATGATTCGAATGTTCTGTTTAAAGTAGCCGTGAATATTAGTCCTTGTGGTTTTAAAAGATCAGAACAAGATTTAATGTATAAATCTAAATTATCAACGTGCTCAACAATCTCAAGATTCAAAATTACATCAAACTTTTCTTTTACTTTTAGGTTTTCTGGTGAAGTATTTAGATAGTTTATTTTTAATTTGCTTCTATTTGCATGTAAACGAGCAACATTAATATTTTTTTCAGAAGCGTCAATTCCAGTCACGTTTGCACCAAGTCTACTCATAGGTTCAGAAACAAGTCCACCCCCACAACCTATATCTAATATTTTAAGACTTTTTAAATTTAATCTTTTATTTCTGTCTAAACTAAAATGGTCAGTAATTTTTTCTACAATATAATCTATTCTTGTGGGATTGAATATATGTAAAGGTTTGAATTTTCCATTTACATCCCACCATTCATCAGCTAAATTTGAAAACTTTTGAATTTCTTTTTTATTTATTGTAGTCATTCATTTTATATATGTTTATGACAATTTATTAGATTATTTAAAAAAAACAACTATGACAAAAAAAGTTTTAAAATTTGGCGGTACTTCAGTAGGATCTGTTGAAAGAATTCAACATGCGGCAAAAATAGTACAAAGAGAGCATAAAGGTGGGAATAGTTTAATTATTGTTGTTTCAGCAATGGCTGGAAGAACTAATGACCTATTAAAAAAATCTGTTGAAATATCAAAAAATTTTGAAAAAAAAGAATTAGAAGTCTTG
>NZJU01000036.1 GCA_002692325.1 Candidatus Pelagibacter sp.
TATAATTTTATTTATGAAATTAGCTATCCCCTATGTAATTATTTATACAATTACAAATTATTTTACACGTTTATGGGCATTTAGGTGGAGAGAATCCATGACTTTTTCTTATATGCCTTACTGGAGAGCTGTTGATGCCAAAGTAGAAGGTGCATCTCAGAGAATACAAGAAGATTGTATGAATTTTGCTAAAATAGTAGAAAGTTTAGGTTTACAAGTTGTGAGAGCAATAATGTTACTAATAGCCTTTTTACCTATTTTGTGGGGTTTGTCATCCAATGTGGTAATACCCTTTTTTAAGGATATCTCAGGTTCGTTAGTTTGGGTATCATTAACTGCTAGTTTAGGAGGACTAGCTATAAGTTGGTTGGTAGGAATTAAATTACCAGGATTAGAATACAATAATCAAAAAGTCGAGGCTGCATTTAGAAAAGAACTAGTTTATGGTGAAGATGATAGAAAAAACTACGCTAAAGCACCTACAATCCTTCAATTATTTACAGGTATAAAGTTTAACTACCATCGTTTATTTCTTCACTATGGTTATTTTGATTTATGGTTGATAATGTATAATCAATCAATGATTATCGTTCCATATCTATTAATGGGTCCGGGATTATTTACCGGTGCTATGACTTTAGGTATTTTAATACAAACTGCTTCAGCCTTTAGAGAGGTTCAAAGTAGTTTTTCATTATTTTTACAAAACTGGACTAGAATTACTGAGTTAAGATCTATTTACAAACGATTAATGGAATTTGAAACTGCAATAAACTTTAAATCGGGAAGCTACAGAAGACCTAGAAAATCTGATATAAGATCCTAATGGAAATCTATTTAAAGTTATTTGAAATATTATTTCCAGTTTTTTTTATTATTGGAATTGGTTTCTATCTTGGAAAAAAAGACTCTAAATTAAATACAAATTTCATAACAAATTTAACAGGTACAATAGGAACCCCTGCATTAATTTTTTATTCTCTTACATCTACAGGCGTCAATCTTGAGACTTTTCTAGAATTTTTTAGTTATAAAATAATTATGATCATTGGATTTTCCTTGATTGGTTTAATTACTTTAATGATTACTAAAAGAGATTTAATACGGGAGCTTCCACCATTAATATTGCCAAATAATGGAAATATTGGTTTATCTGTTTGTTTATTTGCATACGGTGCAAAGGGACTAGGTATTGCTGGAGCAATTGCCTCTGTCATCATGCTTTTTCATTTTACAATTGGAGTTTTCTTAGCAAAAAAGTCTTTTGATTTGAAAATTTTATTCAAAAATGGACCTATCTATGGAATATTTTTAGCACTGTTTTTTCTTTATTTTGATTATGAGGTTCCGCTTTTTTTAGAAAATACGACTTTTTTAATTTCATATGCTACAATTTTTATGGTTTTAATGTCATTAGGAGTAGCTCTAACAAAACTTAAAGTATTCTCTCTTAAATTATCAATTATAAATTCATTTGTAAGAATGATTGGTGGTCCTATAATTGGTTTAGCTCTAATTAATTTTTTTAACCTAAATGGGGTAGAGGCAGGAGTACTTTTTATTCAAAGTGCAATGCCTAGTGCTATTCTTACCTATCTTGTTGGATCAATGTACTCTCCTAAGAAGGTTGTTGATAGCATAGCAGGCACCATAGTCGTTTCAACTTCCATATCATTTATCACACTACCGATTATTGTCTATTTATCTCTTTTTTATTTTTCTTAATAAAATCAATAATTTACAATACATACTTAAACTAAATTATGTATTAATAGGTAAATAATATTTACTAATATCTTATAACTAAGTATAAATTTAAAAAAAAATAAAAATATTGCAATAATGCTGGTATTTGAGTGAATAATTAAAGTATTTTTCAATAAAATTTATAAAATATTTATAGCAATGCATATTAGGAATATGCCGTTTAATCGGCCATACATAGCTGATTTTTTGCGATCTGTAAATATAAGGTGCAACTCGTAGTAGAACTAATAAATATACAACTTAATTTCTTCAAAAAGACTAAAACCGTTGATAATTCATAATTCTAGATGATTATACCTTCATTTTTGAGCAATAATTTCTTTTTGTGTATACCACCTTTACCAGAATAGCCACCCAAAGTACCATCTGATCTGATAACCCGGTGACAAGGAATGTTCGGTGGATTCGGATTTTTGGCCACTGCATTAGCCACTGCACGATAGGATAGGGGCTTTTTTATAGCAATTGCAACCTCTTTATAGGTTTTTGTCTTTCCTTTTGGTATTTTCATTAGATAATCCCAGACTTTGAGTTGAAATTTGGTACCAACCAATTTAGTCATATAAAAGATAAGATAAAATCGCAATTACAATCGCTAAAATCGATAAAAACCAGATAATATAAGAGCTTTTTTTGTGATCTTTTATTTTGTACCAATAATTTAACAATAAAAAAACTAGCAGCACAAAAAGCCCGCCTAATAACAAATATTTTATCATATTAATCCTTTAAAACTTCAACAATTTCGCCATTTTTAAAAGCCTCTAGTTTCTTTAATTCAGTGGGTTTTTTTGCGTCTGCCCAATGATTTGCACTAGAAATTAGCCTAATCTCGCTACCTAAACTCACTGGGGTTGGTCCAAAACCAATGGCTATTGCGTTTCCTTGGTTCCAAAAAGCTATTTCTCCCAGATTAAATACCTCTTTTGCATCTTTTTCCGACACTATATTGTTTTCCGGTAAGCTAAAATAGATTTCTTTGCCCCAAGTATTAATTTTAGCTTTAACAGGCAGCATTGAATATATCCTTTTCCCGGTTTGATTATTTTTAACAGTGCACTGTATTTCCAAATTAGAAATTTTTATTTTTATGTTCATTGTTTCAACTTTGAATTTAATCTATTGACATATGTTTTGAAGTATAATAATTATTCCGATAATTAATGGTTATCGGAAAATATGAATGAAATAACAACAAAACTGAAAGAATTAGAAATTGAAACTTTAAGTAATGTTAGAAGCTCAAAAGCTGATAATACACTTAAAGCATATAAGTCTGATTTTCGAGATTTTAAAAGTTTCTGTGTGCAACATGGTCTTAAATCAATGCCCTCAACTCCAGAAAATTTAAGCATCTATTTAACAAGTTTATCTAAAAAGTGTAAATTCAGTACATTAAAAAGGAGAATTGCTTCTGTTAGCGTAGTTCATAAACTTAATGGACATTATATCGATATTAAGAATCCAGTTATAACAGAGAATCTTTTAGGTATTAAAAGATCAATAGGAGCTTATCAAACATCAAAAAAACCTATATTAATCAATGATCTAAGACTTATTATTAATCAAATTAATAAAGAAATTAAACCATCTATCAAATTAAGAGATAAAGCTTTGATATTAGTTGGATTTTCAGGCGGTTTCAGAAGATCTGAATTAGTATCTATTGAATATAATAATATAGACTTCGTATCGGAAGGAATGAAAATCTTTATTAAAAGATCAAAAACTGATCAAAGCGGCGAAGGAATGACCAAAGCAATCCCCTATTTCGAAAATCCAGTCTATTGTCCAGTGATTAGTTTAAAAAATTGGATAGATTTAAATAATTTAAATAAAGGTAAAATATTTAACATGTCTGATAAAAATGTTGCACTAATAATAAAGAAATATGCAAGTTCAGCTGGTCTTGATTACTCAAAATATTCTGGTCATAGTTTAAGGTCAGGGTTTGCAACTTCTACAGCTGAAAGTGGAGCAGAAGAGAGGAATATTATGGCTATGACAGGCCATAAGACAACCCAAATGGTCAGAAGATATATACATGAAGCAAACTTATTTAAAAATAACGCTCTTAATAAAATTAAAATTTAGATAGTTTCAATAATATTATCATTAAGTTCCTCAAAATTAATTCTTTTATACTTCGAGATAGTAGGTATCCATCTATTTAACTCGTCGTTTTTAGATCGTGGTATCAAATCAATAATTTGTCTATCAAAAATTGGGGAAATATGAACAACTGGTCCCGAATGAGAACTTATATTAATTTCAGAATTTTTAATAAAATAAGCTAAAAGATTAAGAGGAAGATTTTTTAAAATCAAAATATTACTATTATTATCTCGTTTAAGTTTGAATTCATCATTTATAAAGCTAAAGACATTATATTTTGAGCTTATCTGGTTTAAAAAAATGAAATCTTTAATTCCGGTCGTAATTATAATCTTATATTGCTTAGCTTTATTTTCGATTATTTTAATAGAATTTTCATAATCTTTATTGGTGTATCTATCCCATTTTTCATCAAAATGAAATAAACAAAAAGGTTTGATTATAAAGTTATTAAAAAAAAATTTATAATTATTTTTGTAAGATTTATCTAAAAAAAACAAATTTTTTTTGTTAGTAATTTCCATATTTAATTTTTTTAAAATATTAAAGTAATTAGTTTGATAATGTACTGGTCCATTCTGATCGAAATCTTTTTTGTAAGACTCATCGCAAAAAACATAATTTTTATAAAATATCTTTAATATAAATTTTGAGGGCCTAGTAAGTTTAAATTTGATACCAAATATTGTTTTATTTTTTATAAAACATATAGTTGAACGAATCTTAGCTCTTACAAAATAAGAGATTAAATAAGAGCTTTTATTTCCATCAAATTGAAATAAATAATCGTAATTACTTAAAAATAAATCTTTAAAATTATTGATAATATTATTTATGAATTTTTTTTTTTTAAAAATTATAAATTTATCTACAAAATGGTAATTTTTAGCTATTTGATAGTTGTATTCTGAGCAAATTAAAGAAATATGAGAGTCCTTTTTATTATCTTTTAGGATCTTTAAACACGGAGAGAAATTTAATAAATCCCCTAGCATATCAGATTTGAAAATTATTATTTTTTTCACTAATTAATAAGATCTTAATATCCAGATTGGTTAACAAATTCTATATCTGAATCTACCATATCTGCGACTAATTCTTTAAACGATATTTTTGGTTTCCACTTTAATTTTTTTCTTGCTTGAGAATAGTCAGCTAATAATGTTGTTACTTCAGCAGGTCTTAATAAGTTTTTGTTTATTTTTAAATATTTTTTATAGTTAAGTCCCACATGTGAAAACGCTAATTTTGCAAAATCAGAGACTGAATATTGCATTCCAGTACCTATTACATAATCATTTGGTTTTTTTTGTTGTAACATTAACCACATTGCTTCTACGTAATCTTTTGCATGACCCCAATCCCTCAAAGCTTTAACATTTCCTAATTCAATTTTGTCTTGCAAACCTAGTTTAATTCGCGCAACACCGTGAGATATTTTTCTTGTAACAAATTCAAAACCTCTTCTTGGTGACTCATGATTAAACAATATACCTGTAACTGCAAATATATTATAAGCCTCTCTATAATTTCTGGTAAGCTGAAATCCTGTCACTTTTGAAATTCCATATGCTGATCTTGGATGAAATGGTGTGGACTCGGACTGTTTTTTTGTTTTACTTTCACCAAACATCTCAGATGATCCAGCAAAATACAACTTACTTTTTGGAGAAAAATCTTTTATGGCAGACAAGATGTAATGAGTTCCATTTATGTTTGTATTTAATGTTGAAAATTCATCTTGAAATGAATATCCTACATAACTTTGCGCACCTAAATGATAAACTTCTTTTGGTTTAAGCTTTTGTATAATTTTGACTATACTTGCGTAACTTTCTAAGGAGGCACTATGCAGATGAACCTTTTTGAGTATATGTCTTATCCTCCAAAGCCTGTGAGTTTCATCTTCTAAGGCAATTCTTCTTATCAATCCGTGAACTTCATAACCTTTGTCAATCAAATACTCTGCTAAATATGATCCGTCTTGTCCAGTTATTCCAGTTATTAAAGCTTTTTTCATAAATTATAACCTACTCAAGTATTTTTTCTTAATATTTGATCTAAGGGATCTATTTTTTTTCAAAAAATATTCATATTTCATAGCATCTTTTTTTGTTTTAAATTTTTTTGAAAAAATATAAAACCATTGTAATCCTCTTGTTGATTTTGCCCCCTTCCCCGTATTATGTTTTTTTAGTCTATTATTTAAATTATTTGTATAACCAACATAAGATATAAGTTGATTATTTTTTTTAGCAGCTATCATATAAACAAAAAAAAATTCATTTTATATAGAATTAATAGAATTAACAATTTTTTTTACTTCTTTCAATTTTAAAAAAGGATCTATTGGAATACTAATGCAGTATTTAGCTAATTTTTCAGAGTTTTGAAATTTTTTTCCCTTAAATAAATGTTTGAAACACCTTAGCTGATTTATTGAACTTGGATAGTGAAAACCAAATTGAATTTTATTTTGTCTGAAAACTTTTATTAATTTTGCTCTTTTTTTTACTTTTATAACATATTGGTGATATACAGAATGTTTTGAATATTCTAATTTATCTACATTCTGATTTGAAATATTTTTGTGATAATAAGAAGCAATCAATTTTCTTTTTTTGTTCAAGTTATTGAGATTTGGTAATTTTGCTTTAAGAATCGAAGCTTGTATGGTGTCCAATCTACTGTTTATTCCTATTTCATCGTGTTTATGCTTAATTATAGATCCTAGATTTCTCATCTTTAAAATTTTTTTATATAGTTTCTTATTATTTGTTGTTATCGCTCCTCCATCACCATAACAACCAAGATTTTTTCCAGGATAAAAACTAAAGCAAGTCAGGTCAGCTAATGATCCAACTTTATTTCCCAAATTATCTTTTGCGCCATGAGCTTGAGCCGCATCATCAATGATATAGATATCCTTTTTTTTTATTATCTGTTTAATTTTTGATATTTCAACTACACTACCATACAAGTGAACAGGAAGAATAACTTTAGTTTTTTTTGTGACTTTTTTTTTTAAAATTTTTAAGTCCATTAATGGATTATTATTATTTATATCAACTAGAACTGGTTTAAGATTATTTAAAATTACAGCTAAAACAGTTGATATCCAAGTCATAGCGGGAACAATTACCTCTGAGTTTTTTGGCAGTTTCAAGCTTTTAAGAGCTAAATACAAGGCATCTGTGCCATTTGCACAACCAATAGCATATTTCGAATTCACAAATCGGCTAAATTTATCCTCGAACACCCTCACATTATCTCCTAATATATAGTCTCCCTTCTTAATAGTTTTTTTAATACTTGATAATATCTTTAAGTTTAAGTTTTTATCTTGTCTATAAATGTCTAAAAAATTAATCATCTAAATTTTCTCTAAAGTATGTGTAATTTTCTGATTTAGCTTATCAAAAATATTAACCTTACTCTTAAAATTCTTGTAAATATATTTTACTAGATTAGATAAAGGTTCATTTAAATCTAACTCTGGCACAAGAAGCTTATATTTATTTGAATTTTTGGATTTTATAAATAGTTTAATTTTATAAATTGGCTCATTTTCATCACAGATAATATCAGCTTTTTCAAATTTAAATTTCATTAACCTTATTTTTTCAGGTGAATTCCAGGAGGTTTTAATGAATACTTCCATTCTATTAGGATATGTTAATTGTATTTGAGCAGAATCTTGCATCTTATTTTTTTTCATTCTGAGTTTCGTACTAGAGATTTTATTTGGTGATTGTTTTAAAAGATAATGCAAAATTGATATATCATGAACTGCCAAGTCCCATATTACGTTTACATCTTTTCTAATCGGGGCTTGCTCTCTATAAGATTCTATTCTCAATAACTTGCCGTATTTTTTTTTATCAATTATTTTTTTTATAAATTTAATTGATCCTGAAAATATAAATGGATAATCAACAAATATTTTACATTTATTTTTTTTTGATATTTTTTCTAAAGTTCTTATTTGTGAAAGTTTTAAACATAACGGTTTTTCTACAAGAACATTAAAGCCCCTTTTTAAAAAATATAAAGCTAAACTGAAATGAGATTGAGTTGTTGTTGCTATGACAACTAAATCAGAATCTTTTCCAATACTTTTGAAGTTCTTATCTGTTGAAATATTACCAAAATCTTTTTTTGCTTTTAATAAGTTTTTATTCGATAAGTCTATAATTTTATTAATCTTAAATTTTGAGGAATTATAGAAATTTCTACCTAGTTTTGGCCCCCAATAACCATATCCAATTAAAGCAACATTATAAATCATTTTAGTTTTCGAATAAATTTAGCAGGATTTCCTGCATAGACACCACTTTTGTCTATGTTCTTAGTTACCACAGATCCGGCTCCAATAATAACTTTTGAACATATTTTTACAGGAAGTATTGTGCTATTGGATCCAATAAGTACATTATTAGAGACATTTGTTTGAATAAATATCTTATTTATTGTGTCATTTTTAAAATCATCATTAATAAACATTACTCCGTGACCTATAAAACAGTTTTTACCAATTTTTACTTTTT
>NZJU01000001.1 GCA_002692325.1 Candidatus Pelagibacter sp.
ATTAAAATTGTATGAATTTTTACCGGATGAATCTGTTAACATTCTTCCTGTCGAATGCGATCTGGATTTCAAAGATTTAATTGACGAATCTACAATGATTTTCTACACTGGATTGACGAGGTCTGCGATATCGATACTCAAAGAACAAAGTGAAAAAAATATTTCCAGGCAAAATTTTAAATCTTTAGAACAAATGGTTAAATTAGTTTATAAATTTAAATCAGCTATTGAGTCATCTAATTTCCTGTATATGTGTGAGGTATTAAAAGAGAATTGGAGTTTGAAGAAAAATCTATCATCTAATATTTCAAATAGTAAAATTGATGAAATGTATCAGACTGGTATAAAGGCAGGAGCTTTGGCTGGCAAAATTCTTGGAGCGGGAGCGGGCGGATTTTTGATGTTTTTTGCCCACAAAAAAGATCATTCTGCAATTGAGTCAGCTTTAGAAGATTATAGACGATGTTATTTTTCTATGGAAGAAAGCGGAACAAAGGTTATCTTCAATGATTAAAAAATCATATGAATACAATGATTGCGACTTTTCAATTGAAAACTATTTTAAAGAGCATCATAACGTACTTTCTATTCTTGATAAAAATTCCATAGAAACAGCTATCAATGTAATTAGGGATGCATTCAAAAGGGGGGCAAAAATAGTCACTTGTGGTAATGGGGGCTCTGCCTCAACAGCTTCACATTATATTACTGACTGGTCTAAATTTGTGAATCTTAAAACCGGTGAAAAATTTAGAGGTTTTTGTTTAGTGGATAATGTAGGTCTGTTATCAGCATATGGAAATGATGTGTCGTATGAAGATGTTTTTAGCGGCCAATGTGAAGCCGTTTTAGATGAGGGCGATTTGCTAGTAGCCGTAAGTGGAAGTGGAAACTCTCCAAATATAGTTAAAGCTATTAAGACTGCAAATAAAATGGGAGCAGTAACTCTCGGTATATTGGGTTACGATGGCGGTTCTGCTATGAAAGAATCTCAGTATATTTTTCACGTTCCCTCTTTTGATATGCAAGTCTGTGAAGATATTCATTTAATGTTCGGTCATCTAGCAATGAAAAGTTTGTGCGATATGCATATAAGTAGTATTAAATAAAAATTTTATATATTTAAAAAATTCTTCTTTAAGATTTAACATTTTTATTAAGTTTAAGATTTTTTTGAATATTAAAATTTCTAACAAGCAGTAAATTAGTTTGAAAAATTGAATAAAATAAAATTTTCAGCCACTGGACTACGCTGGTTTGTACTTAAAATAATATTTGTCAGCTTGATCTTATACAAACTTATCCGCTTATTTCGTTCAAAAGATTTTAATTTACATATGCGGCAGTTTGGAGTTTTCAGAGATTCTTTGCCAGCAGCTCTTTTTAGTTCCATTCTGGAGGAGCAATTTAGCGGTAACAATCGCCCAATAAGCTTGGTTGACATTGGAGCAAATTATGGGTTGTTTTTTCGTCAGACTGATTATTTCAAAGAACAGCGTGTCCTAGCATTTGAGCCTAATAAATCTCTTCACCAAAATTATGGTTCTAATTTTATATGGGTGGACAAAGCTCTTTCGGATAAAGGGGGCGTTATTGAATTTTATGTTGACAGAAATCATACCGGTGGATCTTCTTTGATTCAAACTAGCAGCCATGACGAAATTATTGAAGTAAGTGTATGTGCTCTTGACGAATTTATATCAGAAGATTTGTTAGTCGATGCTATAAAAATTGATGTTGAAGGAAGTGAATTGAAAGTGCTTCATGGTGCTGTTCAGGTCATTTCCTCTCGATTACCCCTATTGATGATTGAATCATCTGCTTCTAAGATGAATCTGATTGCGAAATTGTTACCGGATTATTCTTTTTATGAGATCAATACCCCAGGCCTTGATTTTGATGCGAATGCCATTAGAAGAATTGTTTCTTTGATAAAATTATTTATCAATGGTGCTAGCGAGCTCTCGCAACTAGGTTTTGAGGAAACTGAAGAAAGATATATTGATAATATATTATGTGTTCCTCCTTCATTTGAGATTTCTAAAGATATAAAAGTCAGTCTTTGAAATATCGTTGCTAGATAATTGGTAACTAGATAATGTTTATTTGATATTACTATCTTGCAATTTAAACATGCTGGTTTATTTATCTTAGGATATAGTAATTGATGTCAATAGGACAAAGCTACTCCAAATAATTATTTGGGTCTGATTTACAGTTATGGTTGCTTACATATTTTTTACTGGACTAATTCTAAGTCTCATCCTTCTTCCATTAATAAAATCTTGGAGTTTTCATTATTTCTTTGTTTTTTGCCTTTTCTTAATAACTTCATTTTTATTATCAGAGTCTAATGTGCTTAATGATATTATCGTTTATAGAGACGCATTCAATATTAGTAATAAAGGAGATCTTTATTTTGAACCAGGTTTTGTGTTTTTTCTTGATTTGGTCGATCAATTAAATTTCTCTCTAGTTTACTCAACCACAATGGCATTATCTGCGACGCTAACGTTCGTGGTTTTATCGTATTTTTGTTCTAGAACGGATTTTTTTAGCACTTTTATATTTATTGCGTTATTTGCAAATCTGTTCACCCTTGCTTGGAGGCAAGCCTTGATAATGCCGGGTGTGACATTTTGTTTGTGTTTTTTTGTTCTATATAGTTTTCAGAAGATCCAATTTACAAACCTTAAAGTAGCAGGCGCTCTCATTTCATCAAGTTTCCATTCGGCAGGATTAGTGACTTTAATAGGAGCTATATATCGATATGGATACGTACGATACATTAGTGCTATCTTACTTGTTTTCTTTATCGTTTACTTTCCAGATTGGTCAGATTTGTTTGCGATCTTGATATCGGTACGATTCATTGGTTCAGAAACTTATATTGATGATACGACATATTCCAGTTCACGTGCCTTCCTTGTAGTTTGTAAATTTCTTGCTTTAGCCTTTATAGCATCTTTTGCGTGGAAATCTATCAAAGAAACTACTAGTTCTCCGAGAGTATTAGCATTTTTATTGTTGTTTAAATGTATTCTTGCAATAGCGGCCATTTTTTTTATTTCCCCCGCTTGGGGCAGAATGCTTGGAATCCTTACCATCGTAGATTTTGTTGTGTTGAGTCATACACTAGCGCGATTTAAGTTAATTTCATTTGGATATTTGCTAGTTTCGTTCGCTGCATCAACTTTTTTTAATCCATTCTATCAGTGAGATATGAATATTAATTTTGTACAAACATTAAAGTTTGTTGAAAATGTGTCAAGCTTCCACCTGTTTTACAAGACTCTTTTTTTATCACTTCAACTATTTAAAGTGATGTATCTGAGATTTTAATGTTAATTTGTCTGCTTCTTTAAAATTTAATTTTGATTTAAACAACAAAGTCACATGAAAGCACTTTTAAGCCGCAAAGTCATAGATTACTATTTTATTCGTTTAATATTGTTAGGCGCTGTTCCTATCACGCTTATTTTTGTAGAGAATACAGCATGGATTGAACTTTTATTGGCGACAGAAATAATACGTCTCTTTTTTTCTGGCTTTTTATTTTACTTCACTTTTTCTCGACAGAGAGTAACCAATAATTATTTCTTTTTTTCTATATTACCAATCTTAATAACTCTCTTTATCTACTCGGTTTTTATAATCAACATAGATATATTTAATGCGTTTTTGTTCTGCATCTTTATTTTTCTTTTTTCCATAATCTTGCTCAGAAATTTTAACAATTTTCAAAATTATGACTTTTTGGTTGCTGATAAAAAGGAATGGTTAACTTTTTATCAATATCTTCTGACATCTATGGCTGGACAGTTTTTAATGGCTTTCTTTTTGTTGTTAAGTGCCGGTGATATTGCTAATTGGATTTGGAAGTATAAGCTTGTTGAAATATTTGCATTCGGACCAATGTTCTTCTTACCTTTGGTCGATCGAAAATATCTTTCAATAAGAATCTTTGCAGCAATATGCGCTCTCTTAGTAATGTCCGCTTTAATTTATGACGTTTTTATCGGTATCTTCATTGCTCTAAAGATCTGTCAAGGACTATCGAGTATCTTCTTTGTAAAACGTGGCGGTAATTTTACTGTGGTTTATAATCTTTTAGCGTGCATTATTTATTTACTTTTTTTGCAAAACGCTCTGAAAGATTGGGGTATGTTTGGTATTTTTATGGTTGATTTATCTTGCTTGGCTCTTATGTGGATTTATTTTATTGGGTTTAGACGTTTATGGATGTAGTTTTGGCACTCGGCGGGATGGGCACTCGACTTTATGGCATAACAAAGGATTTGATTCCTAAACCAATGGTAGACTGTGGCGGAAAGCCTTTCTTGTGGTTTCTTTTGAACTACTTGAGACATAATGTTCCCGAATTAAAGAGGTTTATTTTTCTTACAGGGCATCTTGGTGACCATATTAAGGATTACTTTAGTGATTCTTTTAGCAAGATACCTATAGTTTACTCAACAGAAGATCGACTCCTCGGAACTGGAGGTGCATTACGAGAAGCTTGTATAAATTTTTCTATTGGAGAACTTATTTTTTTAAATGGAGATACTCTTCACGAAATAGATTATGCTGCTTTGATAGGAGCATATCGTGCATCGAACCAAACCAATGAGGGAATGGTGGTTATTTCGTCGTGTAAAGTTGACAATGTTGCTCGTTATGGAGCGTTGGAGCTGTCTGGTTCTTTAGTAACAAACTTTCGTGAAAAAGGAGATAGCTCTGTAGGCAATTTAATTTACAGTGGTTCGGCGGTAATGCAGAGTAAACAGATTTTAGCTCCAAGATATTCATCAATAAGGGATTTTTCAAAAGAGTTTCTATCACCTTTAGCCGAAGAGCGCATGTTGGAGGCACACATTGATCCTGGCTACTTTGTTGACATAGGCATCCCTAAAGACTACATTTCATTTTGTCAGAGGTTGGCCTGATATGGATGTTTCAATAGTAATTTCAGCATTTGGAAGAGAAGATAAGATCCCGTCTCTTCTTCAGTCAATATCAAGTACTTGTTTCGGAATTGACTATGAAGTTATTCTAGTGGATGGCAGCTTAGATGATCGAATAAGACTCCATGTTGAGTCAGCAGGTAATCGTTTTAGATATGTTCAAAATCTAAATGACTGTGGGCCCGCACATGCAAGGCAAGCGGGTATTTCTCTAGCATTAGGACGATATATAGCATTTCTTGATACAGATGATTTTTTTCTAGATGATAAACTTAAAAAACAATTTATATTTATGAACGAAAATAATTATAGTTTTACTTATACTTCTTATGAAATTTTATTCCCTCAAAGTGGTCGTATTTTTGTGCGTCACCCTTTAAAGAGTTTTAATTATTTTAAGGCGCTGATAACCCGTGGAATAGCGCTCTCAACTGTGATGATAAGAAATACTCAGGAATGGCAAGATGTTGCAAGTCATATTGTGCCGAGAGGAGAAGATTATTTTTGGTGGCTTTTATATTTAAGAGGAGGGAAAATGCGGCGAGCAATACTTTGTCCGATTGTAGGCTCGAGAATTGTAATGTCTGAGGATTCAATTTCTAGAGACAGATTGTTTCATCACTCCGAAATTTTTAAGTATTATAAAAAACTAACAAATTCAAGTTTTTTAGGATTTCTTACCTTTTTTTGTTATTTTATTTATGCAGGATCTTTTAAAATTAAATCATTAGTTTTTGCAAGAAAAATTTAAATTATTTCAAAAGCAAATGGTTAGGATGTAATCCCACACATATCTCTGTTAATGGGCATATTTTGAATAAGCAAACAAAAGTATCTGCAGTTTTTTTTGACCGCGATAATACGCTAATCTTGGATAATGGATATACTTGGAAAGTTAAAGATTTTTTTTGGCTCCCAGGAGCTCCACAAGCTATTAAAATGCTGAATGATCAAGGAATTTATGTGTTTTTAGTTACTAATCAAGCTGGGGTAGCTAAAGGAAAGTTTAAAGAGCATGATGTTAAAAAATTTCATAACCATATGGAAAATGAACTCGCTAAAATTGGTGGACATTTTGACGATATTCAATATTGCCCTTACCATATTGATGGTACGGTTACCCGTTACAAAAAAGACTCTTCATATAGGAAACCAAAGCCAGGGATGATTTTACATTTGCTTCGGAAGTGGAAATTGAATCCCTCATGCTGTATTTTATTTGGAGACTCCCAAACAGACATCGAAGCAGGCTTGGCGGCAGGCGTTTCTTCGTTTCAGTTTAAAGGGGGAAATTTATTAGAATTTGTAGAGAGTCACATTAATGTTGAAAGCTAAAGTCTTTTAGTGAAATCTTGTAAGAATCAGCATCTAATAATAAAGAAAAAAACTTAATGAAATAGTTTTTAGTTTAAAATGAAAAAAAGAAAGAAAAAAAAAGTAAATTTTTTGACTCCCTTTTTCGGTGAAGTTCAAGGAAAAATGCCAAGTTATATGACAGATTTTTTCTGTGAGGCTTTAGGGAAAGACAATATAAAATTTGGAAAGAATCTAAGTAATTCAGATTTAAACTTTATTTACCCAATTGAGTACTATCCAACGAGAAAGCTTAATAATGTTGTTTTTTTTGGCCCAGATTCTATCTTGTTGCTTTTCAAAAGAGCCTTAATTTCTCGCGAACAGTTCTTTTTTATAAAAATTCTTTCACTATTGAGATTTTTGCAGTACAAGGTTGTTTATAGAATCTTAAATAAAAATGTGCCAATAATTACCGTTGGGCAGGATGATGCTAAAGATTTTCTATCTCGAGGATTTCGTAAAGTTTTTTATCTAAGACACCCGGTTGAGCCGGCAAGCAAAATTAGGAGGGAGATTGTAGAAAAGGACCATTTTGTAATTGGAATAAGTGGGTCACTAGGTAAATTCAACAAATTTTATTGTGGAAAGTGGTATCGATATCTTATGCAGGCTTTATCAAAAAGAGACTTTTCCAAAAAAATCCAGTTTAGTCTGCTGGGATCACAGTACAGTAAACTGGCAACCGCTTTACGCGATCTTGGCTATACCGTATATCTTGATGATTGGGTTGATGATTATGATGATTTCATTCAATCCATTGATATTTATATGTCACTTTTGGCTGTTGGTGCAGGAACCAAGAATCGCGTTCTTGCTGCAAATGCAGCGGGACTGCGTGTTATCGGAACACCCTTCGCGTTAGAAAATGTTGACTGCAATGGAAATTTAAGTGTTTCAAAGCCTCAGGGGCTTGAAGAGGTGATTGAGAAAGTTTGTCATTTGAAAAATCCATTTTTAAGTACAGATGATCATCATTCTTTTGTTGCCCTTCATGAACGTGAGGCATGCTTAAAAAAGGCAAGAGAAGTATTTAAAAAATTTGGCTTGTGATGAAAGAATGAAAATTTACTTAATGGGTGGTCTGGGGAACAATATATTTCAAGTTCTTGCTACTCTTGATAGCGAACATAAGGCTTTTTATACCAGTTTCTTACAACAAAGAAATGCAATTACAAGATTTCTGGGATGGACAATCCATGAAAATGTAATTGAACAATTATTTGATCTTGACGTTGTTCAACCAAGCGGATTTTACTTATCAGAGGCCCTGGATGTCTTGATGTTATCATGTTCTAAAATTTTAGGTTGCAAAGTTCTGTCTAGAAATTATACGAATAGAACACCTAGTATAAAAGAGACAACCTCTTCAACCGTTCTCGGCGGTTATATGCACCCTGTATCTCCAGAGCAATTTAACGTTTTGTCTACAAAGCGTCATTTTTTTAAGGCTTCTTTGGAGAGAGTTGATCAAATAGGTGTTCATATTCGAAGAGGTGACTTGGGCGATAACTCAGCCCTAGGTTTACTTGAGAGTGAAACCTTTAATAACGTAGTTAAAAAAGAAGCGTCTTCTAGTGGATATCCAGTTTTAGTCTATACAAATGACAAAGACTGGTGTGAGAGAAATCTAACATTCGACTATAAATTCTCCCAAACTTCATCTGGTTTCAACCCAGTAGTAAGTGATTTCATCGGCTTAGCTAGTTCTGCTACGCTCATTTGCTCCAACAGCACCTTTTCATACACTGCTGCCATGCTTGGTTGCAACGAAAAGGTACTGGTACCCTCACCATTTTTTAAATCTGAAAGTATTTATGTTCCAAGTAATTGGATCCCTTTTCTTGCTGAATATGAGTAGACTAAAATTTGTTATTTTTCATTCTTTTAGCTTTATTTAATTTAAAAACACCTTTAAAAATTAAATTTTTTATTGTAAATTTGATTGCTATATACAAAAATAATAGGAAATTAATTGCGGTTGCTTTTTGAAAGTATGTAATCTGAGATAAATTCTGATCGGGTAATTTAGACATCATA
>NZJU01000002.1 GCA_002692325.1 Candidatus Pelagibacter sp.
GCATCTGTATTGAAACCATATGTTTCTGAAAAAACTCATTGGATAATAGAAAAACATGGGGAATTTCAAATGTATTATTATGCTCACCATCTAGGAGCAAATCGATTTAAAAGAGAGAAATATAAATATCACAAATATTACCAAGCAACAGTAGATTTTTGCGAAAAATATGATCAATGTTCTTTTGATCCAAATTATAAATCTATGAGTCTTAAAGACTTTGAACCTATGATCAGAAAAGTATTTTCAAGAAAACCATACTCTAACGCTTAAATTGTCTAACAAATTAAAATCTGAAAGTAGTCCTTATCTTAGACAACACGAAAATAATCCTGTTAATTGGTTGGCATGGAATAAAGACAGTTTAAAAAAAGCTCAAGTTGAAAAAAAACCAATTTTTTTAAGTATTGGTTACGCAAGTTGCCACTGGTGTCATGTAATGGCCCATGAAAGTTTTGAAAATATAGAAACAGCTAAAATAATGAATGATGATTTTATTAATATAAAAGTTGATAGAGAGGAAAGACCCGATTTGGATTTCATATTTCAAAGAAGTCTAGGTGTGCTAACTGGTGCTCAAGGTGGTTGGCCGTTATCAATGTTTTTAGATGAAAATGGTGTACCATTTACAGGGGGAACATATTTTCCACCTAAAGAAATGCAAGGAAGACTAAGTTTTACTCAAGTTCTGAATAATGTTTCAAAAGTTTATAAAGGAAATAGGGAAAAAATAATTAACCAGGTAGAGCAAATGAAATTAGTTTTTAAAGAGTTTAATTTAAAAACTGCAGTTATTAAACAAGACATTGAACCGTTAGTTGAAAAAATTTTGGAATACATGGACAACGAAAATGGAGGATTTAAGGGTGCACCAAAATTTCCACAATTATACATATTTGATACAATTTTATATTTTTATAATAAAAATAAAAAAAAAACCTTTTTAAATGTGGTTGAAAAATTACTAAATAATATTTCATCAAAAGGTATTTATGATCATCTTGGGGGTGGTATTTCTAGATATACTATTGATGAAAAATGGGTAGTTCCACACTTTGAGAAAATGCTCTACGATAATATTCTTTTTGTAAGAACTATAAATAATTATTTGATTAATAAAAAAGACGAGAAATTAAAAGATAAACTTGTTCAAACAATTAATTTTATAAATTATGAATTCATGAATAATAAAAATTTAATAGGTTCTGCTTACGACGCAGATAGTGAGGGTGTAGAGGGCAAATACTATGTCTGGAGTTATTTGGAAATCGAAAATCTTCTAGGTGGTAATATTAATATTTTTAAAAAAAAATATTCAATTACAAAAGAAGGGAATTTTGAAGGTTTAAATATATTGACTGAAAACAATAACTTAAAATTAAATAATGATGAGTTAAGAATCATAAAAGAAAGTGAAAAAATACTTTTCGATGAAAGAAAAAAAAGGGTAAAACCTTTTTTTGATGACAAAAGTCAAACTGATTTAAATAGTTTTTGGATATATACTTTATTGCATTCATCTTTCGTGCTTAATAACAAAACTCTTAAAGATGAAGTTTTCAAACTTTTTGAAAATTTACAACAAGCTTTAGAAAACAAAATTTATCATTGTTATAGCAAGAACGATGAGATAGATGTATTTTTAGAGGATTATAGTTATTTTGCCTTAGCTTTAATAAGTTTTTATGAGGTCACCGGAGATGATAAATATCTTCATAAAAGTGAGAAAATTTTAATGGAAACATGGGATATTTTTTTCGATGAAGAAACAAAAACATTACAAAAAAATCCACAAAAAACTAATGATCTCTTTGTAAAACCTATAGATCTAATTGATAATAATATTCCTAACGGTAATAGTGTTTTCTTACTTGCACTAAATAAAATTTATAACATTACTGAAAAAATTATTTTTAAAAACAAAATTCATACTCTAATGAAATCTTTTTATTCATTGATAGATAAGAACTACTCACAAATGTTTAGTTATTTTAAAACTATAGATATTTGTGAAAACAATGTCACTTTTACATTCCGTGGTTTTAATAAAGAATTTGAAAAAATTAGAGATTATTTATTGTTAAATTATTTTGAAAAATCTACTTTTATTTACAAAAAGTCTGAGGACGACCATTATATTTTAATTTGCAAAAATCAAACCTGCTCGCAAAAATTAAGAAACATTTCTGAAATTAATAATTATTTAAATGAGAAAACTATCTAGCCAAAAAAAAGGGTCGTTAATGGCTTTTGTTGCGGTGTTGTTTATAACACCAGATGCTTTATTTATAAGACTATCTTCGATTGATACATGGTCTTTAGTTTTTTATAGGGGAATTATACCTTTTACTATTGTTTTTATAGGTATGGTAATAATTTATCAAAGTAATTTTTTTAAAATATTATTTTCGAATGGATATAAAGGAATTGCTTATATATTAACTTTTTCAATAACAAATATTGCATTTGTTATTTCAATTCAGAATACTAATGTTGCAAATACTTTAGTTATGATTGCAACAGCTCCGATGTTGTCGGCGATTTTAAGTAATATTTTTTTAAATGAAAATCCTGACAAAAAAACTTGGATAGCTATTTTTATTACATTTATTTCTGTAGTATATATTTTTTATGACTCGATAAAGATTGGAAATCTTTATGGAGATATATTGGGATTTGTCGCAGCTCTTGGTCTTGCTATCGGTGCAGTAATTATAAGATCTGCAAAAAAATTAAACCTAGTCCCTTCTGCAGTTATAGGAAAATTATTTGTTGCATCTTTTGCAATTTTTTTTGTTAATGATTATTCTCTCAATGATAATGATTTAATAATAGTTCCATTAATGTGTATAATGTGTGTAGCAATACCATTTGTTTTAGTTACTATTGCTCCAAGATTTATTACAGCTGCTGAAGTAAATCTTTTCTTTTTATTAGAAACTATCATAGGTCCAATTTGGGTTTGGTTAATAATTAAAGAACAGCCAACAATTGAAACAATTTTTGGTGGTATGGTTATAATTATTACAATTGCTGCTCATTCTTTTTTAAAGTTAACAAAATCATAAGTTAAACATAATAATTTCTTGATTTAATCATAAATCACAAATAATAAGCAGACGGTTTATGAATAAGATAGTTAAAAATTCCTGGGCTTTATTTTTAGGTATGAGTATGATCATGTTATCATACGGATACCAAAATTCGCTTCTTGGAGTTAGAGCGGTTACTGAAAATTTTAGTCTTGAGTCCACCGGTTTTATGATGTCTGGATACTTTGTTGGGTACTTTGTTGGTGCTAGAACCGCTACTCCCGTAATTTCAAGTGTTGGGCATATCAGAGTTTTTGCAGCTTTTGCGTCGATTGCATCATTATCTGTTTTATTTCACTCTATTTTTGTAAATCCTTTTTCATGGTTTTTATTAAGAGTCATAACAGGATATTCAATGGTTCTGATTTATACTATCGCAGAAAGTTGGTTAAACGATAGAGCAAGTAATAAAAATAGAGGTAAAGTTTTATCCATATACATGATCATATTATATGGAAGCATGGGCTTGGGTATGTTTTTACTTAATTTTAGTAAGCCAGAAAATTTTGAACCATTTATTTTGATATCTGCAATTATGTCTTTAGCATTGATACCAATTTTATTAACTAAGAGGAAAGCACCGACTTTTAAAAAAATTTTGTCAATGTCTATTAAAGATTTATACAATTCGTCACCGCTTGGAACAATAGGATCGTTATTGTTAGGCACTGTTCACTCTGCAGTTTTTTTATTTTTTGCGGTTTATGCAGCTGAAATGAATTTTTCAATACTTGAAATTTCAATTGTTACTTTTCTTTTAACAATTTCAGGAGCGGTTGCACAATATCCAATTGGTTTCATTTCGGATAAATTCGATAGAAGGAGAGTAATTATTTTTACTACTTTTGGTGCAGCTTTTTTTGCTTTAATGCTTATTTTTTCTAGTGGTACAATGTATTTACCTCAGGGACTAGGTTCATCAAAAAATTGGTTTTATTTTTTTGTAGTTCTATTTTCGTTTTGTAGTTTACCTTTATTTTCACTTATTTTAGCTCATACAAATGATTACATTACAAAAGATAAATTTGTGGCAGCAGGGGCTGGTTTGCAATTTGCTTTTGGCTTAGGTGCTATGAGTGGCCCTTTCTTGTGTTCAGTTTTTATGAACTTGATTGGTAACAACGGTTTTTTTATATTCATCATTTTTTTTCACTTACTGATTGGAATTTTTGGAATACACAGAATGAAAGTTAGACCAACACTAGAAAACCCAGACTCACAGTTTGTTCCAATGCCTCAAACAATTACTCCTGTGGGAATGGAGCTAAATCCATCAACTGAACATATTGATGAACCCTACCCAGAAAAAGTTGAAAAAATGTTGAAAAGAAAAGGTGTAGTAATTAAAAAAAAAAGTGATCAAGATGATAAAACAAATTAAATGAATAAATAATATTTCTATTTAAAGTTGTAACTCATTTTGAGCAATCATATAAAAAAATCTTGTTAAAAAACACTTATTTTGGTTTAATAAGTTCTTTATGAAAAAAAAATCACGTAATAATTTAGATAATGGTGCTATAGCTAAAATCGCTTCTATTACATCAAGCGCTATTACAACATTTAAAGAAAAACAGAAACAAAAGAAAAAAGAATTAGCACAGAAGCGTAAAAAGGAAGAGCTAAGTAGGTTAAGCCTTGAAAAAAAAGAAGTTAATAAAAAAATTGAACAATTAAAAAAACAAGAAGAAAAAATTTCAATTAAATTTGAAGAATTAAGACTAAAGGAGAAAGAATTAGATTTAAAAGAATTTGATTTAACATCCAAACAAGATCAATTAAAAAATAGAGAAGTAGGTATAGTTGAAAAAGAAAACAGCCTTGAGCTAAAACGAATTGAACATAGAAAATTTGAAAAAAATATACAGTTAAAAGAGCAAGAGCAGAAAAGAAAAGATGTCGATCTTCAAGTGAGAGAAGAAGAGCAAAAACAGAAGGAATTGAGAGATTCTAGACGAAAAAGAAGAGAACAAAAGCAATTACAAGAAAAAACAAATAATCAAAAAATCGTTGAAGAACAGAGATTAAGAGAGTGGGAAGCAAATTTTGATAAAGAACAAAAAATTAAAGAAAATTTAGAAAAAATAAAGGAAGAAAAGCTAAAATACCTAGAATTACAACAAAGAAAAGCAAAGGAAGAGGATTATCAAAATTTAAGTGATGAAATTTCAAATAAGCTAAAAGACTTAGATATAAAAAGTACCACTAAAAATTAAAATCACTGATTGGGAAAATAATCTTTTAACACACCTTCTCTATAAACATCCGCAGTGCAACAATGCAAACCCCCACCAAAAGCATATGCATCTCTTAATTCAACAGGTATTACTTCCATTCCTAATTTGTCTAATTGATCTGCTTGATAAATTTCACTTTTCTCCACACAAACAGTTTTAGGATCTAGCACAAGTACATTCATTGATAACCAAACAGATGAATAACATAATGGTGGCGGAGTGTTATGCGCTGGTTGGGCAGAGTCTAGGATCTCCCAGCCATTGTTTTCAAATAACTTTCTTTGTTTTTTAGGAAGTTTTCTTTGAGGATTATTGATAATTAAACCCTCCCTGATAGGGGTAAATGTTGCATCAATGTGAATTGGGTATGGATCGCCAGGAAAATTTACTGCATGTACTCTGTGATTTTTAAAATGTCTTCTCAACCAATCGATACCCTTCAAATTTGTAGTAAAACCGTGCTGAACTATTAAGTCTTTTCCAAATCTTAATATATCGGCTGCATCAAATAAAGGTTCTTCCTCGGTTGTTACAAAAAATTTTTTTTCAGTCCATTCCAATCTTTTTTTATTTCCTATCTTATCTGACAAATAGTCTTTCCTATAATCAAGATCCGTAAGTCTCGGTTTTGGCGCGCTTTCATGTTTCATATTATGATCTTCGTTAAAATATCTTTGTAAAAGTGGTCTATAATTTAAATATTCAAACCATCTACATCTATAACTCATGGTAGCTTCAAGGATTTCATTTCCAACTGTCAATAGGATATCTCTTGCAGGCATACAGCCAAACATACTCTCAGTTTTCCAATCAGGTGTTGCAATTTTTTGATTATGATTAATTGGTATTGGTCTATCAACTTTAATGTCTTTTTTTTTTAACATCTCTGAAAAGTTATCTAATAACTGATTTGCTTTATCTACTGCATCTTTTAATCTAGGGCCGTATGTGCCTTTCATATCGGAGTCCTCTGGAACTTTTGCATCTAATGCTGGCTCAGGCGCTGGAATACAACAACCATCTGCTTTACCAACAATAACATGTTTAAGCGGGTCCCATTCATTCCAGCTGTTAACGATGGTTCCTTTAGTCATTTTATTTTAATTTAATGCGATAAATCTTCTATTATTTTTAATTATCAGGCTGTAATAAATGATTGCTATAAAGATTAGAAATCCACCAATTATTGTATTATTAGAAGGAATTTCATTAATCCCAAAAATTGGAAGCCATACCCAAAAAATTCCTCCTATAACCTCAGTTAAAGATAAAAGAGTTAATTCTGCTGCTTGAATTGACTTCGATCCAATTGAATACAAAATTAAACCAATACAAACAAGTGTACCATGCACCGAAAAAAGTCCCTGGTTTATACTAGAGGATAATAGGCTAGAGTCTGTTTCTACTAGTATAACTGTTGAAATTATCGCACAAAATAAACCAGCAATTGCCACTGTTGTGAATTTTGGAGTATCCTTTCTCCATCTAAGAGATACTGAAAAAATAGAAAAACCTAATGCCGATGCTAGACCAAATAATAACCCAAAGAATGTTCCTGATGAAATATTTCCATAAGCAATAATGATTATTCCTATTGATGCTATAATAATTGAAATCCATACATTAATTGAAATTTTTTCATGTAAAAACAAAAAACCCAAAAAAGCTGTCATGAAGGGCATTGCAGCGAGACACAATAAAGTAACAGCTGCAGATGTGTGTGTTATAGACCAAATAAAAGATATCATTGCTATACCTAAACCTGTGCCGCCAGCGAGGCCTGACCATCCAATCTTTTTGTAATTTTTATAAAAGTCAAGTCCCTCCTCGAAAAAAAGATAAAGATTAAGTAATAAAAATATAGTGACACCTCTTCCCAATAAATATTGCCACGGTACTAATTCAGGTTGGTCAATATATCTCACTACCAGAGGTCCAAAAGACCACAGAATTCCTGCAAATAATACTACCGGTATAGCTATCTTTTCATTTTTTAATTGCAGCATTAAAGATTCTTAATATTAATTAATATTTTAAACAACTAATTTTTAATAGTTAACTACATCAAATATTAGGCATTTTAAGGTTTTTTTGTTTAACTTATTAGACAAAATAGAATAGTCATAATTAAAACTAGAATAAAAATATTAAATGGATTTGCAAATAATTAAAATTGCCTCTGAAAATAAAAACCAAAAATATCTTAAAAATTATACACATAGGATTAAAAGTAAAAATTCATTGTGCGGAGATGAAATTACTCTAAGTCTTTTACTAAAAAATGAGGTTATTAAAGAAGTTGGTTATGAATGTAAGTCTTGTGTTTTTTGTCAAGCATCAATAAATCTGTTAACCAAAAAAATAATTGAAATGAACGCTAATAATATTATTGATTTATGTAATCAAGTTATAGATTTTTACGAAAAAAAAGAAGGAAAAATAGTTAAAAATTTAAGTTCTTTTAAAAAAATTTTTACTAAAGAAAATGTTTCTAGGAAGGAATGTTTGCTTCTTCCTTTCAAAACCTTAAGAAAAGTATTAATATCTAAAAATGGAAAGGTTTAAATTATCTTTTTTTGCAGGACTTTTTTCTTTTTTAACCATAGGTATTTTATCTGCACTTACATACAAAACTGACTATGGTATTTTTTTAATAGCTTCATTTGGCTCAACGATGGTTATACTTTATGGTTATCCAGATAGTCCATTTGCACAACCAAAAAATATTTTTTTTGGTCATTTCTTAACTTCATTTATTGGTGTGATTTTCGTTTCATTTATTAATTTACCTTTATTTGTAATACTTCCTTTAGCAGTAGGGCTTGGTGTAACTTTTATGATTTTATTAAATGTTCCTCATCCTCCAGCAGGTGGAAATCCTATAATTGTAATCTTAGGATCCGTTTCATTTGATTATCTTTTAAACCCCATTATGGTCGGTTCTGTAATTATTATCCTGTTTGGAATAATTTTAAATAAATTTATACTCAAGAGAAAATATCCAAAAAATAATTTGTTTGCTTGAATATCCTTTTTCATGGTAGGATAAAATCATTAAAAAAGATATTCAAAAAAAGTCTAAGGAGAAAAAATGAAAATATTATGTGTGCTGTACGATGACCCTAAAGGTGGTATGCCAAAATCTTATCCTTTATCAGATTTACCAAAATTGGAAAAATATCCTGATGGTATGAGTTTGCCAACACCAAAAGGAAGAGATTTTACTCCTGGACAATTGTTAGGTTGTGTATCTGGTGAACTTGGGTTAAGAAAATTTTTAGAGAGCAATGGTCACGAGTTTATTGTTACAAACAGTAAAGATGGAGATGGATGCGAAGCGGATAAACATATAGTAGATGCAGATGTTGTAATTTCACAGCCCTTTTTTCCATATTATTTAACCGCAGAAAAAATTAAAAAAGCAAAAAATTTAAAAATGGCTATTACCGCAGGAATTGGTTCAGATCACGTAGATTTACAAGCTGCTATGGACAACAAAATTGACGTTGTTGAGGTAACTTTTTGTAACTCAAGGTCTGTTGCAGAGCATATAGTAATGATGATTGTCTCTATGGTAAGGGACTATCATAATCAACATAGAATTGTAAACGAAGGTGGTTGGAATATCGCTGATGCTGTTCAAAGAAGTTATGACGTCGAAGGGATGCATATAGGTACAGTTGCTGCAGGAAGAATTGGTTTAGATGCTCTCAGAAAAATGAAACCATTTGACGTTCATTTGCATTATTTTGATAGACATAGGTTGCCAGAAAATGTTGAGAAAGAATTAAATTTGACTTTCCATGATTCAGTTGAGTCAATGGTTAAGGTTTGTGATGTGGTCACAATAAACTGTCCGCTTCATCCAGAAACTGAAAATCTTTTTAACAAAGATATGATAAATAAAATGAAAAAGGGTGCATACATTGTAAACACCGCAAGAGGAAAAATTTGTAATAAAGATGATATTGCGGATGCATTAAAATCAGGTCAATTAAGTGGCTACGCTGGTGATGTGTGGTTTCCTCAGCCAGCACCAAATGATCATGTTTGGAGAAATATGCCTAACCATGGAATGACTCCTCATACGTCAGGTACGTCTTTATCAGCGCAAGCTAGGTACGCAGATGGTGTAAGAGAAATCTTAGAGTGTTTTTTTGAAAAAAAACCAATTAGGGACCAGTATCTAATTGTAAAAGACGGTCAATTGGCTGGGATGGGTGCTCACTCTTATAGTAAAGGTTCGGCAACAAGTGGTTCTGAGGAGGCAGCTAAATACAAGAAAAAATAAATTTGAGAATAAAAAAATTTTTAAAGCCTTTTATTTTAACTTATTTATTTTTTAGCATTGCTATAAGTTTTTATCCCTCTTTTGATTTTTATACGTTCAAGGGCCAAATAATAATTTTAGCTATTTCAGTTTTTAATGGAACTCTTGGATTATTTGTAAAAAAGATTGGCGAATAAAATTTTATAAAACATAAGGCTCAATTCTTTCTTCTTGCTTTAAAACTCTTTCAACAGAAAAACAGCTCAAATCAATTGTTTGGTAAGTGCCTGTTGTTATTAATTCTGTTAAAGCTCTTCCTATACCAGGGGCTTGCATTAAACCTCTTCCAGTAAATCCAGATGCCATATAAACATTTTTATATCCAGGATGTTTTCCAACCACAGCATTATTGTCTAATTTATTGCAGTCATAATAACCAGCCCAAGCGCCTGTCATTTTAATTTCTTCAAAAACTGAAATTCTTTTTGCTAAACCTGGCCAAACTAATTCCTCAAAATCATTCCATTCTGGCTCTAAATCATCTGCGTCCCAAACAGGTTTTGGTGATCCTGCTAAATATTCTTTACCTTCCGGTCTCCAGTAAACACCTGTTGTTAAATCACCAGTTAATGGCATTTCTGCTATATGTTTTGGACATTTAAACCTAAAAACAGTA
>NZJU01000003.1 GCA_002692325.1 Candidatus Pelagibacter sp.
CAGCTTGTGTTTCAATTACAGGTAGTGAGGTGAGAGATCCCAACCCACTTTTTTCTCCCATTTTAGCTGCGCGTTCTAGTAATCTTGAGTGAATATAAAATACATCACCCGGAAACGCTTCTCTTCCAGGAGGTCTTCTTAATAACAGAGACATTTGTCTGTAAGCAACAGCTTGTTTGGATAAATCATCATAAAATATAACAGCATGCATACCGTTGTCTCTGAAATATTCACCCATTGCGCAGCCTGTATATGGTGCTAAAAACTGAAGTGGTGCAGGATCTGATGCAGTTGCTGCAACAACAATAGAATATTCCATTGCATTGTTATCTTCAAGTGTCTTAACTATCTGAGCTACGGTTGAACGTTTTTGGCCTATGGAAACATAAATACAATATAATTTTTTTGATTCATCTTTCTGATTATTAATTTCCTTTTGATTTATAATTGTATCAACAATGACAGAAGTTTTACCTGTTTGACGGTCACCAATTATAAGTTCTCTTTGTCCTCTTCCAATAGGGATCAAACTATCAATCGCTTTAAGTCCAGTTTGCATTGGTTCATTTACAGATTGTCTCGGTATTATTCCTGGAGCTTTGACTTCAACTCTTTTTTTTTTAATATTTGATGGTAAATTACCTTTTCCATCAATAGGATTGCCTAAACCATCTACTACACGTCCCAGTAACTCCTTGCCAACTGGAACATCTACAATTGAATTTGTTCTTTTAACAGTATCGCCTTCTTTAATTTCTCTATCATCTCCAAATATAACAACTCCTACATTGTCACTTTCTAAGTTAAGAGCCATTCCTTTAGAGCCATCTTTAAACTCGACCATTTCACCAGCTTGAACGTTATCTAAACCATATACTCTTGCTATACCGTCGCCAACTGACAAGACTTTGCCAACTTCAGAAACCTCTGCGGATTTACCGAAGTTTTTAATTTGTTCTTTTAAAATTTTTGTAATTTCTGATGGGTTGATATCCATTATTTTTCCATTAATATTTGTTCAAATTTTTTTAATTTGTTTTTTATTGATGTATCTATCATTAAACTTCCTAGTTGAACTTTTATACCTCCAATTAAATTTTGATCTATTTCATATTTTAACATAATTTTTTTGTTGATTGATTTTGATAATTCTTTGCTCAAATTATTAATTTCTCCATCATTCAATTTTTTTGCCGAAGTAAGAACAGCATTTACCTCGCCTTTTTCTTTGTTTAGAAGATTTTGAAAACTTTTAAGAATACTTGAGAGGAAAAATATTCTTCTTTTTTCAATTAAGAGAAATAAAAAATTTAATGTAGTTTCCGAAAAATCGATTTTCTCAGCTAATTTTTTTACGATTAAAGTTTGCTCGTTTTTATTATAAGTTGGATTTTTTATAATATTCTCAAAATCTTTATTCTCGATGTACAGTTGCATCAAACTTTCTATATCTTTTTTTGTACGATCCAAGTTTGAGTTTTCTTTGCTAATTTCGAGCAAAGCAAGTGCATACCTTACTGAAGTTTCTGTTAAAAATGATTTATTTTTTCCCAATTTTGCACCTTACGTGAATATTCTGAATGTCAGGTGGTACCATAAGAGACTATCTCCATCAAGATGATAAGATAGAACTAGGAAAAGTTTATTGGATCAACATCAACCGTGAGTTTAATTTTAGAGGAAATAGTTAGTTTTTGTAGCATTATTCGTATATTTTTTTGCATTAATTTTTCGTTGCTAAATTTCAACAAAAGCCTGGACCTGTAATAATTCTTAATTTTAGATAGAGGTGACTCTATTGGTCCTAAAACTTCTATATCTTTATTCTTTAAAAATTCTAATTTTAACTCTTTAGCGCCTTTAAAACTGACTTCTTTTGACCTAGAGGATATTATTATTGCGATTAATCTTTTAAAGGGAGGTAAATTGTTTTCCTTTCTTAAGTTTAGTTCTTTTGTCAAAAAATCTTCAGGGTTATTTATTAAAGTCTTTTTTATTGAAAAATTTGAAGGAAAAAGACTTTGGTAGACAATGAGAGAGTCTTTTGAAAAACGTCCTGCCCTCCCACTTAACTGATTAAATAATTGAATATTCCTCTCAGTAGATCTTAAATCATAACCTTTTCCAGAGAAATCAGCATCAATCACGACTATGCAATTGAGTTTATTGAAATTGTAACCTTTTGAAATCATTTGAGTTCCTACAATAATATCTACTTTATTTTCCTCTATATCTTTTAAAATTTTCTTTCCTTTTTTTTTACTTTTCAGATAATCACTTGAAAATATCTCAATATTTTTTTCTGGATATTTACTTTTCAATTCTTCAAATATTTTTTCTACTCCCGGACCATATTTGTAAAAGTCACAATACTGATTATTTTTTTTACAAAAATTTTCTATCTTTTTTTGTTGCCCACAATAATGACAAATAAGTTTATTTACATTTTTGTGGTAAGTTAGATAAGTTGTACAGTTTTCACATAAAAATCTAAACCCACAATTCTTACATATTAGCATTACGGAGTGCCCTCTTCTGTTAATAAAAAAAAGGACTTGATCTCCCTGGTTTATATGCCTTTTGATTAAATTATAAGTTTCATCTGCTATATAATTATTTTTTTGTTTTTTAAGATTTAAATCAACTATTTTTGCTGAAGCAAAAGGAAAATTATTAAATCTTTGATTTAATTTTATAGATGTGTATTTTTTATTCTTTATATTATTGAAAGTTTCTATTGACGGTATAGATGTAATCAAATTTATTGGTATTTTTTCTATTGAAGATCTAAGTATAGCCATGTCTCTTGCATTGTATATTAATCCCTCTTCTTGCTTGTATGACGAGTCATGCTCTTCATCTACTACGATTAATTTTAAGTTTTGAAAAGGTAAAAACAAGGATGATCTAGCACCTAAGACAACTTTTATCTTATTCCTTGCAACACCTTGCCATATTTTTCTTTTTTCTTTTAAAGAAACTTTTGAATGCCATAAGTCTGGTTTAAAACCAAAAAAATCAAAAAATCTTTTTTCTATTTGGCTTGTTAAATATATCTCAGGTAATAAAACTAGAGCTTGCTGATTTTTATTTAAGATATTTCTTATATTTTCAAAGTAAACTACAGTTTTTCCTGATCCTGTTACGCCTTGTAGGACACTTACATTAAACTTGTCTTCAAATTTACTAAAATGATTTACAGCTCTAAATTGTTCATCACTTAATTTAAGAAGATTTTTTTTTAAGAAAATTTTTTTAGATTTAACTTCATCGTCTTTTAAAAAAAAATTTTTATTGCTAAGGCACAATTTTAAAGCTAATCCCTTAGAACTCAAATTGTAAGTTGAAAATTCGTTTATAAATTTTATAAGATTTTTATTTAGATGAAAATTTAATTTTTTTTTAATATTTCTCACTTTAAAATTTTTTGACGTGATTTGTTCTTTGTCCCAAACAACTCCAATTTCATCAGATTTACCAAAAGGGACTATGACTAAGTCACCAATTTTAAGATTTTTAATTTTTCCAGAACTGTAAGTAAAAGGAAACTGTATCTTTTTTGTTATTAGAACAGGATATTGCATTCTGTAATTTTATAAAAATTAACAATATTTAAAAATGAATTGGTCTTTTATCAACAGCTAATGCTGCCTCTTTTATTGCTTCTGTGTGTGTAGGATGAGCATGGCAAGTCCGGGCAATATCTTCAGAACTAGCTCCAAATTCCATAGCTAAAGCCATTTCTGCAATCATATCACCGCAATGAGGACCTATAATATGTACTCCTAAAACCTTATCTGTATCTCTATTAGCAAGTATCTTTACAAAACCTTCAGTTTCATTGTTCACTTTTGCTCTTGAATTAGCCATAAAAGGAAATTTACCAATTTTGTAATTAATATTTTTTAATTTAAGTTGCTCCTCTGTCTTTCCAACATAAGCAACTTCAGGTGAAGTATAAATTACACCTGGAATTACATCATAATTTACATGTCCTGCTTGCCCTGCTAAGATTTCTGCTACCGCAATGCCTTCTTCCTCAGCTTTATGCGCTAACATTGGTCCACGAATAACATCCCCTATTGCAAAAATATTTTTTATACTTGTTTGAAGTTTTTCGTTAACTTCTATTCTTCCCTTATTGTCTCTTTTAATCCCGATTTTGTTTAAATTGAGACCCTCTGTATATGGTTTTCTTCCAACTGCAATTAGAACTTTGTCAGTTGTAATTGAATATTTTTCTTTTGACACATTGTCTTGACATTCTACTTTAATATTTGTGCCATCTTTTTTAAGAGCTGTCATTTTAGTATTTAGTTTAAATTTAATACCTTGTTTTGATAAAATTTTTTGAAATTCTTTAGATATTTCTTTATCCATCCCTGGCGTTATGTGATCTAAGAATTCTACTACAGTGACCTCTGAGCCTAATCTGGACCATACTGAACCCATTTCTAAACCTATGTAACCTCCCCCTATTACTGTTAATTTTTTGGGTACACTTCTTAAAGATAAGGCTCCAGTCGAGGAAACAACGTTTATTTCGTCAATTTCAATACCAGGAATTGAAGTTGGAGACGAACCAGTGGCTATAACAATATTTTTTGTTTTATAATTTTTTTTCTCTCCCTCGCTGTAAACTACGACATCTTCTGGAGAAAATATTACTCCCTTTCCTTTTAAGTAAGTCACTTTATTTTTTTTAAATAAAAATTCTACGCCTTTGGTTAAAACCTGAACTGATTTATTTTTATTTGACATCATTTTTTCAATATTAAGTTTAATATTATTTACCTCTATACCTTGACTGTTAAAGTCTTTTGTTACTTTTTTGTAGTTTTCCGAAAGGTTCAACAAGCTTTTTGAGGGAATGCAACCTACATTTAAACATGTTCCTCCTAATGTTCCTCTGCTTTCGACACATGCAACAGAAAGGCCTAGTTGCGCCGCTCTTATTGCGCAGACATAACCACCTGGGCCACCACCTATTACAATTAAGTCAAATTTTTTATTCATGTTTATAAATTTAAAAAAAGTCTTTTCGGTTGCTCAAGCGACTCTTTAACTATTTTTAAAAATGATACAGCTTCTTTACCATCAATAATCCTGTGATCATAGGATAAAGCTAAGTACATTATTGGTCTAATCTTAACATCGCCATTTACATTAGTTGGTCTTTCAATAATATTATGCATTCCCAAAACTGCAGATTGAGGTGGATTTAAAATGGGTGTTGATAGCATCGAGCCGTATATTCCTCCGTTTGTTATTGTGAAAGTGCCACCTTGTAAATCATCTATTGTTATTCTTCCATCTCTTGCTTTTTGCCCTAAATCACCAATTTTTTTTTCAATATCAGCAAATGACATTTCATCAGACTTTTTAAGAACAGGAACAACTAATCCTTTATCAGTGCCTACTGCTATACTTACATTGTAGTAGTTTTTATAAACTATCTCGTCTCCTTGAATTTCTGAATTAACTGCTGGAAAGTTTTTTAGGCCAATTATTGAAGCTTTTACAAAAAATGACATGTATCCCAACTTGACAGAGTACAGTTTATTGAACTCTTCTTTGTAAAGGTTTCTCATTGAAATTACTTCGCTCATATCAACCTCATTAAATGTTGTTAACATAGCGGCATTTTCTTGAGCTTCTTTAAGTCTTTTAGCTATAGTAATTCTTAATCTAGTCATTTTTATTCTTTCCTCAGGTCAAATGTTAATTTCCTTTCTGAAGGTTTTGGTTTTTTTCCCATCAAAGCCATTACATCCTCTTTTAGGATTAAGCCGTTTTTACCAGAACCCTCAACTAGATTGATATTAATATTTGATTCTGTAGCTAATTTCCTTGCTGATGGTGAGACAGATTTAGTAGCCTCAGCTCTAACTTCCTTATATTCATTTGAAAGAATTAAAGGCTCTTCTTTTTTAGTTACACCATTAGAGTTTTTCATCTCATCCATTTTAGGACTAGAGTCTGTTTCTTTTTCATTTTTTTTGCTAGCTTGTTCTTTAATTTCATTATCTATTTTTAATGGAGGCTTGTAATCTTGAAGTGCTTTTTCTTTTACTTTAAAATTTTTTTTTTCGACTGGCATCTTAGATTGGCCAATAGTACCTAGAGTTGCTCCAACATTTACCGTTTGACCCTCCTTCGCAGATATGGTCTCTAGTACACCATTCGACGGTGCTGGAACTTCTATATTAACTTTGTCCGTTTCAAGTTCTACTAAAGGTTCATCTGAATTTACTTTTTCACCTTTGGATTTCAGCCATTTTGAAACTGTAGCCTCGGTAATTGACTCTCCGAGTGTTGGAACTAAAATTTTATTTGACATTAATTATACTTTCCTACTATCTTTTCTAATATTTCTCTTTGTTGTGCAACATGTTTATTAAGATTTCCAGTCGCAGTAGATGAAGATGGTTTTCTACCCACAAATTTAACTTTTTTTATCTTCAATCGAGTTATTTCAAGAGTTCGATCTATATAATTTCTCACAGTATTCCAAGCGCCCATATTTTTAGGCTCTTCTTGACACCAAATAAAATCTGCATTTTTATATCTCTTTAAAAGTAAGGCTAACGTTTTTACAGGGAATGGATAAAGTTGCTCTATTCTAATAAAAGTAACTTCATTATTTTTTGATTTTTCTCTTGCGTCAATTAAATCAAAATAAATTTTACCTGAACACATTATAACCTTTTTAATCTTTTGATCTTTTTTAAGTTCAAGAAGATTATTGTTTTTTTCATATGCATGATCCTCCAAAACTCTGTGGAACGAATTTTTTTTTGTAAAGTCTTTTATGAATGATATACATCTTTTATTTCTTAATAATGATTTAGGTGTCATAATTATCAATGGTTTTCTAAATTCTCGATGTAATTGTCTTCTTAGTGCGTGAAAATAGTTTGCTGGAGTAGTACAATTAATAACCTGAATATTTTCTCCTGCGCACATTTGCAAAAATCTCTCTAATCTTGCTGATGAATGTTCAGGTCCTTGACCCTCATAACCATGAGGTAGCAGCATCACTAGGCCACTAGCTCTGCCCCATTTGGCTTCCCCTGACGTTATAAATTGATCGATAATTACTTGAGCTCCATTTGCGAAATCACCAAATTGCGCTTCCCACAACACCAACGTATCTGGTTCAGATAATGAATAGCCAAACTCAAATCCTAGAACTGCAAGCTCAGAAAGTAAACTGTCAATTATTTCGAATTTTTTTTGATTACTTGATATGTTGTTGAGCGGTACATATCTTTGATGATTTTCTTGATTTCTTACGACTGCATGCCTTTGGCTGAAAGTTCCCCTTCCAGAATCTTGGCCAGAAAGTCTCACAGAAAAACCTTCTTCTAAAAGTGTTCCGAACGCTAATGCCTCTGCCGTGGACCAATCAATTGGTCCATTGTCGTCAAATTTTTTCAGTCGTAAATCAAAAATTTTAGATAAAGTTTTATGAATTTTAAAATCATCTGGAATTTTTGATATTTTTTTTCCAATATCTATTAATTTAGATCTTTCCACTCCGCTAACACCTCTTTTGTCTTTTCCTAAGCCAGGTTTAAATCGAGACCAAACACCATCAAACCATTTTAGTTCGGATTTGTAATTTTCAGATGCTTTGTACTCTTTTTCTAAAAAATCTTTAAATTTTTTTTTATCTTCTTGAATTTGCTCGTTAAGAATTAATCCTTCTTTATGTAATTGATTGCCATATATTGAAAGAGTTGTTGGTTGAGTTTTTATTACTTTATACATTAAAGGCTGAGTGAATGAAGGTTCATCTCCCTCATTGTGTCCATATCGTCTATAACACACCATATCAATAACAACGTCCCTATTAAATTTTTGTCTGTATTCTGTTGCAATTTTTGCGCAGTGCACAACAGCTTCGGGATCATCACCATTTACATGAAAAATTGGTGCTTGCGCTAATTTAGCAACGTCAGAGGGATATGGAGATGAACGAGCAAATCTAGGTGCAGTAGTAAATCCAATTTGATTGTTAACAATAAGATGTATAGTTCCACCAGTGTTGTGCCCAGGTAAGCCTGACATCGCAAAACACTCTGCGACTACTCCTTGTCCTGCAAATGCAGCATCACCGTGAATTAAAACTGGAACTACTTTTTTTCTTTTCGGATCGTTATGAAAAAATTGTTTAGCTCTTACTTGCCCAAGAACTACAGGATTAACTGCCTCTAAATGAGAGGGATTATCCGTAAGGCTTATATGAACAATATTTTCATCAAACTCTCTATTTGAAGAGGCTCCTAAGTGATATTTTACATCTCCTTCAAAATCTTTTTTTGCGGATACTTTTTTTCCAAAAAATTCACTAAAAATAGTCTTAAATGGCTTACCCATCACATTAGCTAGAACA
>NZJU01000004.1 GCA_002692325.1 Candidatus Pelagibacter sp.
ACTTTAGGCACAGAAAAAATTTCTTTTGAAAAAGTATTAAAAAGAACAATTGAGCTACTAACTAGCTAAAATCTGTTTTAAGAATTTTCTCTTTTGCCTCATTAACTAATTGACTTAATCTTTCAGTGTTTACGTCTCTATTCATATCTGGATGAATTTTTTTTTGTAATTTTTGCGCAGACTGGACTACTTCATTTTTTGAACAACCTTTTTTTAAACCTAATAATTTATACGACTCATCTAACGTCACAGATGAGGATCCTGAAAATTTATTATTTGAAAACTTTTTTGAATTTCTTAAATATTGTATTAATCTCCAAAGTTGAAACATTTGCAGTGCTGAGAGACCTTTTATTTTTAGTCCAGACAATAAAATCAAAAAAAATGGTAGTGAAAAAATAAATTTTCCCCCTATTGTAAATATAAACGCTAAAAGTAAAGACAAAATGACCGCGGTTTTTTTTAAAAATAAGGCTATTTTTCTACTGCTAGTTTTAGCAAACCAGTTTAAGAACAAGTAACAAATGACAAAAATGATAATTCCAATTAAAAACCAATTCATATAATTTCTTTATATGATTATACCAAAACTGAAAAAAATTAAGAATGAGAAAAATTATCACGATATCACCTTAAGTGATGATTATTCGTGGGTAGATCAAGAGAATATCCTTGAAGTTCTAAAAGATCCAAAAAAAATCGATCCTGACGTAAAAAAATATATTGAAGAAAATAATAAGATCACTGACGACTACTTTAGAGATATTACAGATTTCCAAAATAATTTGTTTAAAGAAATAAAATCAAAAATTAAATTAGATGATACATCGTTAAAATTTAAGGACAAAAAATATTACTATTGGTCAAAAACTGAAAAAAAAGGAAATTACGGAAAAAGAATTAGACAGATTATAGATGGAACTAAACCAGAAGAAATATATTTTGATGGTGACCTTGAAAAAAAAAATAAAGGTTCAGAGTATTTCGGAATTGGATCAATATCTGTCTCACATTGCGATGAATTAATGGCTTACTCATTAGATCTTCAAGGATCTGAGTACTACACAATTTATCTAAGAAATCTCAAAAATTATAAGGAGGAACAAGATGTAATTGAAAATACGAGTGGAGGGATTACCTGGTCATTAGATAGCAAAAGCTTTTTTTATTCAAAGCTAGATGAATTTCATCGTCCAAGAAAAATTTTTAAACACGTAATTGGAGAGCCTGTAAAAAACGATCAACTTATTTTTGAGGAAAAAGATGAAACATTTACTTGTAACATAAGTATAACTTCTGATGAAAATTATTTTATAATATCAACATCGGATCATATTACATCCGAAGAATATTTTTTCCCCTCTGATACAAAAGAGATTAAACCAGTGTTATTCAAAAAAAGAGAGAAAGATGTAAAATACTCAATAGATACATGGAAGGGTTATTTTTATATTCATACAAACCATCAGGCAAGAGACTATAAAATTTTAAGATGCAAAATAAATAACATTAATAATTTAGAAACTTTTATTCCTCCAAAAAAAGAGACTGTTATTGGTGGAATAGAGTTTCTTGATGATTACATTTTAAGATCTGAAAAATCAGACGCTATCCATAAAATATTTGTTAGAAATATTAAAACAAATGATGAGGAAGAAATAAATATTTCAAAAGAGGCTATTGGTGTGCCAGGTATCTCTTTAATGCAAAAAGATACTAATACAAAAAAAATTAGAGTAAGCTGGGAAAGTATGGCATCGCCTAATAAAATTTATGAATATGATATCGTATCCAAGAAAAAGATTTTAGTAAAAGAAACAGATATACCATCTGGACATGACCCAGATAAATATACAATTGAGAGAATAAAGGCAAAATCTCATGATGGCAGGATGATACCAATCAGTTTAATCAGGCTTAAAAATATTAAACAAAATGGAAAATCTAAAGTTCTTCTTTATGCTTATGGGGCTTACAAACATAGTGTCTCTCCATCTTTTAGCGCTTCAAGATTTTGTTTAATTGACAGAGGAATTACTTTTGCAATCGCACATATAAGAGGTGGAGGAGATCTTGGCGATGAATGGCATGTCGAAGGTAAAAAAAAATTAAAAAAAAACACTTTTTATGATTATATAGCATGTGCAAATCATTTAATTGACCAAAGATACACTCATAAAGGTGGGGTATGTTTTTATGGTGGTTCTGCTGGTGGGCTGACTGGTGGAGCTGTAGCTAATATGGCGCCAGATTTATTTTTTTCAATGTTGTTATTAGTTCCTTTCGTGGACATAACTACAACAATGCTTAACGAAAAGTTGCCTTTAACACCTGGAGAATGGGAGATGTGGGGAAATCCAATTAAAAGCAAAGAATATTTTAAGTATATATTATCTTATGCTCCATATAATAATTTGGCAAAAAAAGATTATCCGCCAATGCTAATTACGACTTCAATTTTTGATAACCGTGTTTTATACTCAGAGCCAGTAAAGTACATTGCAAGATTAAGAGATCTTAAAAGTGATAATAATACTCAATTATTAAAATGTAAAATGGAGGCTGCAGGTCATGGTGGAATGAGTGGGAGAGACAATGCCATTAAAGAGTTAGCAGAAGAATATTCTTTCATTTTAAAAACTGCAAAAATTTTAAAATAACAATCTTGATAATTTAAAAACACTTACTATATATAAATTGTCGGTCGCCAAATGGGGCTGACAATAAACCTTGCTAACAAAGGAGGATATATGACAAGTAAGGATCTATCGATCTTTAATTCACTTAGACCTTATAGCATTGGTTTCGACGATATGTTTGATCAGTTCGAGACAATGTTAGGAAATGGCAGTCTTGCTTTACAAAGTAATTACCCGCCGTATAACATCCGAAAAGCAGGCAAAGATAAATATGCTATTGAGTTAGCAGTTGCAGGCTTTAACAAAGACGATGTAGAAGTTGAATATGAAGATAATCTTTTAACCATTAAAACAAAAGATGTTAAAAGAACTGAAGAAAAAGAAGGTGATGAAGTTATTCATCGAGGAATATCGCAAAGGTCTTTTGCTAGATCATTTACTATTGCAGATGATGTAAAAGTAAATGGTGCCGAGCTAAAAGACGGTTTACTGACTATTTCTTGTGAAAAAATCATCCCTGAAATGAAGAAAAAAAGACTTATTGAAATAAAATAAAATAAGTTTACCTTACTTGCGGAGTATTCTCCGCAAGTAAATCTTAAAAACAATTTTTACTTGTATAGCCTACAACAGTATTTCTTGGATTTATCTCAAATATCCTTTCACATTTGATTTTAAATTTTTTATTTTCATATATGTAAAATCTATTTTTACTTCCCTTTTTAAAATTTACCTTATCAGGTTTGCCCATCTCAATTTTTAAAGTTTCTTCGGTTTGATTTAATAAATTGTTTAATTTTTCCTCTTCTTTTTTTACATTTTCATCTATTTTTTCTGACACAGTCGTGCAGCTAATTAATAATAGAAATAATAAAAATTTTTTCATTTCAACTAATTATAGAATACTTTTGTAATTTATAAACAGAAATATTACCTCTAGGTTGTAATCAGAGAATTTAGAAAAAAATATGAAAGATTTTCCCTCTAAATAAAGGTAATTAAAGACATGGAGGAATCATGTTAGAAAAATATTTTAATTATAAAAAACATAAAACCAATTTTAGGACTGAGGTCGTAGCTGGTGTAACAACTTTTTTGACAATGGCTTACATCATGTTTTTAAATCCTTTTATTCTCTCAGGAGAATTCGCAGGTCCTGAAAAGGGGTTTTTTGAGTTCGGAGCTGTATTTACTGCCACAATTGTTGCAACTGCCATTGCTTGTTTCATTATGGCTTTTTATGGAAAGACTTGGCCGATAGGTTTAGCGCCAGGAATGGGAATCAATGCTTTCGTTGCATTTGGCGTTGTTGCAGGTATGGGTTACACACCACAAGAGGCTCTTGGTGCAGTATTAGTAGCAGGTGTATTGTTCTTAGTTATCTCGTTAACTCCAATTCGTGCTTGGCTAATAAATTCAATTCCACGAAGCTCAAAACTAGGGATAGGTGCAGGTATAGGTGGTTTCCTAGCAATTATAGGGTTAGAAATTATGGGTGTAGTTGGTGACCATCCAGTGACATTAGTAACTTTAGGGGACATTAAAAATCCACTTGTTTTACTTGGATGTCTTGCTTTCGTTTCAATGATTGTTATGGAAAAAATGAAAGTTCGTGGAAATATTATTATAGGCATTTTGGTTTTTAGCGCTATCGCTTGGGTAAGCGGTCTTGCCAAATTTAATGGTGTAGTAAGCTCACCTCCACCGATGACTTATCTTTTTGCATTTGATCTTGGTGCTGCATTTACAGCTGGTATGTCCACAGTAATCTTTACATTATTGTTTATTGATTTCTTTGACACTGCTGGAACTCTAACCTCAGTAGCAAATGTGGCTGGCAAAGTAGGCAAAGATGGAAAAGTTCAAGATATTAACAAAGCAATGCTCTCTGATAGTGTTGGAACAGTTGCAGGTTCTTTAATGGGAACTACAACAGTCACATCTTACGTAGAAAGTGGAGCAGGTGTAAAGGCGGGTGGAAAAACTGGTATGACGTCGCTTGTCATCGGAGTTTTATTCTTAGCTTGCCTATTCTTTTCTCCCTTAGCAACTTCACTTCCAAAAGAAATTGATGGGGCTGCTTTGTTGTATGTAGCAGTTTTATTTATCAGAAATATCACAGATATAGATTGGGATGATATTGCTGAATCTGCGCCAGCAGTTTTGGCTTTTATCTCGATGCCTTTGACTTATTCAATTAGTCACGGGATAGCTTTAAGTTTCATAGCTTATGCTTTGATTAAGATATTTACTGGAAAATTTAATACTACGTCACCTGCTATTTGGTTAATAGCAGTTTTGAGTGTAGTTAGTTTCGCAGTTGCCTAAATATTTCTAAATTGAAGGCTAGAAAGTTATTTTTCTAGCCTTCATTCTTTTGATGTCTTTTTATTAAGTCTTCTATCCTCATTTCTTCATAATGCTCAAATGGTTGCACTATCCATGGGTTGGTATCTAGCCTTTGCGCACAAAAATCTGGTTCAAAAGTAGAATCTTTTTTTTTCCAAAGAACTGCTGTTTTAATTGCCATGATATTCCCTTTTAATGGGGGATAATTTTTTAACCAATCAATACTTCTATTAAGTGTTACTCCTGTATCAGATAAATCATCACAAAGTAAAATATTTCCTCTCATTACCTGTACTGTTGAACTCATCTCTCTTGAAAAAATAAGATCGCCTTGTTGATCCTCTGTTCCAACACCTGAGTAGGACTCGACTGCTAAATAAGCACATTTTAATTTAAAAACTCGACTTAAAACGTCAATAATTGGGGCACCACCTCTCATTATTCCAATAAGCAAGTTTGGTTTAAAACCACTAGAGTGGATCTGAACTGCTAATTTTTCTACGATTTGATTGTACTTTTTCCAATCAATGATAAGTTTGTCTGCCATAAAGAAAAATAATTTATTTTGAAGGAGTTGTAAATGAAAGGATATGTAGTTTGTGTTTATAAGAATATAACAAACGAAGAAAAACTAAAAGAATATGCAGTAAAAGCTAGAGCGGCAGTTGAAAAGTTTGATGGTAAATTTCTTATTCGGGGTGGCAGATCGACAATAAATGAGGGTGAAAAGTCCCCTAGAACAGTTGTCATAGAGTTTCCTTCCTATGAAGATGCAAATACTTTTTATAAATCAAAAGATTATCAGGAGGCTCATTCAATCTTAAAAGATTCTGCTGAAAGACAGCATCAAACTATTGAGGGAACTTAATATTGTATTGGTTCGTCATCAATTGATCTCCAGAGATACCATGTGGCAACTGAACAGTACGGTGTAAACTTTTTATAAAGCTTTTTTAAAAATTTTTCTGGTGGGAGATAACTTTTTTTATAATTTTTAGAAATCGCTCTTAATAATCCAATATCTTGAAGAGGCCAAATATTTGATCGGTTGTAAGTAAAAAGCAAAATCATTTCTGCGCTCCATCTTCCAATTTGTCTCAAAGTTGATAAATATTCAATTGCTTCCTCATCACCCATTTTTCGAATTAATTTCGGATTAAATTCCCTCGAAATAAACTTTATGGACAATTCTTTGATACCTAACGCTTTTTGTCTACTTAAACCGCAGGATTTAATTTGTGCAAGTGTTAATTTGGAAACTTTTAAGGGATTAATTTTCTTTGCTTTTTTTTTAAATTTTTTAAATACAGAATTAGCTGCAGAAACACTAATTTGCTGCCCAACTATACTTTTGCAAAGAGAGTAAAAAATATCTTTTTTAGTTGTCAAATATTTATCATCATACTTAAATATTAGTTTTTTTAAAACTTTATCCTTTTTTGACAAAATCTTAATTGCTTTCGGCCAGTACTTTGGATATTTGTTCACAGTCTCGGGCTTACTACTTGTTTTTTAAGTTGGGACTCTCGCATGAAAATTATTATTGAGCTTGTAATTATTAAACCAGCTCCTATCAAAGTAAGTGCTTTAGGGATTTCACCCCATATAAAATAACCTAGCAGTATTGCAAATACTAAATTTAAATACTTTGTGGGTGTAACAAGTGACGCTTCGGCGATTCTTAAAGATATAGTAAGCAAGATATTTGCAACAGATCCAACTATTCCTGTAAAAATTAAAAGAATTAATTCAAATTTTGATGGCATTACCCAACCAAATGGTAGAGTTGCTAAGCCAACTAACATACTCAATAATGAAAAGTATAATGCAATTCTATAATTAGGTTCAGTTGAAGATAAGCTTCTGATACTTAAGGCAACACATGCAAAAAAAATACAAAAAATTATTGGAAATATATAGTATATGTTTAATTCATCATATGCAGGTTTGACAATAAATAACATTCCTAAGAATCCAATGAATACTGCTGTCCATCTTCTTAGACCAACTTTTTCGGATAAAAAAAATATCGAACCTAATGTAACAAAAATCGGTCCTCCAAAAGTTAAGCTTACAACATCTGCTAAAGGAATCTCTCTAAGAGCAATAAAAAGAGCGATGATTGCTAAAGTTCCTGTGATTGCTCTAAAAGCATGCAATTTGGGTCGAGTTGTTTTATAGAATGTTTTAAATTCACTTTTAGGAACCAGCATTAGAATTGGAATTAAGCCGAAAAAAAATCTTGAAAATAAAACTTCTCCAACTGGAAATTGATCAAGCCATTTAACACAAGCATCCATCATGGAAAAACACGCCACTGATGCGACACCGTACAATACGCCTAATTGATTTCGACTTAACAATTTAATATCCTCACATGTTATATATAATTAACTTATGATGAAATGTACACTTGCACTTGGTTGTTTTTGGAAACCCGAGGAAAACTTCAAAAGTAAACAAGGTATTATACAAACTCAAGTAGGTTATGCTGGCGGTGAGAAAGATAAAGTAACATATGAGCAGGTTTGTAAGGGAGACACTGGACACGCTGAGGTGGTCAGATTGACTTTTGACGAACAAAAGATTTCGTTTAAAAAAATTTTGGATTTATTTTTTAAAATGCATGATCCAACTCAAAAAGATATGCAATTTCCTGATATAGGAACTCAATATAGAAGTGAAATTTTTTACGAAACAGAAGAACAAAGAATAGATGCTGTTGAAGTGTTAAAAGAATTTAATAATAAATTTGAAGGAAAAATTCAAACCAAAATATCTAAATTAAAAAATTATTGTAAAGCTGAAGAATATCATCAAAAATATATAGAAAAGAGCCGAGGATGAAACAATTAGTTTCTACCGATTGGTTGAGTCAAAATCTTAATAAAGTTAAAATATTAGATGCTACATGGCATCTGCCAAATTCAGGCAAAGATGCTGAGAATGATTTTAATTTAAGCCATATTAAAAACTCATTATTTTTCGATATAGATAAAAATTCTAATCAAAATTCAGATTTGCCACATATGCTTCCAGGTGTGGATGAATGGGAACGTATAGTGTCAAACTTGGGAATAAGTAATTCTGATCACATCATTATTTACGATAATTCAGATATTTTTAGCTCATGTAGAGTCTGGTACTCTTTTATTTTTTTTGGACATGACACGAACCATGTATCAGTTTTAGACGGAAACTTTGAAAAATGGAAAAATGAGGACAAACTTATTACGAGCGAGAAAATTTTAGTTAATAAAACCAATTACAAAGCGAAGACAAACTCAAGTTTGGTTATTAATAAAGACCAGGTTAAAAAAAATATTTTAAATAAAAAATTTCAGTTGATTGATGCAAGAAATAAAGAAAGATTTCAAGGTATTCAAGCTGAGCCTAGAAAAGGATTAAGAAGCGGTAATATTGAGGGATCAAAAAATTTACCTTTTCAATTATTAATCAATAAAGACAGAACTTTCAAAAAAAAAGACGAGATATCAAATATTTTTAAAAAAAATGAAATAGATTTAGATAAAGATATAGCATTTACATGTGGTTCTGGTGTAACAGCTTGTGTTTTAGGTATGGCAAATTCTTTAATTAATGATAAAACACCAATAATTTACGATGGATCTTGGTCCGAGTACGGTCAAATAAAAAATGAAAATAAATAATAAAATTAAAATAATTGTAATATTAATTCTGATAATAATTTTTAGCATTATAGCTGCGAGGTATTTTATAGGTTTACACTTTAAGAAAAAATTTAGTGTACGGCCAGCACCTGGTGTCATAGTGAAACAAGTTGAAGAAACAATATTTTTTAGAAGTATAGAAACTTTTGGAACAGCAGTTGCAAAAAATTCAAAAACCTACAGAGTAAAACAAAACGAGATAGTTGGTAATTTAAATATAGACGGAAGACTCGTTAAAGCTGGAGATATCATAGTGGCTTTAAAAGATAATCAAAGTATAATTGCTGATTTTTCTGGAAAACTCGGCAAAAGAGAAATAGCTCAAGGAGTTTTAGGCTCTGATAGTTTAATAATTACACTAGATGACATTAAAAATATTGTAATCGATATAAAGATACCTGAAAATTATGTCGGAGTGATTAAGAAAGATTTAAAAGCAGAAATATCTTCTTCAGCCTTTTCAAGAACTTTTAGTGGTAAAATTCAATCGGTAAGTTCGAGAATAGATCCTTCCACTAGATCGATTTTAGCAAGAATTATTGTAAAAAATGATAATCATAAAATTATACCGGGCCAGTTAATGACTGTTAAGATAATTTATAACGAGGAAAAACAACTAGGTGTTCCTGAAAGCGCGGTTACCATTCAAGGTAAAACAGCTTTCGTATATGTCATAAATAACAATCTTGCAGAAAAAAGGAATATTGAAGTAGGAAAAAGAAACTACGGAAAAGTGTCAGTTTTATCGGGTATTTCTGAGGGTGAAGAAGTTGTAGTTGAAGGAGTATCTAAAGTCAGAAATAATCTAAAAGTAAAAATTCTAAAATCAAAAAATTAATAGGACATGTTTTTAACAGACCTTTCTATAAAAAGACCCGTTGTCGCTTCAGTGATGAGTTTGATATTAGTAATATTTGGGCTTGTAACTTTTCAGGAAATACCAACCGACGAACTTCCAGACGTCCAGCCACCAGTAGTAACTATTCAAACAGATTATAAAGGTGCATCAGCTGAAATAGTGGACACTCAAATAACTCAAAAGATTGAAGATTTTATAGGAGGAACACCTGGCTTAGAAACCATTGACTCTTTTAGTGAAGATGAGAGTTCCAGGATTACCTTAACGTTTGAGACGGATTTAGATTTAGATGATGTAACCAACGATGTTAGAAGTGCTATTTCAAGAGTAGTTGATAATCTCCCAGTGGGAGCAGAACAACCAGAAATTTTTAAACAAAACGCTGGTATGAGAACTACAATGTGGCTCTCTTTTAGTTCAGAAACAATGTCAGATTTAGAACTGACAGATTATGCAGATAGATTTTTAACTGATACATTTTCTACAGTTAAGGGAGTTGGAAGAGTAAGGTTGGGCGGCGAAAGAGAGTTGTCATTGCGAATATGGCTCGATCCCCTAGCTCTAGCGGCCAGAGACTTAACTACACAAGAAGTTGAGCAAGTCTTAAGAAAAGAAAATATTGAGTTTCCAGCTGGAAGAATTGAGTCAAAAGATATTGATCTTACTATCAAGCTAAATAAAGCCTATCAAAATTTAGAAAATTATAAAAGATTACCCTTAAAAAGAGCTTTAGATGGTTCCATAATTACACTTGATGATGTTTCAAGAGTAGAGTTAGGAGCAGAGTCAACTAGAACTCTTTTTAAAGGTAATGGAAAACAAGTAGTAGGTATAGGTATTTACCAGCAATCAGATGCAAATACTATAAAGGTAGCAGATGGAGTTAAGAAAAAAATTAAAGATATTTTACCAACACTTCCTCCAGGGACTGATTTGGAGGTCTCATTTGATAGGAGTAACTATGTAAAATCAGCAATTAAAGAGGTTTATAAGACTCTTTTCATTGCACTTATTTTAGTTACTATAATTATTTATCTATTTTTAGGTAACTTAAGAGCGCTGATTGTGCCAATTATTGCTTTACCCGTCTCGCTAATTTCAACATTTTTATCAATTTATATTTTTGATTTTTCAATTAACCTTTTTACTTTGATG
>NZJU01000005.1 GCA_002692325.1 Candidatus Pelagibacter sp.
AATAGTTAAAGAATTGTCTAAAACAATTATGCCAGATTTAGAAAACAATATCACCGATGTTTTTTGGATGAACCCAAAAGATTTTAAAAATGATTACAATTCTATGCACGGGGCAGGTTTTTCTATCGCTCCAATTTTTACACAGTCAGCTTGGTTTAGATATCACAACAAAGACAAAAAAATTAAAAACCTATATTTTTCAGCTGCAGGTTCTCATCCAGGTGCAGGAATACCAGGAGTTCTTTCTTCAGCTAAAGTCGTTGAAAATATAATTAAATCTGAATTAAATATCAATGATTGATCTAGAGCTTAATTTCTCCACAGATCTTAAAAGAGAAGGTAAAAGTTTTTATTGGGCAAGTTTTTTTTTACCAAAAAACTCAAAAAAAAAGGCAGGCATTCTCTATTCAATTTGTAGATATTTTGATGACATTGCTGATAAGTATAGTGAGGATCAAACTGACTATCTTAATAAAACAATTGAAGAAATAAAAAAAAATAAAAATAATAAAGTAAATATTTTTTTACAAAAAAATAAAATTAATAAATCAATTTTCATTGATTTAATACAGGGGTTAATTTTTGATCAGCAAAAAATTAGAATTCAAAATAAAGAAGAGCTTATAAAATATTCCTATCATGTTGCTGGTACCGTTGGATTAATGATGTCTAAAATTATAGGAGTAAAAAATGAAGAGGCAGCAAAATCTGCAATTGATCTAGGTATTGGTATGCAACTTACAAATATAGCACGTGATGTTTACGAAGATTCAAAAATGAAAAGAATATATTTACCAGCAAATTGGATGCCCAATATATCACTAAAAAATCTTAATAATTTTAATGAATTTAATTCAGAAAATGATGAGAAAATATCAAAAGCAATTCATAAGGTAATAAGTCTATCAGAAAAATTTTATAGAAATGGTTTTGCTGGTTTAAAATATATCCCTTTATCTACTAGATTAGGCATATTTATTGCAGCTAATGTTTATAAAGGTATTGGCATTAAGATAAAATCTAATAAAAAAAAATATTCTAGAGAGAGGGTTTATTTAAACTCTTTTGAAAAATTAATTATTACAATTAAATCGCTTGTAATTTTTATTTTTATTCCTTTTATGAATTACAAGTACCAAAAAATAAGAGAAAGTCTTCCAAATGAAAATTTATAAAGCTGCTATAATTGGTTTAGGTCCTAGTGGTTTAGCAGTAAATAAAATACTTTATGGAGATAGTTCTTATGAAATTATTGCATTTGAAAATGAAGATATAAATAAAAGAGATAATTATTTTGGTTTTTGGTTAACGGACTGGATGAAGCCATTTGAAAACATTATTGAAAAAAAATGGCACCAATGGACTATTGGAAATAAAAATATTAACATAAAGCATACTAGTAGTGACAAACCTTATTGTGTAATTAGTTTTAAAAAATGGAAAAACTTCTGCTTAGAAACAAAAAATAAACTAGAAATTAAAAATAAAAAAGTTGCCAAATATTTTCCTATAAAAAATTATTTTAAAGTAATTACAGATGACAACACAGAATATTATGCTGAAAAAATATATGACTCAAGATCTACAAAAGAAAAAAAAGGTGAGTTACTTCAACATTTCTATGGAATTAATATTACAGTGTCAGATAATACTTTTAACGAAAATGAATTAACTTTAATGTATTTTACTGGTGAAAAAAACCTTTTACATTTTATTTATATCTTACCATTTAGACATAACAGGGCTCTTGTAGAATCTACAGTGTTTTCGAAAGACGTTTTTAAAAACTCTTGGTATAGAGAAAAAATATATAAATATTTAAGCCAAAAAAATATTATTGAGTTTACAGAAATTGGTGCAGAAAAAGGTATAATACCGATGTTTATGGCGGCAGAAAAAAATTCATCAAACCCTAATGTTCTTAATATTGGTATTAGAGGAGGTGCGTGTAAACCTTCAACTGGATATGCTTTTTCATTTCTAATTAAACAAATTCAATTATTAAAACATTCCAATAATAATTCTGTAAATATTCACAAATTTTTAGAGAGAAAAATGGATAAAATATTCATTAATTATTTGAAAAATTATAAAGAAGATGGTCAATCCTTTATTAACCTTGCCTCTAATTTAAATGGAAATGAGTTTCAAAGCTTCATGATGGGAAATTCTAATTTATTAACTAAATTTAAGATCATTAAGAGTATGCCTAAGTTACCATTTATAAAAGAACTATTTAAGTAAGATGATGGCCGATCTTACAATTTTAAATATTATTTCATTTTTATTAATCTTTTTTATTGGTCTTCCTCATGGCTCATTTGATGGTGCTGTCGCTGCGTTGGTAGGATTTGATAAGAAAATTCAATTCATACAATTTCTTTTTTACTACATTGTTTTGTTTTTATTTGTAATTTTATTTTGGTTATACTTTCCTATTTTTTCATTAACTATTTTTATAATGATGACTATTATTCATTTTGGATTATGTGATTGGACTAACTTTAGAATTAATAAATACAAGTATTCTGTAAGTTTTACATATGGAATGACAATTATTTTTGGCATTATTTTTTTTAATGAAAGTCAATCTTTTTTGATATTTGAATATCTTACTAATGATAAAATTTATTTGATTCAAAAATATTTTTTTATACCATATTTTTTAACTCTAATGTCAATAATGTATTTTATATACTTATCTATTTTTGAAAATAAATTAAGAAGAGGAGTTATTGAAATTTTATTTCTTTTATTAATTTTTTATTTCTTTGACCCACTTTTAAGCTTTGCAATATATTTTTGTTTTTTCCATACCTATAAACATCTCAAACATTTGATTAAAAATATTTATTCAAATTTAACAAATAAAAAATTTATTATTTATTCAACGTCAGTTTTTACAGCAATCTCTTGGTTTGGTGGTTTAGGGATTATTTACTATTTAGTTCAAAATTTCTCACTATATGAGTCAATATTAAAGGTAATTTTCATTGGTCTTGCTGCATTGACTCTTCCTCATATGTTACTAGTTGATGTTGTTTATAGAAGAAGATTTAAATAAATCATTTCCTCAAACATTGACTTATAAACTTAAAGTGGTAATTGTGTAATCTAAGCGGGCGTAGCTCAGGGGTAGAGCGCAACCTTGCCAAGGTTGAAGTCGAGGGTTCGAATCCCTTCGCCCGCTCCAAATATGAAGCGGGTGTAAGGTTTACGTCCAATATACGTCCAAGTCTATTTTTTTAATTTAAAACCCTGACTTTCCAGAATTTTTACTATTCTTTGAACCTGTTCTTCTCTTGTAAGTTCAAGAAAGTTTTTATCTAGTTTTTTAAAAAAAATATTTTTAAGGCCTTCTCTCTTTTCCCGTTTATTTATAAAATCTTTAACAGAGTTAGCTATATAATATTTAAAATTGAACATTTAATCTCCTTTAGCATAATGTTTTATGTCCCAGCAATTAGAGTATCTAAATCGAGACAATTATTTTATATAATAAATTTATAAATGTTTAAACTAGTATTTATAATATTAATTTTTTTACCTACCTCACTTTTAGCTGAAGTAGAGGTGTGGTGCTTTTCTGATGGACGACAATCCTGGACTAAAGATGAAGGATCGAATTATGTATCTGTAGAAGATCATTTTAAATTTATTATTACTGATGAATCAATTTTAATAGATAGTATTTTTTTTGGAGATGGCATTACTAATTTAACTAGGAACAAATCTCTTGAAGATGAGATCACATACTTTGCATCAATATTAGACGAAGATGATTACAGTAAACTTGAACTTGATGTTTCCATAAATAGAGTTACCGGAAGTGGAACAATTGATAGAATATATTCTGGCGGGACAGAAAAAAGAGAAGATGGTAAATATTATTTATTATCTAAAAATGACATAAGGATTCACGTAAATTGGAAAATGAAGTGTAAAAAGGATAAACCTGATCTTATGTTCTAGTTATTCTGTTCAATATTTGTCCTAGTTTGAGCTTTTAATCTAAAACAATATTAACTTATAATTTGCGTCCAACATACGTCCAACTTAAGATTGGATTTAAAAGAAATATACAATAAATTTTAAGAGAATTTCTTTACTTTTATCTATCGAATAACCTTGCCAAGGTTGAAGTCGAGGGTTCGAATCCCTTCGCCCGCTCCAAAAATAGAGTATCTTCTCAAAAAAATAGATATTGACTTCAATAGAGTTTCAATAGAGTTTTATGTTAAAAGAAATTATGAAAATTATATTTACATTAACTATATTTAACTTTGCCTCATTATTTTCATCATCAGTTCTTTCTGAAGAAATTAAAGGCTTTTTTGGTTTAAAACTTGATTATATTTGTACTCTTTAGAACACTTTAAATTTTGGCTTGTATTTAAAAGTCTTATTTAAAATTGTCCACTAGATAAATTTTTTAATATTTCTCCAACATGTTCCATCTAAAATTTCATTTAGACTATAGTGCGTAAAGGACAGAGCAGATTTAAGAGGATTTAAGTCTGGAATTTCTAATTTATTTATACTGCTTATTTTATTCTCAACTATTTCATAAACAAATGATCTTTTGTCAGTAGCAATTACAGGAATTTGAGCAAATAAGCTTTCAATAGCAGAACCACTCGAAAATGTTACACAGCACTTAGTTTGTAATAAATCATCCTCTATTTTATCATTGTCACTCAAATAAAGGTTTTCATTATTAATTAGTTTTTTTTTCTCATCTAAATATTTTTCTTTCTGTAGAGGATGATCCCTAAAAATAATTTTATTATCTGAATATTTTCTAATTTCTTTTACAACATCATTTGCCCAAATATATGGATCTATAGGTCTAATTGCAGAATCATTAACCATTTGGTTGATCAAAAGTATACTTTCCCCTTTGTCATTTTTCTTCTCAAAAAAAGGAAATTGAAAATTAGAACGTACCAAGTCTCTATTATATTTTTTAATATAATTTCTACCTAAGTGATCACCATGCATTATTCTTAAATATTTTTGTGAGATTAATGATTTATTTACACTCCTAAAAACTACTGGCGCTTCTATAAAAATAAACTTTTCTTTGTTTTTAGAAATATAATTTTGACTATTTTCATACTTATTAGAATATTGAACTATTAAGTCATATTTATCCAAAAACTTTTCAGCTGCTGTTTGTGTCATGTTTTTAAAATCATTTAGTAAAATAAATTCAATCTTTTTAATTGATTCTATTTTTGCAATATTAACAACCAAGTTAACAATACAAAAATGTTTAAATGAAAATGATTTTAAGTCAGGAGAATATAAAGTTTCTTCTACTCTGCTATACTCTTTAACAATTCCTAATATTGAATTCATAAATAAGAGAACTTTAATAAATTATACACAATCATACTAAGAAGATAAATAAATATCACTTATTTTCATATATTCATAATTTTTACTGATATATAATATTTATAAAAACCTTTTCATAATGAAAGTATTTAATTTATTTCCACTTACAATAGTACAAGACTCAATCACAATTGATGAAAGTGAAAGAAAAAAATTAGTAAATGAAATTATGGATATGAGATCAGAAAAAGAATCTGATTATAAAAGTTCTTATGCTTGGACAGGTGATACTAAGGGGTATGAGTTTCTATTTGCGAATAACTTATTTAAAAATTTAGCAAATAAAATTTCTAAATCAATAATAAATTATTTAAATGTGCTGGAAATAAATACAGAGCTTTTGGATATATACTACCAGAGATCCTGGGCTACTTTTACTGAAAAAGAGCAAAAGATAAATTTCCATACTCATTCTCAGTCAAATATCAGTTTTGCCTATTACCTTTTAAAACCAGAAAATTCTGGAGGAATTATTTTTAAATCAAATGAATTACAAAATGAGTTAGCTAAAAATATATTTACATCTAGCAAACTTGAAAAATCTCTAATTAATAAAGCAAATGTTTATAATTCTGATAAGTCTATGTTTGATCCAATTCAGGATACTATTATTATATTTCCATCAAAAACACCCCACGCCACACTACCAAACATCTCAAGCGCTCCAAGAATTTCTATTTCAGGAGACGTGTCATTAACGCTAAAAAATAGTAGTGGATTTGAGCATTTAATGCCTAATTTCAAAAATTGGACAAAGTTTTAAAATTTATTAAACAGTTAATTAATTGTTTGAAATAATGGAAAAACCAATTGTTGTTTATACTGATCACATAATAAATAGAACTTTGTGTTATAATTTTGCTAAAGGTTCTAATTCACTTTTATGTCATGTAAATAAATTTAGAGAATATGAAAAAACAATAGCTACGTACGGTGTATTAAGAGGAACATTTGATATTATGCAAAAGGTAAAAAATTTTTATTATATTGATCACGGTTACTTTAATCAGTCTAAAAGAGAATTTAAAGAAAGTAGAACAGGTGTATTAAGCTTAGATGGATACTTTCGAATTGTTTATAATAATTTAATACATAACGGACAAGGAAATTTTCCAGATGATAGATTGAAAAAATTAAATCTTGATTTTAAAAAACAGAATACATCAGGAAGTTATATTATTTTATCTGAGCCTTCAGAAACAATGAAAAAAATATATAATAAGCCAAACTGGGTTAATGAAACCAAGAAACTAATAAAAAATTTCTCTGACAGAACATTAATTGTTCATAATAAGTTCTCTGAAAAATCTTTAGATACATTATTAGAGAACGCATGGGCTTTTGTAAGTTTACAATCAACAGCTGGTTTTAAAGCTATGCTCAAAGGCGTTCCAGCATATTTTACTGAAAAAACATTAAAAAATATTAATAGAATTGAAGAAATAGAAAGCCCCAAAATTGATTATAAAATTTTTAATAATTTAGCTTATGGTCAATGGACTTTAAAAGAAATTGAAAGTGGAGAAGCGTGGCTACATATCTCAAGTATTCCAAAGAAATTATAATATTTAGGGCTTAGGTTTAATCTGAATTCTAATATTAAAACTAATAACTATTCTTTCATCATTAGAAAGATTCTCGTTAACAGAATGATCTAAGTAACTTGGAAATAACACTAATGCACCTTCTTTAGGAGTTATACCATTAACCTGCGCATTTAGTGAATTTGGAGAGCTTGCATTTGGATGAGAAAAAACTGGTGCAGGTCTAGGATCATAAAAAACAATATCTCCACAATTTTTTGGTGCGCGAACATAATAAGCGCCACTTATTGTGCTATTACCATGTTGATGTCTCAGATTTGCAGATCCACCAATGTTTATAATAGCCCACATATTATTAATTTTTACTAATTGCATTTCTCTATCCCAATTCATATCAATCATTACTTGTTCAATTGAAGGAGATATATACGAAATAAAATTTTGAGTCTCTTTGTCATTAAGATTAAAATCTCTTGAGTGCCACCCTTTTACATTACTTTTATTAATGCCAATCTCATCATTGATTTTTTGATTTTTTATATATGTGTACATTTCTTCATTGATAGATTTATAATTGCTTAATTGAATAGTCCAAACTGGAGTTGAAAAGAAGAGATTTGGTTTTGTCATATCATATACTTACAATATATTTTTCTCACAGTAAACAATTCACAAGATAATAAAGCAGTTAATTAATATTTTAGATTTATTTTTTAAAATAAAAATATTTTTTTATTAAATTTAAAGTTTTGATAATTCTAAAATGATGTTGTGCGTAATTTTTTCTCCCTGATGTAATATTTGGGTGTTCCTTAATTAATTTTTTTACGTATTCTGGAATTCTTTTCAATGCTTAAACAATCTATTTTTAATAAAATATAATGATATCTTATTATTGTTTGCAAATTCAATGATTTTATTATCGTTTATTGATCCATTGGGTTGAGCAATAACTTTACAACCTTTTTTACTCAATAACTTAATACTATCTGTAAATGGGAAAAATCCATCAGACGCACAGACAAATGATTTGTTTTTAAAATATTTGTTCTTATTTTTAATAGCAAAATTAAGCGCATCAACCCTATTTGTCTGACCATGTCCTAATCCAACTGTTTGTTTGTCTTTTGATAATGCAATTGCATTTGATTTTAAATGTTTAACTACTTTTAGTGAGAAGACTAAATCTTCCATTGTAGCTAAGGTAGCCTTCTTATTTGAAACTAAAGTTAAAAATTTTTTATTTATTGGAGTTAGGTCTACAGATTGGTAAAGGTCTCCAAATATAGTAGATCTATAATCATGAGTATACTTTTTTAAATTTGGAATTTTTATTAAAATCAAATTTTTTTTTGTTTTTAATAAATCTAAGGCATCTTTTTTAAAATTTACCGAAACAATCATCTCAAAAAATTTTTCTTTTATTTTTTTTGCAAGATTTAAATTTACTTCTCTGTTTAAAAAAATAATCCCCCCAAAAGCACTTTTAGGATCACTTTCGTATGATTTGCGGAAAGCATCATTTATATTTTTTGATGATGCTACACCGCAAGCATTTGTATGTTTAATAATTATAGAAGTAGGTTCATAAAATTCATTTAGACATTTTATACCACTATCAAGATCAATGATGTTATTATAACTAATTTTTTTCCCACTGATCTGATGATCAAAAATTGATTTTTTATTTTTAAAAATCAAGGCTGCTTTTTGATTTGGATTTTCTCCATATCTTAGCTTCTTTTTATTTCCTTTAAATACCATTAAACCAATCAAAAATTATTTTATCATACTTACAAGTTTCTTTGAAAACCTTTGAAGCCATTTTTTTTCGAAAATTAATGTCTGTCTCTCCATTATTTCTTTTTAAGTTAATAACAAGCTTAGAATAATCTGTAGTATTAATTATCGGAGTTATATATTTATAGTTCTTGCTTGCTGCTCGCAACAAACTTGGCCCCCCAACATCTATCATCTCAATAACTTTTTCGGTTTTACCTTTTTTAGAATATTTTTTGAATGGATATAAATTTACAATCACAATATCAATCTTTGGAAAATTAAGTGATTTAAATTGTTTTTTATGTGTTTTATTATTTCTGATGTATAATAATGAACTATAAATTAACGGATTTAGAGTTTTTACTCTTCCATTAAGCATTTCTTTGAAGTTTGTTACTTTGGAAATATCATCACATTTAAAACCCATTGAACGAATTTTATTTCCAGTAGAGCCACTAGAAATAAAACTATAATCAAATTTTGATAAATTTAAACATAAATACCTAAGTTTTTTTTTATCAAAGACAGAAATTAAAGCATATTTTTTTTCTAAATTTTTTCTAATGACCATTTATTTATAATTTTTTTATTATTTATTATTCCTTTAATAACTATCTGTTTAGTTGATCTTGTTAAATTATTATCAACTAAAATACTATCTTCTATTATTAATTCCACATCACTCTTGAATAACCAAATATTATTTAATTTTGTTTTTAAAATTATATTTTTTTTATTATTTGTAAAATTAAAAGTTAATCCATCCACTAAATGAAACCTAATATGATATATATTTCTATGTTTTGTATTCTTAATTGAAATTAAACTATCTTCACCTGTAATCTTGTTATCGTTTTTATAAATAATTAATTTTCTTTTAATTATTTTATTAAATTTTTTTAGATATCCATTGTGTGAGCCCTCAAACACTTCATATTCATTATTAGTTTCTTTTCTAAATGCTACTGACTGAGGAAATCTTATATGAGGATTTCCTAACTTAATTTCACTGATATTTGTATTTTGCAAAACAATAGTTGAATGAGCTGCGCTGTAACGTAAATACTCAGGATTATTACCAAAGCTTTCTGATGCACCACAATTTGTAAAAATTTTTTCTCCATAACCACTTACTTCAATAGATAATGTTCCAGCACTTAAATTTGAACTTATCATATCTTTATTGGGTTGTACTACATCAAAAAAAACCCTTTTATTTTTATCTGAGTAAAAAGCTATGCCATTGCTAATATTAGAAAAATTTCTTTTTTTAAAGTAAGTATCTTTATTAATGCTATCGGTTATGATCTTAGTGTAAATATTATTAGAGCCATTAAAAAGAGGAATTGTGCCATCAATATGGAAATACTGATTTAATATAGAGGTCATTTTTAATATTATTTCATTAAGTTGATCTGTTTCACTAATCTTAAAATACAAAAAAATATTTTTAATTTCATTTAAGTTATTAATATATTTAGCATGATCTAAAATATTATAGCTTTTATGCATTCCTAATTTATCAATTTGGTTCTCAATTATAAATTTAATATAATTGATTTTATCGCTAGTTAATTTTTTTAATATAAGAGATGATAGTGCGTAGGCCACTAAATCAAATGAGGAAATTTGACTAATTTTTTTTAAATTAAAATCAAATATTATTCTGTTTATGTGATAATTGATTATGTAGTCTAATTTTTTTTTATCAATTAATGTTGAGGATGAGTTAACATATTCATAATTATATAATAGGTTAATAAATCTTTTAGAGGTTAAATCTTCAGACCATGGAAAATTTAATTTATTCTTATTTTCTTCATGCCATTGAAAAATAGTTTTTTTTGATAAATTTAAACCAATTTTTCCACCAAGTTTGTTTGAAAAATTTAGAAAGTCAAAGTTATGTACACTTTTATCTTTTAGTTTAAAAAAATTATTTTTAAAAATAAAAGATTTAATTATTGTGTAATTTGTAAAATCAATTCTTCTAAAATTTAAATCAACAAATACTAAATTTTTATTTGAAAAAAACTTAAACAAAACAAAAACATTAATTATTTTTCTTATCTTTGAAATCATATTATTTTTTTAAGATATGCTGCAAAAAAACCATCAATACTTCTGCCATTTATTTTGCTTGGTAGAGTAAACATAAAATTGTTATCAACAATTTCAGATTGATCTGTATTTTGACTTCCAAAATTAAAACTATGGAGCTCAAAATCATGATTTTTTTTTAGAAATTTATTTATTTGATCTTTAGTTTCAATTTTGAAAAAAGAACAAACCATATAAAGCAATAAACCTTCTTTATTTAGAAGAATAGCAGCCTTTTTTAATAATTTTTCTTGAATTTTAATTAAGCTATTGAAATCAGGACTACTTTTTTTGAAAAAAATTTCTGGATTTTTTCTTATTGTGCCTATTGATGAGCATGGCGCATCAATAATTATAAAATCATATTTCTGCTTTTCATTAAATTTTAAAAAATCTTCATTTATTATTTTTGCATTAAATCTTAATCTTTTAAGATTAGTCTTAAGTTTTAAAATTCTAGAATGGCTTTTATCATTTAAGATTATTTCTCTTTTTTTCGCTAAAATTTGAAAAGCTTTACCCCCAGGTGCTGAACAAGCATCAAGAATTTTATCTTCCTTTCTTCTTGGCATATAATTTTGCAAAGCAAAAAAAGATGAAAAATCTTGGACCCACCAATCCCCATCTGAATATGATTTTATTTTTCTAATATTTTCTTTGTTTAAAAAAAAACCAGAACTATCAGATGTTTTAATGATTTTTTTATTAAATTTTTCAAGCCTATTTTTATTTTTAAAAACAATATGTAAATCTGGTTCTTTATAAAAATTTTTTAAGAAAGTATTTTTTTCTTTTGTTTCTAAATCGTCAGTTTTTTTTTTAAACCATTCAGGAAAATCCTGATAAAAAATTTCTATTTTCTTTAATCTATTTTTGTCTTGAGATATTTTTTTCAAAGAGGCATTAATTAGACCATGATAAATTTTTAGTTTCTTTGCTATCTCTACGGAGCAATTAATTACTGCATAAGTTTTAAAATCTAAAAAAATAATTTGTGTAATCGCACTTTGTAATAAAATTCTTTCATGATCTCTAATTTTTTTTTTAATATATATTTTTATTATTTTATGTGTATGCAAATGTAATCTCATTGTATTAAGCAATACATTCATTAAAAAAGCTAAATCTTTTTTTTCATATTTATTGATTTTATTTAAAATTGAAGAATTATTTAATTTTTTATTTAATTTATTCACAGCATACAGAATATTATGTATGTCTAATCTAATTCTTTCGCCTTCAATCATTATATTAAATATTTATTTATTTAAATTAACTATATTATAAATATCAAAAATAAAATATATTGAGTTATGCGAGGTAATTTAGAGACAATTGTTGGTGCGATGTTTGCTGGAAAAACAAGTGAGTTGTTAAAAAGGATTCTGTGGGCTAAACATCAGAGTAAAAAAATTGTAGTTATTAAGCCTAGTATAGATAACAGATATTCAAATGAAAGAATTATTACACATAATGACTTAAGTCATGAATGCTTTGCAATGAATAACTGGGATAGGGTTTTAGAGAAATTTAATTTTAAGAGCAATGAAGTGGACATGGTTTTTTTAGATGAAATTCAATATATGGACACCAATGATACTCTTAGAAATGTTGAAAATATTCTTAATCAAGGAATTGACGTTGTTTGTGCTGGTCTTGATCAAGATTCAAGAGGAAAGCCATGGGAAACCTCTTCAATGCTTTTAGGTTTATCTGATAAAATTATCAAAATTTATGGATTTTGTAATGTCTGTGGTCTTGAAGCAACTAAAACCTTTAGAAAAACTGAAGGCGGTTTAAGAACACAAGTAGGTGCAGCAAATATTTATGAGCCTAGATGCTTAAAACACTGGGAGCCAAGATAAAAGTTTATTGATTTTTTCTATTTACAATTAAATTTTCTACAACAGAGGGATCTGCAAGAGTTGATGTATCTCCTAAATTTTCAAAATCATTGTAGGCTATTTTTCTTAAAATTCTTCTCATAATTTTTCCCGATCTAGTTTTTGGTAATCCAGGAGTAATATGAATATAGTCTGGTGTAGCAATAGGACCAATTTTATCTCTAATAGTTTTTTTTAAATCTAAAACTAATTCATCTGTTGAATCCACACCAACTTTAAGAGAAACATAACAATACAAACCATTTCCTTTAACATTATGAGGATATCCAACTACTGCTGCTTCTGAAACATCTTTATGTGATACAAAAGCGCTTTCTATTTCTGCTGTACCAAGATTATGCCCTGAAACAATTATTACATCATCTACTCTACCTGTAATCCAATAGTACCCATCTTTATCTCTTTTACACCCATCTCCTGTAAAATATTTTCCATCAAATTGTGAAAAATACGTTTCAATAAATCTTTTGTGATCACCATACACAGTTCGCATTTGACCAGGCCATGACCTTTTCATGCACAACATGCCTTCACACTGTCCTTTTAGCTCTCTACCATCTTTATCTACAATACAAGGTTCTATTCCAAAAAATGGTTTTGAGGCAGAGCCAGCTTTTAATTTTATAGCACCAGTTTGAGGAGATATTAATATACCACCAGTTTCAGTTTGCCACCAAGTATCAACAATTGGACATTTTGAATTACCTGGGATTTCATAATACCATTTCCACGCTTCTGGGTTTATAGGCTCTCCAACTGTTCCCAAAAGTTTTAAAGATGATCTACTAGTTCTTAATACATAATCATCACCTTCTCGCATTAATGCCCTTATAGCAGTTGGAGCTGTGTAAAATATATTCACATTATGTTTATCAACTATTTGCCAAAATCTTGAGAAGTCAGGATAATTAGGAACACCCTCAAACATTAAAGTTGTGGCACCATTAGCAAGTGGTCCATAAATTATATAACTGTGACCAGTAATCCATCCTATATCCGCAGTACACCAATATATATCTCCATCATTATAATTAAAAATATACTCATGGGTCATTGAAGCATAGACCATATATCCACCTGATGTATGCATAACACCTTTTGGTTTACCAGTTGATCCTGAGGTATATAAAATGAAAAGGGGATCTTCAGCATTTAAAATTTCTGGTTCACAAAAACTATCTACATTATTTATAAGATCATCATAAAATATATCTCTATCTTTATTTAACTTTATTTCTTTATTAGTTCGTTTTACTACTAAACATTTTTTTACATCAGGACATGATTCTAGAGCCTTATCTGTAGTTATTTTCAAAGGAATAGTTTTACCACCCCTAATTCCTTCATCAGCTGTTACTACATATTCAGATTTACAATCCTTAATTCTACCAGCTATAGACTCAGCAGAAAAACCACCAAAAATAATTGAGTGTACAGCACCAATTCTTGCGCAGGCTAACATAATATAAGCTAGCTCAGGTATCATTGTTAAGTATATTGTTACTCTATCACCCTTTTTTACACCTATTTTTTTAAGTACATTTGCTGTTTTTGATACATTTATTAGAAGATCTTCGTAAGTTATTTTCTTTGTTTCATTTGGATCATCACCTTCCCAAATTATAGCAACTTTATCAGGATCATTTTTAGCATGCCTATCTATACAATTATAAGACACATTAAGATTTCCGTCTTCAAACCATTTAATACTAACATCATCTTTTGAATATTTTATATCTTTGATTTTTGTAAATTTTTTAATCCAATCAATTCTTTGTGCTTGTTCTGCCCAAAATTCATCATTGTTTTGAAGAGAATGATCATACATTGAAGAATATTTTTCTTCGTTAACCTTTGCATTTTCTAGCCATTCCTTTTTAATTTCCATATTTAGAGACTAATTCTAATTTATTTAAATATCAACAAGTAATTATTTTTTTAGGCTAATTTGACATTTTAACTATTATATCCCATTCAATTTTTTTTAAAGGCATTACAGACAACCTACTTTGTTTAACAAGCGCAATATTTTTTAACTTATTATTTTCTTTTATTTGATTTAGAGAGACCGGGTTTTTTAGTTTTTTAGTTGCTTTAACATCAACCACAACAAAACGGCCTGTTTTATCAGTAGGATCTGGATAATATTCATTTACTACTTTAACAATACCAACAATACTTCTTTCTGTTACTGAATGATAAAAAAAACATAAATCATTTTTTTTCATCTCTTTCAAATTATTTCTAGCTTGATAATTTCGGACTCCA
>NZJU01000006.1 GCA_002692325.1 Candidatus Pelagibacter sp.
TGAGAAGACTTGAACTTCCACAGGATAAATCCCACAGCGACCTCAACGCTGCGCGTATACCAATTCCGCCACAGCCGCATATATAGTATAACTAAATATCAGATAGGATATTAACTATCAATAAAGTATATGAATGACATGAATCAGATTGAAATTAAAATTTCTAATGAAGAAATAAGTTATCAGGAGTCAATGTTTTTTATGGAGTCTAAAGTAAGAGAAATCAGTAAAAATTATTCCAAAGAATTACTATGGTTTCTTAGTCATAATCATATCTTCACTCAAGGAACAAGTGCTTCAAATGAGGAAATATTAGATCCAAATATTATAGAAGTTTTAAAGACAAATCGTGGTGGCAAAACAACTTATCATGGACCAGGACAAAGAATTGTTTATTTTATGTTAAACTTAAACAATAAAAAAAAAGATATAAGAAAGTTTATTTCTATAATTGAAAATTCTCTAATCTCTTTTTTAGCTGAATATAATATTGAAGCACAAGCCTTTAAAGATAGAGTTGGTATTTGGGTAACTAAAAGTAATAATATTACATTTGATAAAGAAAAAAAAATTGGTGCAATTGGATTACGAATTAAAAAGTGGATTACATACCATGGTTTAAGTTTCAATATTAATCCTGATCTCAAATATTACAATTATATCTACTCATGTGGTTTAAAAGAATATCAAAATACTTCAATGGAAGAGCTAGGTATTAAATTAGACCAATCTGAATTTGATAATAAATTTAAAGAAATATTTATAGAAAAACTAAGAACTATTTAAATAATTTTTTAAATCTTTATTAATTTTTAAATTATTTTTTTTTATGAATTTAAGAAAATCATCTGGTAAATTTGAAATAAATTCAAATTTTTTTTTATCTATTGTAAATCTTAAAGCAAATGCATGTAACATTAAATTTTCTTTTGTATATTTAGAATATACATTATATTTATGATCTCCAACAATTGGACACCCAAGATTTTTAGAAACTATTCTAAGCTGATGAGTTTTACCGGTATGAGGATTAAATAATATTGAAGAAATTCTTTTGTTTTTATTTAATACTTTATAATTTGTTAAAGTATCTTCAGTTTTAAGTTTTTTAGTTTTAATTTCTAGTTTAATTTGAGAGATATTATTTTTTGGGAATCCTTCACATATTGCAATATAAAATTTACTAATTTCTTTTTGTTTAAAAAGAAAAGATAGTTTTTTAGCATAATTAAGATTTTTAGCAATTAACAGAAGTCCTGATGTTTCTTTGTCTAATCTATGCACTAATCTGTATTGTGCATTAATATTATTAATTATATGATCTATCGAAGTTATTATTTTACTTCCTCCTTGAGTAGCTATTTGAGACCATTTATTTAAGACAATAAAATCATTATTTTCAAATATTATTGATTTTTTAAATTCAACTAAAATTTCTTTAGATATTTTTATATTTTTTTTATAAATAATTTTATTTTTATAGAGTTTTTCATGATAATTTAATATTCTAAGTTCATCATTAAGTTTAATTAAATAGTTTGCTTTAGTAGATGAGTTATTTATTAAAATATTTTTTTTTCTAATATTTTTTTCAATAAATCCTTGCGTTAAAGACGTATATCTTTGTTTAAGATATTTATCCAATCTTTGGTTAAAATTATTTAGAATTTTAATATTCTTAATCAAATCAAAGCTTACTTAATAGAGTTCCTAAGTATGCAGATATTATACATATTAAAATGGAAATAAAAATATAAGTAAAAGAAGAAATATATTTTTTTGAATTTATTAGATCTAGGACTTCATAGGAAAATGCAGAAAAAGTAGTGAAAGATCCTAAGAGGCCAATAATTAAAAAAAACTTTATAAAATTTTCAGATAAGTTATTTCCAAAATTAGATGTTATAAAATATCCAATTAAAAAAGAGCCGATTATGTTGACAGAAATAGTTCCATAAATACTAGATACAAATAAATTTTTGCTAATAATAGTTAAGAGATATCTTAAAACTGCTCCAACTGCACCACCAGTGGCGACTAATATTAAGTTAACCAATATGTTTAGGCTGTAGGTTGTTCTTCTACTTCCTCAGTAGATTTTTTTTCAATTACAGGACCACTATCTAATCCTTTTGCGTCTTCATCTCTATCAACAAATTCGATAACAGCTGTTGGAGCATTATCTCCATACCTGTTACCTAACTTAATTATTCGAGTGTATCCACCAGCTCTTTCTTTGTATCTTTCAGCAAATACTTCAAAAACTTTTTTTGACATTTTTTGATCCTGAAGAATAGATACTGCCTTTCTTCTTGATAATAAATCACCCTTTTTTCCTAAAGTAACAATTTTTTCGACAAATCTTCTTAGTTCTTTAGCTTTTGCCAAAGTTGTAGTTATTTGCTCGTGTTTAATAAGGGCATTTGACATATTCATAAACATAGCTTTTCTATGAGACGAAGTTTTATTTAGTTTTTTATTTTTAATATTATGTTTCATATTTATTTATTAAATGGATCTTCATATTTTTTTGCAAGGTCATCAATATTTTCAGGAGGCCAATCTGGAACTGACATACCAAGATTAAGTTCCATTTGTTGAAGAACTTCTTTGATTTCATTTAAAGATTTTCGCCCAAAGTTAGGTGTTCTTAACATTTCAGACTCAGACTTCTGAACTAAATCACCAATATAAATTATGTTATCATTTTTTAAACAATTGGCTGACCTTACTGATAGCTCTAACTCTTCAACTTTTTTTAATAAATTTGAATTAAAAGAAAGACTCTCGACCTGAGATTGATCTGGTAAAACCTCAGGCTCATCAAAGTTTATAAATGGTTGAAGCTGATCTTGTAGTATTCTTGCTGCTAAGGCAATTGCGTCATCTGGAGATATTGCACCATTGGTTTCAACTTCCAAAACTAATTTATCGAAATCAGTAACTTGACCAACTCTACTATTTTCAACTTTGTATGAAGCTTTTACGACTGGACTGAACATAGCATCTAATTTAATTTCTCCAATAACTTTGTTGTCATCTTCAGCCACTTCAGCCGAAACATAACCTTTACCTGTTTCAACATTTGCTTCAATTTCAACATCAGCATTTGAGTCAAGAGTCATTATAAGTTGATCTGGATTCATAATTTCAGTTTCAGAGTCAGTTTCAAAATTGCCAGCCCTTAACTCTCCAGAACCAGTTGATTTTAAATACATTTTTTTTAAACCAGGGGAGTGGACTTTTACACCTATAGATTTTAAATTTAGTAAAATATCTGTTAGATCTTCTTTGACACCAGGTATTGTGGAAAATTCATGAACAACACCTTTAATCTTAATAGATGTAATTGCAGCACCTTGTAATGAAGATAGCAAAATTCTTCTTATAGAATTACCTAAGGTTAACCCAAATCCACGTTCTAACGGCTCAGCAGTAAGCTTGCCTATTCTACCATTACTTTCTTCAACATTGACTTCCATTTTAGTTGGTTTAATTAATTCGCTCCAGTTTTTTTGTAACACTCAAATACTCCTTTTCTCTAAACTCTTCTTCTTTTTCTTGGTCTGCAACCATTATGTGGAATTGGTGTAACATCTTTTATTGAAGTAATTACATAACCGATAGATTGCAATGATCTAAGAGCTGACTCTCTTCCCGAACCTGGGCCCGAAACTTCAACTTTTAGATTTTTCAAACCAAATTCTTTAGCTTTGTTTCCTACGTCTTCTGCAGCTATTTGTGCAGCATACGGAGTTGATTTTCTTGAACCTTTAAAGCCTTTATGGCCTGATGAAGACCAAGCTAAAGCATTACCTTTTTCATCTGTAATTGTAATAATAGTATTATTAAAAGATGAAACTATGTGAGCAACACCAGAAGAAATTTTTTTTTTAACTTTAGATTTTTTTTTCTCAACCATTTTAACCTTTAGTTACTTTTTTCTTTCCAGCTATTGCTACAGCTTTTCCTTTTCTAGTTCTGGCGTTTGTATGAGTTCTTTGTCCTCTCACTGGTAATTTTTTCCTGTGTCTTAGTCCTCTATAACAACCAAGGTCATTTAATCTTTTTATATCAAGTGATATCTTTCTTCTCAAATCACCTTCAACAGAATAGTTTTTATCAATTAGATCTCTAATTTTATTAACTTCATCATCATTTAATTCACTTACACGTTTTGTAATATCTATAGAAGCACCATTGCAAATGTCTAATGCATACTTTTTACCAATTCCAAAAATATAGGTAAGTGCTATATTAATTTTTTTGTTAGTAGGAATGTTAACGCCTGAAATTCTAGCCATAAAGAGATCCAAAAAAAATGAATGAGGGTGAATACATGATAAATACACAATTAGTCAAGAAAAGATATTGATAAATTTGGCTGTTTTTCATGATTTTTTTAAAATTTGTTCAATTTTCTCTGTAATTTCATTAATTTGCAAAGTGCCATCGATTTCATAAAAAATTTCAGGCTTATTCTCTTTATAAAATAGTGATACTTTTTCAGTAGTATTTAGGTATTCGTTGTATCTTGTTTCTATAACTTCAATTTTATCATCATCTCTACTTTCCTCAGAAGATCTTTTTATAATTCTATCTTTTAGGATATTGAAACTAATTTCGATATTAAAAATATAATGTATATTCTGAGATGATTTTTTTAAATAATCATTAAGAAATTGAGATTGTTCCAACGTTCTTGGATAGCCATCTAAAATAAAACCTTTTGAAGCTTCTTTATTTAATCTTGAAGATACTATGGAGTTCAAAATCTCATCAGAAACTAATTTACCTGAAGACATAATTTCTTTTAACTCTTGTGCAAGTTTATCTTTATCCAAAATTTTTTTTCTTAATATTTCTCCAGTTGATAAATGAGATAAGGCAAAAATTTCAGAAATTTTTTTTGCTTGAGTTCCTTTTCCTGCACCTGGTGGCCCAAAAAAAATTATATTATTCAATTTATCTTCTACCCTTTAATTTAGTTTTCTTGAGAAGACCTTCATACTGATGTTGAAAAAGATGTGATTGAACTTGTGTAATAAAATCAATCATTACCACTACAACAATAAGTAGAGCAGTTCCTCCAAGATAAAATGGAATTGATGTTCTAGATAGTAAAAACTCAGGTAATAATGCAACAAAAGTTAAGTATATTGCTCCTATAGTTGTTAATCTTATAAGAACAAACTCAATGTACTTTGCAGTATTTTCACCAGGTCTAATTCCTGGAATAAAACCACCATATTTTCTGAGATTTTCTGCTTGCTCGTCAGGATTAAAAACAATTGATGTATAGAAAAATCCAAAAAATATTATCATTGCTGCGTAAAGTGCTAAATACAATGGTTGTCCTCTTCCTAGATAACTTGAAATTAATATAAAAATATCACTAGATGATCCAGCTCCAAATCCAGACATTGTATTAGGAAGAAGTAGTATAGAGGATGCAAAAATAACTGGTATCACTCCAGCTGTATTAATTTTAAGCGGTAAATGAGAACTCTGACCACCATAAATTTTATTTCCTACTTGCCTTTTAGGATATTGAACAGGCAATCTCCTTTGAGCTTTCTCAACAAATACAATAAAAATTATTAATAACAATATTAAAACTAGAATGCCTAAAATAAAAGCGATGCTTAATTCACCTGTTCTTCCTAATTGTAATGTACTAACAAAAGCAGCAGGTAAATTGGCAACAATTCCTGCGGTTATAATTAAAGATATACCATTTCCTACACCTCTTGATGAAATTTGTTCACCTAACCACATCAAAAAGACTGTGCCTCCTACAAGAGTTATTACAGTTGTAAGTCTAAAGAAAATTCCTGGGTCGAATACGATATTTCCATAAGTTGTCTGCATTGACTCTAATCCAATAGAAACTCCATAGCCCTGAACAGCAGCAATAATAACAGTTACGTATCTTGTATATTGTAGCAATTGTCTTGTTCCCTTAGAGCCTTGTTCCTTCAAATTCTTCAGATGAGGAATGGCTGATCGCATCAATGTCATTATTATTGACGCTGAAATATAAGGCATTACACCTAGAGCAAATATACCCATTCTACCTAAAGCACCTCCTGAAAATGTATCGAATATACCCAATATACCTGATGATTGTTGTTCAAAAAATTGCTGTAAAGCGAGTGGATTTATACCTGGAATTGGTAAAAATGTCCCTAAGCGAAATACAATTAGAGCACCAAGGGTGAATAAGAGCCTTTGTCTTAGTTCTGTTGCTTTACCTATTGCACCAAAATTTAAATTATTTGCTAATCTGTCTGCCGCTGTTGCCATTTATTTCTTAGTAAGTTTAATTTTTCCACCTAATTTCTCAATAACCTCAATTGCTTTTTTAGAAGCGTAAGAGATTTCCAAATTAGCTACATTATCTAATTCCCCTATGTTTAGAAGCTTCAAGTTTCCTTTTGATTTTTTAAATATTTTTTTAGTAAAAAGCTCTTCTTCTTTTATATTTTCTGGATCAATATTATATTTTTTTATTAGATTCTTAATCATTTTAAAGTTAATATTTTGTATTTTGGTTTTAAAAGGGTTTTTAAAGCCTCTCTTTGGTAAACGTCTATATAATGGCATTTGACCACCTTCAAAACCATTAATTGATACACCTGATCTTGACTTTTGACCTTTTACACCTCTGCCAGCTGTTTTTCCAAGTCCTGAACCTGAACCTCTACCTCTTCTTTTACGTTTTTTATTGGTGGTCAGGGACGATTTTAATTCATTAATTTTCATATTTAATTTTTCTTACTATTATTTATTTCATTAATTTTTTTTGATCTTTTTGCAGCTACTGATTTGGGTGACTCAGACATTTTAAAAGCATTTAGAGTAGCTTTTAACATATTATGGGGGTTTGATGTTCCAGTAGATTTTGCAACAACATCTTTTATTCCTAAAGATTCAAAAAGAGCTCTCATTGGGCCTCCAGCAATAATGCCAGTTCCAGGTGCTGCCGTTCTAAGTATCACTTTACCTGCTCCAAAACGACCCACTGTATCATGGTGAATAGTTCTGTTATCTTTTAAATGTACTCTAACCATTTTACTTTTTGCATTTTCTGTTGCTTTTCTAACTGCTTCTGGAACTTCTTTTGCTTTTCCAGTCCCTATACCAACCTTTCCATTATTATCACCAACTATCATAATAGCTGCAAAACCAAATCTTCTTCCTCCCTTAACAACCTTAGCTACTCTGTTAATTGTAACTAGATGTTCACTCAATTCATTTTTTTCATTTTCAAACATATAATTCCTTTAAAAGTTCAGGCCTTCCACTCTAGCAGCTTCAGCAAGTATTTTGATTAGCCCATGATACTTGTACTTTCCTCTATCAAAAGCAACTTTATCAATTCCTTTAGAAATAATTTTTTTAGCTATATTTTTGCCAACAATTTCTGCAGTCTCTTTTCTTGAAAGGTTTTTTTCTTTAATAGTTTTTTCAATAGACGAAGAACTTGCTAATGTTATTCCCTTTGAATCGTCAATTAGTTGAGCATAAATGTGATTATTCGATCTAAAAACAGTTAATCTATTTCTACTAGAAACTTTTTTTGTTTTAAATCTAACTCTTTGTTTTCTATCTTTCATAATTTATTTCTTTTTACCTTCTTTTCTAAAAATATATTCATCGATATATTTTATGCCCTTACCTTTAAAAGGTTCTGGCTTTCTAAATGATCTAATTTTTGCAGCTGCTGCGCCTAATTTCTCTTTGTTTATACTTGTAAGTTTAATTATGTTTTGCTTAGGACATTCTATTTTTACATCTTTTGGAATATCAAAATTAATATCATGACTATATCCAAGTTCAAGTTTAAGTTTAGCACCTGAAACACTTGCTCTATATCCAGTTCCGTTTAACTCTAATGTTTTACTAAAACCGGTAGTTACTCCATTAATGGTATTCGCTACTATTGCTCTTGTTGTACCCCAATTTGGATCATTTTTGCTATCATCTAAAGGAAGAACTTTAACTTCGTCCTCAATTATATTTACATTATAGTTTGAATTAATATTTATTTCAATTTGACCAAGGTTTCCCTTTGCAGAAAAAACACCATCCTTAAAACTGCATTGAACATCATTAGAAATTTTAATTGGATTTTTAGCAATTCTTGACATTAGAATACCTCGCATAAAATTTCGCCACCAACATTATTTTTCTTTGCTTGATTATCGGACATAACACCTTTTGGAGTTGAAAGAATTGAGATTCCCAA
>NZJU01000007.1 GCA_002692325.1 Candidatus Pelagibacter sp.
CAAGGCTGAGGAACTTAGAGCTGCTCAATTAGAAGAACAAAAAGCTCAAGAAGAACGTCAAAAAATTTTAGATCAACAGGCTGAAGAAGAAAATCAAAGATTGCAAGCTGAATATGCAGCGGCAGATGCTGCAGAAAAAAGACAAAAATATATGAAATATGGTCTTATAATTCTTCTAATCGGTGGATTAATTGCTTTTGTATTTTTTACTAATTTTTTAGATAATTTACAAAAATTTTTAAAGCAAATATTTAGTAAATTTAAAAAGAAGAAAGAAAAAAGTTACTTACCTAAGGATTATGGAAAAAAGAAAGGTAAACAAAAAAAACAATTGGGCATCTGGTGGGCTGATTGGGCTAATAGTTATGAAAAACCACTGTCTGCAACTTTAATTGTCACTATTAGTTACATAGTAGGTGTGATTGTAGTTTCTAAGATCTTACAAATTACAGAACTTGAAAGTGGTGATACCGTATTTACTATTATGTTTTTATTATTCATGGTTCCTGTTTATTATATATTTAAGCTTTGGGCAGGAATAATTCATTATCATTGCCCTAAGTGCAAAAGAATACATGCTGGTGAAATATATTCATCTGCTCATATTGGATCAAAACAAAGAGCTAGAAAATATAGAGTTCAAGATAATAGAACGTTAAAATATAGAGATCACCGAGGTATTAGCCAAAAGAGCAACTATACAATAGAAAGAGACGAAACTGGTGTAGAACAAGTTGATACTTATCATAATAAAGCTAAGTGCCTACTTTGTAACCATAAGTGGGAATACAATTCTTCAACATCAACACGTGTAGCTTAAAATATAGGATAAATTGGATACCAGTCCTTAACCAGTCCCTGAAGTGGATAAATTAGTTATTTGTATACAAAATTATTGATTTTACTGGAGGCCACGCCCAGAATCGAACTGGGATAAAAGGATTTGCAATCCTCTGCGTAACCATTCCGCCACGTGGCCTCTATTATAGACTTGAACATTTGATAATTTATGTTCTTATTCTATTTTTATTCCTATCAAACAAATATATCTTATTTTTTGGTAAGTAAATTGTAATTTCTTTACCTTTAATGTTTTTTGCAGTTTTTATTCTTATTTCTTTACCATCTATATTAGAATATTATAGCTGTAAGTCAGGTTTCGGAATGGGTGCTAAAAATTTTTCTTGGTCTGCTGCTTTATACCTAGATTTTGTACTTAATAGATATTGAAATCTGATATATATCTCTAATTGTCAAAAAAATGGAATTTAAAAAATATAATCATACGAAAGAAGAGAAAAAAATTTCAGATTTTTGGATTAAAAAAGAGTTATTTAAGCCAAAAAAAAGTAGGTTAAAAAAAAATTTTTCTATAGTAATTCCTCCACCCAATATAACTGGAAGATTACATATGGGGCATGCTTTAAATAACAGTCTTCAAGATGTTTTGGTCAGATTTTATAGGATGAAAGGTCTTGAAACTCTTTGGCAGCCAGGAACAGACCATGCCGGAATAGCAACACAAGCAGTTGTTGAAAACAATTTATTAAAAAAAGGAATTAAAAAAGACGAACTAGGAAGAGAAAAATTTATAAAAAAAGTTTGGGAATGGAAAGAGGAATCTGGTGGAATAATTTTAGATCAACTAAAAAAACTAGGTTGTTCATGTGACTGGTCAAGAACTAGATTTACTATGGATAAAGATTTGTCTAAAGCGGTAATAAAAGTTTTTGTTGATCTTTATAACAAAAATTTAATTTTTAAAGATAAAAAACTAGTCAATTGGGATACTAAACTACAAAGTGCTATTTCAGACTTGGAGGTAATTCAAAAAGATGTTCAATCTCATTTGTATTATATTAATTATTCAATCGAAAATTCTGATCAAAAGATCACCATTGCAACTACCAGACCGGAAACTATGATGGGGGATACCGCAGTTGCTGTAAATCCTCTGGATAAAAGATATATAAATTTGATCGGAAAAAATGTTTTAATCCCGATAGTAAATAGAACAATAAAGATTATTTCTGATCATTATGCAGATCCAGAACAAGGCTCAGGTGCTGTCAAAATTACACCAGCTCATGATTTTAATGATTACGAAGTTGGTAAAAGAAATAAGTTACAAATAATTAATATTTTTGAAAAAAATGGTAAAATAAATAAGAACGGTGTAAAAGAATTTCATGGTCTAGATAGATTTGAAGCAAGAAAGATTTTAATTAAAAAATTAAAGGAAAAAGGTTGTCTTGTAAAAATTGAAAATATTAAAAATAAAGTTCCATATGGAGATAGATCAGACACCATAATAGAACCTTTATTAACAGAGCAATGGTTTGTCGATGCAAAAAAACTATCAAAAAAACCAATTAAGATAGTAAAAGATGGAAAGACCTCTTTTTATCCGAGTAACTGGACAAAAACTTTTTTTCAATGGATGAATGAAATTGAACCTTGGTGTATTTCAAGACAAATTTGGTGGGGACACAGAATTCCTGCTTGGTATGATGATAGTGATAATATTTTTGTAGCCGAAAATGAAAAAGAAGCAGAGTCACTCGCTAAAAATAAAAATAAGAATAAATATTTTAAATTAAGACAAGAAACTGATGTTTTGGACACATGGTTTTCATCTGCATTATGGCCTTTTGCAACATTGGGGTGGCCAAATAAAACCAAAGAACTCGATAAATTTTACCCAACTTCAGTTCTTGTAACAGGTTTCGACATCATTTTTTTCTGGGTAGCTAGAATGTTAATGATGGGAAATCATTTCAAAAAAGATACTCCATTTCGTAAAGTATATGTTCATGCTTTGGTCAGAGATGAAAAGGGTCAAAAAATGTCAAAGTCGAAAGGCAATGTGATTGATCCATTAGATTTGATCAAGGAATATGGAGCTGATAGTTTAAGGTTTACACTGATCTCAATGGCCTCTCCAGGAAGAGATGTAAAATTATCAAAGAATAGAGTTACGGGAAATAGAAACTTTATAACAAAAATTTGGAGTGCTAATAATTTTCTAAAGATAAATAATTGTAGCTACGATAAAAAGATAAATATAGATTCGATAAAACTTCCTATTAATCATTGGATATATTGTGAATTTATAAAAACACAAAATTTAGTTACTCAAAGTATTGAGATGTTTAGGTTTGATGAGGCCGCTAAACATGCATATCAATTTGTTTGGCATTCCTATTGTGACTGGTATTTGGAGTTTCTAAAACCTATTTTTAATTCTAAAAATAAAGGTGAAATTAAAGAAGCAAAGGCATTCTCTTCATTTATGATGTCAAATATATTAAAAATTCTTCACCCATTTATACCTTTTTTTACAGAGAACTTATGGTCTATAAATGGTTATAAAAAGGTATTCAAAGATTTTTTAATCTCTTCCAGTTGGCCAGACTATAAAAAAAAGCATAAATTTGATAAAAATCAGAATGATATAAATGACTTAATTGAATTAATTTCTAATATTAGATCAACTAAAGCTGAATTAAAAATAACTCCAAAATTATACTGCGACATTTTTTTTGACGAAACATCCGGGAAATTAAAGAAAGTGGTAAATGCAAATATAAATTTGATAAAACAGGTCGGTAGAGTTAACAAAGTGCTTAAATTCAAGAAAAAAGATAAAAATTCGTTAGATATTTTGGTTCTTAAGGAAAAATTGTCTTTGAATTTTAATGAAAATCTTAATTTAGCCTCTCAAAAGCAAAGAATTTTACAAAAAATAGAGTCAATTGACAAACAAATCACTGTTCTTAAAAATAAGCTCAAAAATAAGGCTTATGTGAAGAATGCACCTAAAGAAATTGTAAAAAATGATAAAAATCTTGTTAAAGAATTAACTATTGAAGATAGAAAATTAAGAAGTATTGTGTCAAGTATTAATTAAATGTCTAAAATTGATAAAAAAAAATTACCTAGTCGTCATACCTCATTAGGACCAGATAGGGCTCCTCATAGATCTTTTTATTATGCAATGGGAGAGACAGAGCAGGATGTAGCAAAACCATTCGTTGGAGTGGTCTCTACTTGGAACGAAGCTGCACCTTGCAATACAGCATTAATGAGACAAGCACAATCAGTTAAAAAAGGTGTAAAACAAACTGGGGGGACACCAAGAGAATTTTGCACTATTACAGTTACCGATGGTATAGCTATGGGTCATGAGGGCATGAAATCTTCCTTGATCTCAAGAGAAGTTATAGCTGACTCCGCCGAACTAACAGTTAGAGGTCATTGTTATGATGCTTTAGTTGGAATTGCTGGATGTGATAAATCTTTACCAGGATTGATGATGTCTATGTTGCGATTAAATGTTCCGAGTGTTTTTATTTATGGTGGTTCGATTTTGCCAGGCAAATACAAAGGGAAAGATGTTACTGTTGTTGATGTTTTCGAAGCTGTAGGAAAACACTCATCTGGAAAAATGTCCTCAAATGAATTAAAAGAATTAGAATTAGTTGCATGTCCAAGCGCAGGTGCTTGCGGTGGTCAATTCACTGCTAATACAATGGCTTGTGTTTCGGAGGCAATAGGATTAGCTTTACCTTATTCCGCAGGTACTCCCGCTCCTTATGAAGAAAGAGATAAATATGCATTTGAAAGTGGACGTACAGTAATGAATTTATTAGAAAAAAATATTAAGCCTAGAGATATAGTAACAAAAAAATCTATAGAAAATGCTGCTACTATAGTTGCTGCTACTGGAGGATCTACTAATGCAGCGCTTCATTTGCCAGCATTAGCAAATGAAATAGGAGTTAAATTTGATTTAATGGATGTGGCAAAGATTTTCAAAAAAACACCTTATCTTGCAGATCTTAAACCAGGCGGGAAATACGTTGCTAAAGACATGTGGGAAGCTGGTGGGGTTCCAATGTTATTGAAAACTTTATATGACGGTGGCTATATTCATGGAAATTGTTTAACTGTAACAGGAAAAACTATGAAGGAAAATTTAAAAAAGATTAGTTTCAATCCAAATCAAAAAGTTTTAAGAGCCTTCAACAACCCACTTTCACCAGATGGTGGAGTTGTGGGCCTAAAAGGGAACTTAGCTCCTGATGGTGCAATCGTAAAAATAGCAGGTTTAAAAAAATTACAATTTTCTGGAAAAGCGAGATGTTTCGATACCGAAGAGGATGCTATGAAAGCAGTTCAAAATAAAAAATATAAAGACGGAGATGTTATAATAATAAGATATGAGGGGCCTAGAGGCGGTCCTGGAATGCGTGAGATGCTTTCAACTACAGGGGCAATTTATGGTCAAGGCAAAGGTGAAAAGGTTGCATTGATTACAGACGGAAGATTCTCAGGTGCTACTAGAGGATTTTGCGTCGGTCACGTTGGTCCCGAAGCAGCGTTAGGCGGCCCTATTGCTTTACTCAAAGATGGAGACATAATAGATATTGATGCAAAAAACGGTACCATTAATGTTAGATTGACAAAAATCCAATTATCAAGCAGAAAGAAAAAATGGAAGTCTAAAAAATCTTCTTTTGGCTCTGGAACACTCTGGAAATATGCCCAAACTGTAGGCCCAGCTTATCTTGGCGCACCAACTCACCCCGGAAAAAAAAAAGAAGTAAAAGAATATTCAAAAATTTGATGAGGATTACACCAGTAATTTTATGCGGCGGTGGTGGAACTAGATTGTGGCCAAATACTAAAAAATATCAAGCGAAACAATTTATAGATTTTGGTGGCTGGACATTATTTGGCAAGGCTTTAGAAAGAATAGATAAGTCAATTTATAACCCTCCAGTAATTAGCACTAATTCCAAGTATTACAAAGATGTTAAAAATCATCTTAAAAAATATAAAATTAAGAAATATAAAATTATTTTAGAGCCTGCAAAGAGAAATACAGGACCAGCTATTCTTGCTTCGACACTAGTAAAAGATATCCCAAATAAACAGCCTTTGTTATTTTTGTCTGCAGATCATTTAATTGAAAAAATAAGTAAATTTAATCACAAATTGAAAAAAACTATAAAGCACCTTAATGATAAAAATATTTTTATTTTTGGAATCAAGCCCAGTATTCCCTCAAATCAGTATGGTTATTTTGTAACTAAAAAGAATAATAAATTAAATAAAGTTTATAATTTCTATGAGAAACCGACCGTGTCAAAAGCAAAAAATATCATAAAGCAAGGAGGTTATTGGAATTCTGGTATGTTTTTTTTAAGAAAGGACTCAATATTAAATAATTTTAAAAAATATCAAAAATTAATTTACAAAAGTTCTTCTTTATCAGTATCAAAATCTATATTTAGAAATAATACTTTTTATTTAAATAAAAAAGCATTTATTAATAACCCATCTAAATCCTTTGATTATGCAATTTTAGAAAAGTCTAAAGATATCAACGGAATCAAACTTAACATACCGTGGTCCGATCTGGGTAGCTGGAAGCAGATCCTATTGATGTACAATAAGAATAAATCAAAATATTATAATAAAAAAAACATTTTTAGCAGACCATGGGGAAAATATGTAAATTTATATAGTGGTAATAATTTTTTGATTAAAGAAATTTATGTCAAACCACTTGGAACTTTAAGCTTGCAAAAACACTTTCATAGATCTGAACACTGGGTTATTATTAAGGGAAATCCAAAAATCACGCTTAATAACAAAAGCATTTTAAAAAAACCCTTAGATACTATCTTTATACCTAAAGGCGCTATTCATAGAATAGAAAATACTTCTAAAAAACCCGTAAGAATTATGGAAGCACAATTAGGTTCAATCCTGAAAGAAACAGATATAGTTAGATTTGAAGATGTATATGGTCGAGTCAATTAATTTCTAATTCTATCGGAGTATGATCAGATGGTTTGTCTTTAGATCTTGGATTTTTATTAATATTTATTGAGGAAATATTTTCTGTAAGATTACTAGATAAAAGAAAATGATCAATTCTCATACCATAATTTTTTTGCCAAGATCCTGCAAAATAATCCCAAAATGTAAATTCTTGTCTATCTTTATTTTTAAATCTGTATGCGTCTTCAAATCCTAAATTGATAAGTTTTCTAAATTGTTTTCTTATTTCTAATTTACCAAGAGCATCATTTTCATATCTCGTAAAATCATAAACATCATTTTCTTCAGGTATTATGTTAAAATCTCCACCTATTAAAATATTAGCATTTTTTGTTAATTTTTTTTTTACTTGTGAAATAAATTTATTTAGCCAGGTTAATTTGTATGTATATTTTTCTGTTTCAATGGGATTTCCATTAGGCACATAAATATTAATTAATTCAATTAGTTTTTTTTTTACTACGATTTCACCAGTTATAATTCTTGATTGTTTTAATTCATCTTTAATAAAGTCTTTTTTTATATTTCTCATCTCAAGTTTAGAAATAAATGCTACTCCATTGTAACTTTTTTGACCAAATACGTGAGATTTGTAACCATATTTTGTGAATTCATCGTAAGGAAAATTTTCATCTATTGTTTTAATTTCTTGAAACATAAGGATATCTGGGTTTTCAGCTTTAATGTAATTTATAATATTTTTTATTCTAGCTCTTACTGAGTTTACGTTCCATGAGACTATTTTCATTAGACTGAGAATGATAGTCCACAACCACACGAAGCCGAAGCTTTTGGATTACTTATCACAAAGGATTCTCCAATCATTTCTTTTTTAAAATCTACTGTAGAACCCGTTATAATTTCAAGAGAAGATTTATCAATTACCGTTTGTTCAAATAGCACGTCATCGATTTCAAGATTATCATCAAAACTAAAATTATATTTAAAACCAGAGCATCCACCACCCTTTACTGAAATTCTAAAATATTTTTTTGCCTCACTTTTGGTGATCTTTTTAATTTGGTTTTTCGCATTATCAGTAAATTCTAATTTTTTTTCCATAATTATCTAGTATATAATCTATATGGTGAGCATGCAAAAAAAATCAATTCAAATATTATCTAAATTGGCAGTCCCTCTTAATTCAAAAGGTAGGTTCTTTAAAGAAAAAAGAACCCATTTAAGAACAGATTTTCAGAGAGATAGAGATAGAATAATTCACTCAACTGCTTTTAGAAGACTTAAACATAAGACACAGGTATTTATAAATACAACAGGAGATCATTTTAGAACAAGAATCACTCACTCTTTGGAAGTTGCACAAATAGCAAGAACTTTATCAAAATTTTTTGGCTTAAACGAAGACTTATGTGAGACATTGAGTTTAGCCCATGATTTGGGTCATACCCCCTTCGGCCATGCAGGAGAGGAAGCACTAAATTATTGTATGAAAAAATTTGGAGGATTTGATCATAATATTCAAACTGTCAGAATTATTTTATTTTTAGAAAATAGGTATTATAATTTTAAAGGTCTTAATCTTACCTTTGAAACACTTGATGGTTTGATAAAACATAATGGCCCAATTAAAAATATTAAAAAATATGATAAGATATTAGGTAAAAATTTTTTTAAGAATGAAATAAAATTTCTGGAAAATCCCTCATTAGAAGCACAATTAGCATCAATATCTGATGATATTGCTTATAACAGTCATGATTTAGAAGATGGTTTAAAGTCTGGTTTATTTAAACTTAAAGACCTAGAAAAAATACCTGTATTAAAAAAAATAATTTTAAAAAATAAAAAAATGCTTAAAAATTATTCTATAGATTTAGTTATTAGACAGGTTATTAGAGAAATAATAAATGAGATGGTTGAAGATATAATTACAACAACTCAAAAAAATATAAACAAACAAAAAATTAATACATTTAATGATGTTTTGAAATCAAAATATCCCGTAGTTTCATTTTCTAAGAGAATGCGTGAATTTGATACTAAAATAAAATTTTTTTTAAAATCTAAAATGTATAATCATAAAAGTGTTAAAGAAAATACGATTAAAGGAAAAAAAATTATTAAAAAATTATTTTTTTACATATATAAAAATCCGGGAAGATATATTAATGTTAGTAAGTATGATAAAACCAATATCGCTAGATCAATATGTGATTTTATTGCTGGTATGACTGATCGATACGCTATAAATCTATATAAAGATATAAAATGAATATTTTAAGCATTTTTAAAAAAGAAATTTTTAATATTGTTTTAAAAAATAGTGATACTTTGGGACTATCAGGAGATATATCTGACAAAGGTATTCAAGTTGATCTGGCACCAGAAAAATTTGATTGTGATCTCTCAACTAATATCGCAATGGTATTAGTAAAATTTCAAAGTAACGATCAATCTTTTTTCAACGAAAATTTAAAAAAACTACTTTTAAATAATATAAAAGATTTTGAAAAAATTGAAATAGCTGGTGCTGGTTTTCTAAATATTACACTAAAAAAAAGCATTATTTATGAAATCACTAGAAAAATTTTTATAGATAAAAAAAATTATGGTTCAAATAATTCAAATAAAAAAGTAAATATTGAATTTGTTTCAGCCAATCCAACCGGCCCACTTCATGTAGGTCATTGTAGAGGAGCCGTATTAGGTGATGTTTTAGCTAATTTGCTCTCATTCAATAAAAACAAAGTTACTAAAGAATACTATGTGAATGATTATGGTAATCAAATTGATAATTTTGTTAAATCTATTTATCTTAGAATGAGAGAAATAAAATTTGGAGAAAAATTTAAAGTTGAAAACGATCTTTACCCAGGCGAGTATATTAAAGATATTGCTCAACATATTATTGGTAATATCAAGATAGATTTTCAAGATTATAAAAAGTCTTTTAATATAATAAAATCATATTCACTTGATTACTCAATAAATGAAATTAAAAAAGATCTTAAAATTCTAGGTATCTCTCATGATATTTTTGTTCATGAGAATGAGCTGGTAAATAAAAAATTGGTAGAAAAATCAATAACTAATTTAAAAAATAGCAATTTTATTAAAGAAGGATATCTTGAACCACCAAAAGGCGAAGAAAAAAAAAATTGGAAGAAAACCAAAAAATTGTTGTTCAAATCTAGTTTGTTTGGTGACGACCGGGATAGAGCACTTCAAAAAGATGATGGTAGCTGGACGTATTTCGCTAATGACTTGGCCTACCACAATGATAAAATTTCTAGAAAATTTGATATTCTGATTAATATTCTTGGGGCAGACCACACTGGTTACATAAAAAGAATTTCAGCGGCGGTAAAGGCCCTCTCAAACAACAAGACAATATTAAATTGTAAAGTTAGTCAACTTGTGAAGTTATATAAAGATGGAAAACCATTCAAAATGTCAAAAAGATCTGGTGAATTTATAACATTAAGAGATTTACAAAAGGAAGTTTCAAAGGACTCAATTAGATTTATGATGCTCAATAGAAGCAATGATATGGAGCTTGATTTTGATTTTAATAAAGTTGTTGAAAAAACAAAAGATAATCCTGTTTTTTATGTTCAATATGCTCAAGCCAGAATTAATTCTATTTTTAGAACTTTAAAAAAAGATATCAATCAAGAATTTAAATTAAAAGTTGATAAATTTAATTTAAATATTTATGAAAAAAAAATTATTAGGAAAGTATTTGAATGGCCGACCATTATAGAAATAGCTTCAAACAAATATGAACCTCATAGGTTAACTTTCTATCTTTATGAACTTGCAACACTATTCCATACTTATTGGAGCAAAGGCAACGAAAGTGATAATTTCAAAATTCTTAAAAAAGATAAAATTAATAGAGAGTCGGCATTGGTTGTCATTCAATTATTATCTATAGTTATAAATAATGGTATGAAAATTTTAGGTGTATCCTTACCAAAAAAAATGTAATGATTAAAATTATAAATATATTAATTATAATCTTTATAATTTTTTTTTTCTATAACATATTCAAATATTACGATTCTTATAAAAATAAGGAGTTTATTAACAATAACAGAGAAAATATTAATGACATTATAAATGATAAGATTAAACAAGTTCCGATTTTTAAGGATGATACTCAAAATGTAATTGAGTTTAATTCAGGTTTTGGTCAAAAAGAAATTAAAGAAAAAAAGAATTTTTGGGATTTATTTGAAAAATGAAAAAAAAAGCATTAATTATTGGTATTAAAGGAAAGATATTAAATAAAATTGAAAAACAAATTTTATCAAAAGAAAACCCCTGGGGAGTAATACTTTTTGAGAGAAACTTTGACTCCTTCTCTCAAGCAAAGAAATTAACAGAATCAATAAGAAAAAATTCAAGAGATAAGAATTTGCCAATATTAATTGATGAGGAAGGTGGAAGAGTATCGAGATTAAATAAATTAATTTGCAATCAAATTACACAAAAATACTTTGGTGATTTTTACAACACTAACCATAAACTAGCTAAGAAATTAATGATTAATTATCTTAAATCGGTGATAAAAATTATTAAAAAATTAGGTATTAATATAAATACAGTTCCAGTATTAGATATCTTATATAAAAATAGCAGTAATGTGATAGGAAACAGGAGTTTTTCTAACAATAAAGTGATAGTAAGCGAGCTAGGTAATATTTATCTAGATGTTTATAAGAAGCTTAAAATTGGAACGGTTATAAAACATATACCTGGTCATGGCTTAGCTAAGAATGACAGCCATAAAAAGTTGCCAGTTATAAAAGAAAAAATCTCATATCTATTAAAAAATGATTTTGCTTGTTTTAAGGGAAAAGATTCATTTTTTGCGATGACCGGTCATCTTTTATTTTATAATTTAGATGACAAATATTGTGTTACTCATTCAAAAAAGATTATTAAAGAAATAATAAGAAATAAGATTGGTTTTAAAGGGATATTAATCTCAGATGATATTTCTATGAGAGCACTAAAATTTGATTTATTTAACAATGCAATAAAATCACTAAATGCAGGTTGTAATATTGTTTTGTATTGTGAGCCTAAACCGAAAAAATCTTTAAGCTTAATAAAAAAGATCCCTTACATAGACAATTTTACACAAAAAAAAACATCACAATTTTATAAATTTTTAAGATAAAATAGGAAATGGACTCAAATAACAAAAAATTATCTTTAGATATACCAAATTATAGTGGTCCTTTGGATACACTTTTAGATTTGGCTAAGTCACAAAAAGTAGATCTATCTGAAATATCTGTTACAATTCTCGTTGACCAGTTTTTAGATTTTATAAAAAATACTAAAGATTTAAACCTAGAAACCGCTACGGAATATCTGGTAATGGCTACATGGCTTGCGTATTTAAAATCAAAACTCTTACTACCAGAAGATAACAATGATGATTTTGTAGCGAATGAAGTAGCAGAAAAACTTAAACTTCAACTTAAAAAATTAGAATTGATGAGACTTTTATCTGATCAATTGTTAAAAAAGAAAAGAATAGGTAAAGATATTTTTTATAGAGGAATGAAAGGTGGAATTCTCTCTATTAAATCACCTTCTTACTCAGTAACCTTATATGAACTATTAAAAGCTTATTCCACAATAAATATGCAAAGATCTTTTCAAACCATTAATATACCAAAATTACCTGTGTACACAACTGACGAAGGAATTAAACATTTAAAGAATAAAATTGCAAATATAAAAGATTGGAAAAATTTGTTTGATTTTTTACCAAATCATTTAGAAAAAAACAATAATCAAAAAATTTCCTTTTTAGCTAGCCTGTTTTCCGCAAGTTTAGAACTTTGTAAGGAAGGAATGATTGAAATAAATCAAAAAAGAGTTTTTGAGAAAATATTTATTAAAAATATCAATGGATAA
>NZJU01000008.1 GCA_002692325.1 Candidatus Pelagibacter sp.
GATGGGCACTGGTGAAGCACAAGGTGAAGGTAGAGCAATTGCAGCTGCTGAAGCAGCTATTGCAAACCCATTAATTGACGATGTGTCCCTTAAAGGTTCTAAAGGTCTAATAATTAATATTACTGGTGGCAAAGACATAACATTGTACGAAGTTGATGAGGCAGCAAATAGAATCAAACAAGAAATTGATGAAGAAGCAAACATTATCTATGGCACTACTTGTGATGATAGACTTGAGGGCGTTGTAAGAGTTAGCATTGTAGCTACTGGTATTGATGCAAATAATAATTCATCAGCTAAACCAATAGAAAACTTTGCTCCTATTAATATTAATAATGAAATTTATAAGCAAGATATAGTAAATCCTGAAACATTGGTTGAAAAATCAATTTTAGAAGAAGATAATATACAACGGGAAGATATATCAAGTAATGAAAATATTGAGATAACTGATAATGAAATTGAAGATAGTGCTAATATTTCAAATTTTGATGATAAAGCAAAAATTGATCAAATGGAGACTTCAAGTTTACAAGAAAATTTCGATGTTAAAGTATTTGAGCACGAAGAAAATTCAGAAACTCTAAATCAATCTATCTCTGAAAATCTTCTTGAGGAAGTTTCAAGTACATCTTTGGATGTTGATAAGCCAAATGAAACAAGTGTTAGAAGATTGAGCTTATTTGATACTCTTTCTACTGAAAATAAATCTGAAGATGTTGCTTCAGAAAATGAGCCTCTAGCAAAGACTGAGCCTGTTTTTGCATCTTCAGAAGAAAAGATCGAAGAAAATCAACCTGAAGAAAATAATTTAAGCACTGATGAAAAAGAGGAGTTTAGCGCTGAAGAGAATGTGTCTTCTGAAATTGAAGATGAATTTAATCAGGAAACCGAGGAAGAACTCTTAGATATACCGACATTTCTAAGGAGACAGGCAAATTAATATCAAAAATATTTTTTGCAATATTTTGAAATATTAGGTTAGTTGTTAAGATCGCTAAAAATATGTATTGAAAAAAGTGTTGGAAACAGCACTTTTTTTTAAAAATGATAGACATATCAAATAAATTTAATACTCAACAAACAATAGCTGAGCCATTATCTATTAACGGAATAGGATTGCATTCAGGAGTAAATGTATCTATGAAATTATATCCCGCCGAAGCTGATTATGGAATAAAGTTTATAAGAAAAGATCTTAGTAAAAATAATATAATTGAGGCATTATGGTCAAATGTAACCAATACAAAATTAAGTACAACAATAAGTAATCAAAGCGGAGCAAGTGTCTCAACTATTGAGCATTTAATGAGTGCTTTGTCTGGATTACATATAGATAATATTAAAATTGAAATTGATGGACCAGAAGTACCAATAATGGATGGAAGTTCAATAAAGTTTGTTGATCTTATAGATCAAACTTCTACTTACAGTTTAAATAAAAGAAGAAAAATTTTAAAAGTAAAAAAAAATATTAAGGTAAAAAATAATGATTCATCAGTTGAATTAAAACCAAATAATCAATTTTCTATTGATTTTGAAATCGATTTTCCTAGCAAATTAATTAGTAAACAAAGTTGTCAACTACAATTAGTAAATGGAAATTATAAAACTGATATTGCCTCAGCACGTACTTTTGGATTTGAAAGAGATGTAGATATGCTAAGATCAAACGGTTTGGCACTTGGTGGTTCTTTGGATAATGCAGTTGTCGTTGGAGAAAGTAAAATACTTAATTCAGGTGGTTTGCGTTTTAAGGATGAGTTTGTGAGACATAAAATTCTTGATTCAATTGGGGATTTGTATTTAGCAGGTGCTCCAATACAAGGCTATTTTTTTGGAAATAAATCTGGCCATCATTTAAATAATTTACTATTAAAATCTTTGTTTTCTAATAAAAATAATTACGAATATATTTAATTAAATCATTTTTTTTGGATCAACAATTTTATCAAAATCTTTTTCTGAAATTAATTTCAATTTTAATGCCGCTTTCTTAAGTGTCAAATTCTCAGTAAAGGCTTTTTTTGCAATTTTTGCTGCATTGTCATATCCAATACTTTTGTTTAAGGCAGTAACAAGCATTAAAGAATTATTTAAATGATTATCAATAATTTCTTTGTTTGCTTTTAATCCTTGTAGACAATTATTATTAAAACTTTTAATTCCATCGCTTAGTAGGTTTAATGACTGAATAATGTTGAAAGCTATAACTGGCTTATATGTATTGAGTTGAAAATGACCATTTGAACCAGCAAGATCTACAGTTGTACTGTTTCCTATTACTTGAACACATACCATACTTAAAGCTTCAATTTGAGTTGGGTTTACTTTTCCAGGCATAATTGACGATCCAGGTTCATTAACTGGTAAAATCAATTCTCCTAAACCAGATCTTGGTCCAGATGCTAAAAATCTAATATCATTTATAATTTTTAATAATGATATTGATAAAGTTTTTAAGGAATTTGAAAAATTTACCAATGAGTCATGGGATGATAAAGCCTCAAATTTATTTTGTGCAGGTTTGTAATTGTCTTTAGTGAGTTTATTTAAATATTTGCAAAATACTTTATCAAATTTATTTGGTGCATTAATTCCAGAACCTACTGCAGTTCCACCTTGAGCAAGATATTTTAATTCTGATTGTGAAATTTCAATTCTTTTTAAACAAGCTTGTAGTTGTGTGCAAAATGCAGAAAATTCATCACCTAAAGTAATAGGTGTTGCATCTTGTGTATGCGTTCTACCTATTTTAATTATTCTTTTAAATACTCTGATTTTATTTTGAAATTCTTTTATTAAATTTTTAAGATTTGGAATTAAATTTTTAATACATAATTCATTTATTGCTATATGCATTATTGTTGGAAAAGTATCATTTGATGATTGAGATAAATTTACATGATCATTTGGATGGATCGGATCTTTACTTCCAATCTTTCCTTTCAATTTTTTAATAATATAATTACTTATTACTTCGTTTGCATTCATATTTGTTTGAGTGCCAGATCCAGTTTGCCATACTACTAATGGAAATTCATCAATAAGTTTTAAATTAATTATATCATTACAAGCATTTATAATTAATGATCCTAAATTTTTATTTAAAGCACCAAGTTCTATATTTGCTTCTGCAGCTGCTTTCTTTTGTTGACCTAATGCAACTATTAATTCAGTTGGTATTTTTTCACTACCAATTTTAAAATTCTCCAAGGATCTTTGAGTTTGCGCACCCCAAAGTTTATTAATATCAATTTTTTTTGAACCTATGCTATCAAATTCTATTCTTTTTTTATTATTCATTATTTATTAACAAATTTATTATAACATATTATATAAGACTTATGAATAAACTTGTTTTGCTCAGACATGGACAAAGTCAGTGGAATTTAGAAAACAAATTTACTGGTTGGATGGATGTTCCATTAACTGAAAAAGGGATTAATGAAGCAAATAATGCAGGACTTTTATTGAAAAAAAATAATATAAAAATTGATAAAATATTTAGTAGCGTTCTTATCAGAGCAAATAAAACTGCAGAAATTGCAATAAAAGCATCAGAAATAGAAAATTTGTATAAAAATGGAATTCTCATTTACGAAAAAGATCAAAGACTCAATGAGAGAGATTATGGCGATTTAGTTGGTTTAAACAAAGCTGAAACTGCAGATAAATTTGGAAAAGAACAAGTCCATATATGGAGAAGATCTTATGATACACCACCTCCTAATGGTGAAAGTCTAAAGGACGTAGTTGATCGAGTTTCCCCATATTTCACTGAAAAGATTGAACCACATATCTTAAACAAAAAAAATGTTTTAATTGCAGCCCATGGAAATTCTTTAAGAGCAATAATGATTAAAGTTGGTATGTATAAACCTGAGGAAATATCTTCTATAGAACTACCAACTGGAAGCCCATTGTGCCTAGAATATGATAATGGTCTATTAAATAAATATTATTATTTAGATTAATTTTTTTTAAAATTTGAAAAATTAATTACATTATCTTTCTTTTGCTTTTTATTATCTAATTTTTTATTCTTATTTTTTTGAATTTTATTTTTTTGTAAAATTAATCCAAAATTAGCTGAAGGATCTGCAAATGATATAATTGAATCATACTTTATTTTAAGGTTTGATCTAATATTACTAAACGAAAGAGTTACAGAAAAATCATTATTGTTTAGTACAAGATCATAATATTCATACTGAATTACTATTGTCATTTCTTCAGGATATTTTTTTTTTATCCAATCAGGTAAATCATTATTTTTATAATTCGTATAAAAAGTAATATATAAATGATTATCATTTATTAATCTATTATCTCTAATATTTTTCAAAATATCTTTTAGAACATTTATCATATTTTTATTTAATATTTTTTGATATTCAATCATTTGTTTTTTATTGTTTTAACTATAGAATTAAAATATTATATTAAAATTTATGAGTCTAGATAAAAATAAATCACAATACAGTATATTAGCGAAATTATTTCATTGGGGTTTTGTAATTTTGATTGTTTATGGAGTAGCAAAACAGGTGGAAGATATCAGTCAATTAAAAGATAGTTCTTTTTTTAGATTTGAAATTATTTTTGCATTATTTTTTTTATTTCTTTTAATTATACGATTTATTTATATGAAAAAAACTCAAAAATCTTCGATACCAGAGGAAACATCTAAAGTACAAAAAATCATTGCTAAAATAGTTCATAATGGAATGTATATATTAATGATAGGAACAGTTTTATCTGGAATATTAATTGGATATTTGTTTTGGGTTGGATTTCAAAATGGTTTTCTTATAAATTTAATTATTAGTATTCATGAATTCATAATAAATTTACTATATTGGTTTATAGGAATTCATATTTTTGCTGCAATATTTCATCGTTTTAAAAGGGACGGTGTCTGGAGCTCAATGACTCCTTTTTTTTTAAAAGAAATTGATAAAAATTAAGTTTTATTTATTAAAATATGAAAAAATTTAGAATATAGTCTATTTAAAATATTTAATATATTAATGATAAAAATAAATTTACCTAAGAAACAAAGCAATAATTATATTAAAAACTTTTTTTATGAAAAAGGATTAGATATAATTATTGAAAATTCAAAAAAAAAAATAATTAAAAATCAACCTTTTGCTCCAAATTTAAATGATCTCTATAGATTATATAAACTAATTTTAATTAACAAGAGGTTAACAATACTTGAATTTGGCTCAGGATGGTCAACTTTAATCTTTAGTTTAGCCATCAGAGAATTAAAAAAAAAATTTTATAAACAGGCCTCTTCTCTAAAAAGAGAAAATAAGTTTGAATTATTTGTCGTAGAAAATGAGAAAAAATATTTAAAAATTTCTAAAAATAGAATTTGTAATTATAATAAAATATACAAAATAAAAGATCCAATTAAAATTAATTATAATCTTTCAAATGTGGAAATGACCACCTTTAATGACAGAATATCAATTCAATATAATAGTTTACCAACATGTAATCCAGATTTTATTTATTTAGATGCTCCTGATAAACATAGTGTAAAAAAAAGTATAAATGGAATAAGCATTAGACATAATGATATGGTGCCTATGTCTTGTGATATTTTAAAACTAGAATATTTTTTAAATCCAGGTACAATTATAGTTTGCGATGGTAGAGGCGCAAATGCAAGTTATTTAAAAGATAATTTAAAAAGAAAATGGAAGTATATTAACGATCAAGAAAATGATCAGCATATCTTTTGTTTAAAAGATTTAATAATTGGTAAGCATAATAGAGAACATATAGAATTTTATCGCTCATGAATCATAAAACAATCAATTTATAAAGTATTTAAAATTACTTCTTTAGAATAAAGATGGAAATTAATAAAAATCAAAAATTTTTTCATGGCATAATGTTTCATCATTTTCATGATGAAAAAATACATACAAAGGGACAAGGCTCTATTTCCAAAGATGTTTTTTTAAAAATTATAAAAAATATTGGTAAAGAAAATATTTTAGATGCAAATGTTTTTTACGAAAAATTTAATAATAAAAATCTTAAAGAAAATGAAGTTTGTTTAACATTCGATGATGCAATTAAATCTCAAATTGATATCGCTTTACCAGTCATTGAAGATTTAAACATTAAATGCTTTTTTTTTGTTCAATCAAACGTATTTGATGGTGATGTTGATTATTTAGAAGTATTTCGATATTTCAGGATGAATTTTTTTCTTAAAGTAAATGATTTCTATAAACTATTCTATGATTTTTTGGATCAAAATGTAGATACATTTTTTAAAGATCACAGAAACTGGATAAATGCAAAGTTATTAAAATCACCTTACTATTCCATTGATGATGTCAAATTTAGATTAATTAGAGATTTGTATTTAAATAAAGATCAATATGAAAATATAATGTTTAAAATAATGAAAGAAAAAAAATTTGATTACAATCAGCATTATTTGAAACTTATATTTGACAAAAGTGATTTATTAAAACTTGATAAGTTAGGACATCTTATAGGTTTACATTCACATAATCATCCAACATTAATTGAAAAACTGTCCTATGATAATCAAAAACAAGAATATGAAAAGTGTTTAAAAATTTTATCAAATATTTTAAAAAATTCTAAAAATAAAATTAAATATATGTCACATCCTTGTGGTAGTTATAATCAAGATACATTAGATATACTAAAAAAGTTAGGCATAGATATGGGTTTTGTACACACAACTAGTATAGATAAATCAAAAGGCATGACCAAAATTAATAATTCTTCACTAGAAATTTCAAGAAAAAATCATACTAGTTTTATAAAAAATCTTTGAATAAGAAAGATATGAATATAATTTATTTTTATTTATAAAATGAAAGTTACACTGTTCACTTCAAATAACTATAGGCACAACTATTTAATTAATTTATTATCAAACATTTGTAATGAACTTTGGGTTGTTCAGGAACCTAAGACATTATTTACTAAAAAAAAGTATAAAAAATATCAAAGTCGAGACATTATTGAAAAATATTTTGTAAAAGTTTTAGATGCGCAAAATAAAATTTTTAAAAAAGAAACTTTAAATAAAGATAATAAAAATATCAGAATACTTCAAATTTTAAATGGTCAACTTAATAACTTACCTTTGTCTTATTTCCATGATTTTCTTAAAAGTGATATTTATATTGTTTATGGTTCTAGCTATATAAAGAATGAACTTGTAGATTTTTTAATTAAACAAAAAACTCTAAACATTCATGCTGGAGTATCACCATATTACAGAGGTACAGATTGTAACTTCTGGGCATTATATGACAATAATTCTCATTTAGTGGGTTCTACAATTCATTTACTTTCTAAAAGTTTGGATCAAGGTCCAATTCTATACCATGCAATGTCTAATATAAAAACAAACCCATTCGAATATACAATGTCTACAGTTAAGTCCGCATTCCATTCTATTGCTGAAAGGATTCAGGATAGGTCTATTTTTACAATTAAACCTCTCGTTCAAGATAAAAGTAAAGAAGTAAGATATTCAAAGAAAAATGAGTTTAACGAAGATATTTTAATAAAATATTTTCAAAAAAAAATTAATTTAAATAAAAAAAAATTTGACAATACTTTATTAAAGGAACCATTCTTTTTAAACTAATTTCTTAATATTTTCTTACTTACAATTGTAATGTAATTGTTCAAAGATATGCTTTGGACTTATTGTATTTTTGATATTCCACGTTTGATATAAAAATTTTATCATGATACCATTTTTTTAGGATCAGTTTTATCTAATTGATCAAGAACAAACTCTTTTGTTTTGTCATCCTAATTCTCAATGAAGTAAATACAAGGTTAATAGAAGTAGTGAAAATTACATTAATTGATAAATTGAAATGTTAAAAAAGTCTTTATTTTACGTTAGCACTTAAATTTTAAGAGGAAACAGAACGCTACACTTTTTTATTTGTCACACATATGATGTGTAAGAAATTTTATTTATTTTTAGTCTATTTATTACTTCTTTCTCTTTAATAAAATAACTAGATTTATACTTATAACCTACAAATTTTGCATGAAACTCAACAAAAATATGAGTTATATTTTTGATTTCGTTTATATTATCAATGATATCACTTAAAACAGCATACTCAGATCCTTCAATATCCATTTTTATTATTATGTTATCATAATTTTTTAATTCTTTTAGTTTTTCTACAAATCTAAAGCACTCAATCTCAGTTGCGTCTGCTTCATTAGAAACATATAATGCAGAATCATGCTCCTTAATTATGCTTGCACCATCAGATAACTTACCTCTGTGATCCTCTACAAGTCCGTATAACTTAGTTTTTCCATTATAAACAAACGCAGCCTTATTAATAAGTTGAATTTTATCTTTCCCAATTTTATTTATTAATTTATTTAAATAACTTTTTAAACTTGGATTTGCTTCAACCAATAAATATTCAAATTTAGAAGATTTGAAATGTTTAGAAAATAAATTAAAACCTTGTCCAAGATTAGTCCCTAAGTCGATAAATAAATTTTTATCCTTTTTTTGAATTACAAAAAGATTTAAATAAATACACATGAGATTAGTAAATAAAATTTTTAATTTTTTAGCTAATCTATATCGATAATAATTTAGAGTATTTTTAATAATGATTTTATTAAACATAAATTCGTTATATTATATTATTATACTTAAAAATATAAATCATCTTCCATTTTTCTCTTTCCTTAAACTACTCATATTCTTTCTCTTTTTCTCTCCGCTTTACGCGTATATTACGCGTAACATCGGAGCATTGTTAAGAAAGCCCAAGCATTGTCCTGTATAAACGAAAAACTAATGGGGCGTTCTGTTGCTCGGAGCCCCGGACCGCGCTCACCTAGAACCTAGGCAGCAAGTGCTAATCTATTATCGTTAGCGTTTATAAAAAAGCCCGATAACGGTGGTACAATACCGGATAAAGTCTTTGTCTTTGAATTACCGTCAAGCCTATTTCGTCCCCATATTTGGTGGAGACGCCGGGTACCGCCCCCGGGTCCGAATAACTTATTGCACAAAGCATTTATTATCTTAGTTGCAAAGCAACATTTTCATTATACCTTAAACTAATTATACTTGAAAGTTTTGTCTTGAAACCTAGCAATTAAAAAAAAAATTGTTACTAATTAAGACATAA
>NZJU01000009.1 GCA_002692325.1 Candidatus Pelagibacter sp.
CCATAATTTCACGGTTTTTTTTTACGGCATTTTCTCCCTCTAAAATCAACACTATTATGGGGCCGGAGGATAAATAATTGCAGAGACTATTAAAGAAGGGTTTTGATTGATGTACTTCATAAAAACTTGAGGCTTCATCTTTTGAAATATGTAATTTTTTTTTGTCAAAAACATTTAACCCAGATTTTGCAAAGATTTTTATAATTGGGTTCTCTAAGTTTCTTTCGACTGCATCTGGTTTAATAATAGAGAGTGTTTGCTCTTTATCACTCATAATTTTCTTCTACCAATTGATTTAATAGTCTCACTCCGAATCCAGTTGCACCTCCTGAGTTTAAAGCACCACCGTATTTTGAAAAGGCCATGCCAGCAATATCTAAATGAGCCCACGGAGTTTTGTTTAAAATAAATCTTTGTAGAAATTGAGCAGCGGTTGTGGATCCCGCTCCACCAATATAATTTATGTTCTGCATGTCTGCGTTTTTAGAATTCATAAGTTTATCATAATTTTTATGGAGTGGCATTCTCCATACTTTCTCTTCCACTCTTTCACCAGCTTCAAAAATCTGTTTTGACAATTTATTATCATTTGAAAAAAGCCCAGCATATTCTGATCCTAAAGAAACTATAATTGCACCTGTTAATGTTGCTAAATCAATTATAAATTTTGGTTTAAATTTTTTTTCTGTGTAAGTTAATGCATCAGCCAAAACTAGTCTACCTTCAGCATCGGTATTTAATACTTCGACTGTTTTTCCTGAGTATGACTTAACAATGTCTCCAGGTCTTTGTGCATTTCCACTAACCATATTTTCAACTAAACCAACAACGCCTACAACATTAACTTTTGCTTTTCTAAGCGCTAAATTTTTCATTAATCCTACTACGGCCGCAGAACCTGCCATGTCATAAGTCATATCTTCCATAAATTTTGCAGGTTTAAGTGAATAGCCTCCAGTATCAAAACAGACTCCCTTTCCAACGAAAGCTAATGGTTTGGAATTATTTTTAGCACCATTCCATTCCATCGTAACTAAGTAAGACCCTCTTACACTTCCTTGCCCTACACCAAGTAATGCATTCATACCAAGTTTTTTTAATTTCTTGTCATCGTATATTGTAATCTTTAAACCATATTTTCTTAAAGAACTTATCCGCTTTGCATATTCATCTGGGTGAAGAACATTACCAGGTTCGGACACCAAATCTCTTGCATAAAATGTTCCTTCTTCTAAAGCTTTAAATTTTATTTGACTTTGAATTGATGGTTGGTTTTTCTTTCCAAAAACATTTATATTAATATTTCTAGTATCTTTTTTTGTTTTGTATTTTTTAAATTCGTAAGATTTTAATCTTATACCATGAAGAAAGTGACTCAAAAAATTTTCATATTTACAATTTATACTATCAGAATTTATAGAATATTTAGCGTCTTTCCCGTAATTTACTCTTCCAAAAAATTCAGCTCCCAAGTTTTCAATGTCGGATGTTTTCAAATTTTTTTTTATTGAAATTAATATAATTTTTTTTTTTTGAGTTAAGCTCAAATACAAATAGGTTTTTTTTTAAATCACTAGTTTTTAGCAAATCATTGATATAAGAAAATTCGTTATTTGAGAGATACCCTTTCAAACTACTAATAGTGAAAGATTCATTAGAAAATAATAATAAATTAGCTGATTGTTTTTCAGTTGTTTTTTTTGAATAATTAATTTTTATAGACATAAGTTTTAAATTTTAAGAGTATAATGCTATATATGTTCTATTATACTATATTTCAATGTGTTATTAAGTGTTGCGTACTATCATAGGTTGAGTTTTAATTAAAGTTGCATTATTTATATATAAAAAATTCCTATGGTTAAAAACAAAATTTACAACTATTTCCTTAAAGAGATTTTTAAGTCATTTATCACTATTTTATTTGCCTTTTCTATAATTGCTTGGACAGTAAGATCAGTAAATTTTTTAGAATTGATAGTTGATGATGGACATTCTTTAAAAACGTATTTGTATTTTAGTGCTTTAAATATAACAAACATAATTGCAAAGTTTATGCCCCTATCATTTTTATTAGCATTAAACTTATCAATAATTAAATTTGAGAAACAAAACGAACTAATAATTCTTTGGACCACAGGTGTAAAAAAAATTAAAGTTATAAATTTATTTTTTTTGATATCTCTATTCATTTTGATATTACAAATAATTTTTTCCGTTTTTATAACTCCAGGTGCTTTAAATAAATCTAGATATCTTGTTAAGGAGTCTACAATAACATCTTTTAATATTTTGGTTAAATCTAATAATTTCAGTGACTCATTAAAAAGGACAACAGTTTTCGTAGAAAAAATAAATCCTAACAATGAATTAGAAACAATTTTTATAAGAGATGAGTCAAATACGTTTCAGAGTTTAGTTAATGAGAATGGTAAATCATCTAACCTAAGTATATTTGCAAAAAAAGGAGTTGTAAAAGGCAAGTCACTGGTTTTGGAAAACGGTGTTATTCAATCTCTAAATGAAAAAGGGAAATTAAGTAATATTGAATTTGATAAAACAGTATTGTACTTAGATAATATTTCTACACGAACTATTTCTGAACCAAAAATGCAAGAAACTTCTACTTTAAATTTGTTAAATTGTTTAGACAAGTTTAGTAGTTTCACTAATAATTATTTATCTAATGAATGTAAATTTGAAGATGGAAAAAAAGAAGTTTTTCAAAATATTTCGAGAAGAATAGGAATGCCATTGTACATACCCTTGGTTTCATTGATAACATGTTTGTTGCTAGTATCTAACTTAAAAAAAAGAAAAAGAGTGATAAATACGTTTTCCGTTGGTTTAGCAGGATTTTTAATATTAGTCCTTGCTGAAATTTTTTTAAGATATACTGGGAACTCAAAATTTAATACACTTTTATATTTTCTTTTTCCTTTAGCGTTAGTGCCCATTATGTACATCATATTATTTGTAAGGTCGAAAAAGGAACTTAACTAATGAACAAAGTAATTTACAATTATATTATAAAAAATTATCTTAAAATAATTTTGAATATGACAGCTGTATTTTTTGGAGTTGTAATTCTACTAAATTTATTTCAAGAGATTGAGTTTTTTAAAGATCTAAATGTTGGAATTCAATTGCCTTTAACGTTAACAGTTATGTTAGCCCCAAATATAGTCATTAAAATATTCCCTTTTATAATTTTTTTTTCAGCTATGTGGTATTTAGTTTCAATCAATAATAATAAAGAACTCCTCACATTAAAAGTTTTTGGAATTTCCAATTTAAAGATGATTTCAATTTTATCAATTATTACTTTTTTGTTAGGAATAATTATATTATTTACTATCAATCCATTTACATCATCAATGATAAAATATTATGAGCAAACAAAGTCAGCATACTCTAAAGATACAGATCATTTGGTCTCTATAAATAAAAATGGGGTGTGGATAAAAGAAAAGTCCGGTGAAAAGTTGAAACTTATGTATGCAAAAAGTTTAGACGCAAATTATTTGAATGAACTATCAATTTATATTTTTGATACAGACAGTAAAAATTTAAAAAGAATTGAGGTTGGTAAAGCTGATATTAGCTCAAATAATTGGATATTAAATGATGTAAAAGTATATAATAATGAGGCTAACCAACCAGAAATTCAAGAAAATTTAATTTTTTATTCAATGTTTAATTTAACTAAAATTAGATCCGCGTACAAAAATTTAGATACAATTTCATTTATTAGACTGCTGAAAGACCAGGATACATTATTAGAAGACGGATATTCAAAATTAGTTATTAAAGAAAAAATCAATTCACTAATTTCTTTACCAATATTTCTGGTATTAATGGTTTTTTTAGCAGCCATATTTGGTTTAGAAACAAGGAATAGAATTAATAACACTTATTTTGTTTTTGTTTCTATAATTTGTTGTGTTTTAATATATTACTTCAAGGACTTATCTGTTGCTTTGGGTCAAACCAATAAAATTCCTATTGTTTTATCTGTTTGGATGCCTTTAATAGCAGTAACTTTATTTTGCTCAGTAGGATTATTAAGGTTATATGAAAAATAAATTCTTCTTTATACTATATCTTTTTTTAACAATTTTTATAACTCAGAAATTGTATGCTGAGAATCTAAATATTAAATCAAAAAAAATTCAAATCAATGAAAAAACAGGCATTACAATCTTTAATGAAAATGTTGAGGCGTTTGATGAGAATGAAAACTACATTTCGGGAAATTATGGTGAATACAACAAAAAAAAAGAAATCTTGAGTCTTGCTGGAAAAGTTAAACTTAAAACGAAAGAGGGTTATCAAATTACAACTGAGAATATTTTAGTTGATAATTTAGCGGGTATTATACAGTCAAATGAAAAATCTGTGCTTACCGACCTGGAGGGTAATAAAATTAAAGTTGAAATGTTCAGATATAATAGAGACAATAATATTTTTTCATCTATTGGAGAAATTACTGTTAATGACAAAAATGGAAATAAATATAAATTTTCAGAAATTTATGTTGATGAAAAAAATAAAAAAATTGTAGGTTCTGATTTAAGAGCATTTTTTAATCCAAAGTCATTCGGTGAAAACATTGAGGGTGATCCTAGAATATTTAGTAATAGCCTTTCAATAAGTAAAAATAAAAGTGAAATGGGTAAAGGTATTTTCACATATTGTAAATTTGATAATGATAAGGATTGTCCTGCATGGTCTATACAAGCAAACAAAATTGAACATAATAAATCAAAAAAAACAATAATTTACGATAAAGCAGTTTTAAAAATATACGATTTCCCTATTTTTTATTTTCCTAAATTTTTTCATCCAGACCCTTCGGTAAAAAGACAAAGTGGATTTTTGGCCCCAACACTTATAGATAGCTCTAATCTGGGAACTGGTGTTGTAACTCCATATTTTATAAATTTAGGGATAAATAAAGATATTACATTAACACCTAAACTTTACTATGACGAGCATCCGTTATTACAGGCTGAGTTTAGGCAAGCTTTCAAAGATTCTTTCTTAATTGTTGATACTAGTTATACCGAGGGATATAAAAACTCAACTTCACTTAAAGAGGCGGGATCCAAAAATCATTTTTTTTCAAAATTAAATTATGATTTTATAGATACTGATACTAAAAAAAGTAATTTTATTCTCAATATTCAAAAAGTTTCGCATAGCACTTTTTTAAAAGTATACGACTTAAGTTCAGCTTTGTTTGAAAAAGAGATAGATACTGTTGAAAATTCATTATCTTTTAACTACGAGGATGACGATTCATCATTAGATTTTATGATGGCAAGATTTGAAAAATTGTCAGTATTAGATAATTCTAGATTTGAATATTTATCACCCTCTATGACTTTCAGTAGAGATCTTGATTATTTTGAAGAATATGGGAATGTTAATTTTACCTCAAACTTTAAACTAAGAAATTATGAAGTAGATAAACACACTCAACTATTTGTTAACGATTTTAGCTTTAATTCTTTAAAATGGGTGAATCAATTAGGGTTTAACAGTCAGCTTAAATCTACAGTAAAAAATGTAAATTATAGCACTAAAAATGCTCTTGGTTTTAATAATGATAAAACGAGGTCAGAGTTACATGGTGCAATTGGATATCTTGGAGAGATACCAATGCTTAAAAGAACACAAAATAAAAAATTAATTGAATATTTAACTCCAAAATTTTTGTTAAGGTACTCTCCTAATGAAATGAGAGATTTAAAAAACAATGTAAGGCTGACACCTTCGAATATTTTTAATATGGATAGAATTAATGAGTTAGATATCGTAGAAAGCGGTTTGAGCGCATCAATCGGTCTGACTTATGAAAAAAACACTGTTAATGAAAATAATAAGACAACAAATAAAGACTTCTCTGTTTCTTTAGGTCAAATAATTAATGAAAAAGAGGATAAAGATCGACCGACACCTTTAGATCAACGTTTCTCTGACTTGGTAGGGGAAATATTGTGGGACCCGAGTTCTAAAATTAAATTAAAGTACAACTTTAATTTAGATCAAAATTATGAAACTTTTAATTATAATGAAATAAGTTCAAATTTTTTATATGGACCAACAACATTTAACATTAGCTTTTTGGAAGAGAGAGAAAATATGGGACAGCAAAGATATTTTAAAACTGATTTAGATTATAGCATTAATGACTATAATAAACTGAATATTTCTACCAAAAGAAATTTACTTAAAGACTCTGCAGAGTTTTATAATTTAAGTTATCAGTATGCAATTGACTGTTTTAAAGCCGGAGTTGTGTTTAGAAGAGAATTTTATAATGACAGAGATATAGAACCAGAGGACTCCTTAATGTTTAATTTTAGTATCATACCTTTAACCGATGTCAACTCCCCTAAATTTGAGTAATTATGTTGGTTTATTTTAAAAGATTATCATTAGTTTTAATGATTTTTCTTTATACCTCATTAACTTATCCAAATATATCTAGCACAATAATTTCAAAAGTAGATAATGAAGTAATCACAACAATTGATCTTGAAAATGAAATTAAAACATACTTTATATTAAATAACATAAGTTTTACTAAAAAAAATATAGAAAGTTACAAAAATCAACTTTTAGATGGGATGATAAAAAGACTTGTGAAAAAAAACGAGGTTACAAAATTTAAGATACAAGAGTATGATGAGATAAGATTTAGTCAATATCTTGAACAAATAGCAAAAAATAAAAATTTAGGAATTAGTGGCTTAAAAGATTTATTTGAGAGTAATAAATTAGATTTTGAAAGATTTAAGGATAATTTACGAGTACAATTTAAATGGAACAGATTAATTCTTAATATCTATGCTAAAGAAGTAAAACTAAGTATGAATGAAATTGAAATAGAATTTCAAAAGTATTTATCAGACAGTAAAATCTCAGATGAGGTTTCATATAATATTTCTGAAATAGTAATTAACAATAATGAAATTGATAAATTTCAAGAAATCAAAAGTTTTATTAATCAAAACAGTTTTGAAAAAGGTGTCGCAAAATATAGTGTTGGAGAAAGTGCTATTATAAGCGGTGCAATAGGTTGGCTAAATCAAAGCCAATTAAGTAAAGAGTTTAATGATGAATTAAAAAAATACAAAATTGGAGAATTTACAAAACCCTTAAAAAGAGCAGATAAACTTATTATTTTAAAGATAAATGACAAAAAAATTCAAAAAAGATCTGAGCAAAATTTTGAAAAAGTAAAAAGTGAATTAGTTAATAGGATGCAAAATCAAAAATTAGAATTTTTTTCTATCTCACATTACAGCAAAGTTGCTAGATCTAGCATTATAAAGGTAAAATGAAAAAAATTGCAATCGTTCATGGAGAGCCAAATAGTATAAACTCAGAGATAATTTTCAAATCTTGGTTAAAATTTAAGTCTAATAAAAAAAAAATAATTTTTATTATTGGAAATAAAAGACTTATAGAGGAACAGTATAAGAAACTAAGACTTAAGGCGCAATTCCACGAAATAGATGAGGGTTTTTTACTAAAAAAAAATAAAATAAATATTCTTAACGTGGAGGCTAATTTTAATAATCCTTTTAAACTTAATCTAAAAGAAACAAAAGCCTACGTCTTGAAGTCTATAAAAAAAGCACACAATCTTTCTATTGAAGGTAAGGTAAATGGATTTATAAATTGTCCAATAAATAAAAATATTTTCACAAGTAAAATTGGTGTTACTGAATATATTGCTAAAGAAAATAATGTTTTAGGCAAAGAAGTTATGTTAATTTATAATGATTTTTTCTCTGTAGCTCCTCTAACCACTCATATAAACTTAAAGCATGTGGTAAATAAATTAAGAAAATTGAATATCAGACAGAAAATTATAGAAATAGATAAATTTTATAAAAAAAAATTTGGTAAAGCAGCAAAAATTGCTATTCTAGGATTAAATCCTCACAATGATGAGATGAGAAAATCTTCATTTGAAAAAAAAATTCTTTCACCGTTAATACAAAAATTGCATAATAATGGTCTTAAAGTTGTTGGTCCGCTTTCTGTTGATAATATTTTTTTAAAAAATAGAATTGAATATGACGTTGTGGTGGGAATGTACCACGATCAAGTTCTAGGACCATTTAAGGCTTTACAAAAATTTAATGGAATTAATATTACTTTAGGATTAAAATATTTAAGAGCTTCTCCAGATCATGGAACATCAGTAGACTTAATATTTGAAAGAAAAGCAAATCCTCAAAGTTTGATAAACTGTATAGATTTTTTATAATGAGATATGTTAAAAAATCATTAGGGCAGAATTTTTTGATTGATAAGAATATAATTCAAAAAATAGTAAAAACATCGAGTATAAAAAATGAGCATATTTTTGAAATAGGTCCGGGTACTGGAAATCTTACAAAGAAAATATTAGAAGCAGGTCCAAAAACCTTTTATGCGGTAGAAAAAGATAAAAATCTTTATTTTGATTTAAAAAATCATTCATTTTTCAAAGATAAAGTTTTTCTTATTAATAAAGATGTTTTAAAAATTGATTTTGAGAAAATTTTAAAAAAAAATACTATTATTTTTGGAAATCTCCCCTACAACATTTCAACAAAGATATTAATAAATTTAATAAAATCGAAGTCGTGGCCTCCAAAATACAAAAAACTTATTTTAATGTTTCAAAAGGAAGTTGCAGAGAGAATAAAATCTGACTTTAATTCATCCAGTTATGGCAGATTGTCTATTTTAACAGGGTATAGGCTGTTAATAAAAAATTCTTTTAACATTTCAAAAAACTGTTTTTTTCCTATTCCAAAGGTTGACTCGACTCTAATAGTATTTGAGCCCTATAATTTAAAAAATCACAATTTATCTAGTTTAGAAAAGTTGGAAAAAATCACAAAATTTTTTTTTAATAATAGAAGGAAAATGATAAATAAAGCTGCAAAAAAAATAATCATTTCAACAGACAAAACACTTGAAAAATTGAATATAAAAAAAAATTTAAGGCCTAGTGAAATCAGCAAAGATAAATATTATAAATTGATAAAATACGTCATTTAATCAAAGTCTCAAATGATATTTTGTTTTTGTGAGATTTGATGATATTTTCTATTTGTCTAAAACATAACTCTAAATTGTCATTTAAAATTACATAGTCATATTCGTTCCAATAATTTTTATCTTTATCATAACCCTGAAGTCTTTTTTCAACAGTGTGTTTGTCATCTTGATTTCTACTTATAAGTCTTTTTCTTAATTCCTCCTTATTCGGTGGAAGGACAAAAATTTTAACAAGATTAAGGTCTGTGTACATTGAAAGTTGTTGTGTGCCTTGCCAATCAATATCAAACAAAATATCAAATTTATTATTTAACAATTGTTTAATAAAATTTTTTGATGTTCCGTAATAATTGTCAAATATTTTTGCATATTCATAAAACTCATCATTTTTAATCATTTTTTTAAATTTAATCTCATTTACAAAAAAATAATCTACTCCATTTATTTCATTTGGACGTGCTTTTCGAGTTGTATGAGAAACAGAAATTTTGAAATTTTTATATTTTTGTTGAATTTTTTTTGAAAGCGTTGTTTTTCCTGCGCCAGAGG
>NZJU01000010.1 GCA_002692325.1 Candidatus Pelagibacter sp.
AAAAGATTTAGCTGCGTTAATGGTTACATATCCGTCTACTCATGGAGTATTTGAAGAAAAAATTATCGAAATTTCTGATGTTATTCACAAACATGGTGGACAAGTTTATATGGATGGGGCAAATTTAAACGCACTCGTGGGCATTGCAAAACCAGGAAAATTCGGACCTGATGTTTGTCATATAAATTTACACAAAACATTCTGTATACCTCACGGAGGAGGTGGACCAGGAATGGGGCCAATTGCTTGTGCTAAGCACTTAGCTGATTTTTTACCAACACATGAAATTATTAAAGAAGCAGGCCCTAAAAATGGAATGGGAGCTGTCTCTGCTGCTCCTTGGGGGAGTTCAAGTATACTCCCAATATCTTGGATGTATATTAAAATGATGGGAGCAGAAGGATTGAAAAAGGCCTCACAAGTTTCAATATTAAATGCAAATTATATTTCAAAAAAATTATCTAGAGATTATAAGGTTCTTTATACTGGCAAAAATGGTAATGTTGCGCACGAATGTATAATCGATATTCGACCAATTAAATCAAGCTCAGGAGTGTCTGAGGAGGATTTAGCAAAAAGACTAATTGATTTTGGTTATCACGCACCGACGATGTCATGGCCTGTTGCTGGTACAATTATGATCGAACCAACAGAAAGTGAAAACTTAGAGGAGATTGATAAATTTTGTAACGCACTTATAAAAATTAAAAAAGAAATTAATTTAGTTGAAACATCAAAATATGATAAAATTGATAATCCATTAAAAAATGCCCCTCATACTTATGTTGAATTAGCTTCAAATGACTGGCAACATTCATACTCAAGAGAGGAAGCAGCTTTTCCAACTGAGTATGTAAGAAATAATAAATATTGGGCACCAGTTGCTAGAGTAGATAATGTTTTTGGTGATAGAAATTTAGTATGTTCATGTCCTTCAATGGATGAATATAAAGATGAGGCTGCATAGTTCCGCCGAATGAAAATTGCTGTTATCGGTTCTGGAATCTCTGGATTATCATCCGCATATTTTCTTTCAAAAAAATATAAAGTTGATTTATATGAAAAGGATGATCATTTTGGAGGACATTCTTTTACGTATGAAATTAAAGAAGGTGACAAAATCGTACCAGTCGACTTAGGTTTTATTGTTTTTAATGAGACTACTTATCCAAATCTAGTAAAATTTTTCAAAGATTTAAATGTATCTTATGAAAAAAGTGACATGTCTTTTTCTGTATCAATTAAAAATAGCAATGTTGAATATAGTGGAAGTGGTTTAGACGGTATTTTTGCTAATAGATTAAATTTTTTTAACTTTAAATTTTTATATATGATCAAAGAAATTATCTCATTCTATAAAACAGCACCAAAATTACTTAAAAGTGAAACAAAGGAAGAAACTCTTGGAGATTTTCTAAATAAAAAAAGATTATCAAAATATTTTATTGAATTTCACTTAATACCTATGGTAGCTGCCATTTGGTCTATGCCTTTCGACAAAGCAAGAGAAATGCCTTTAAAATTTTTTCTAAATTTTTTTATTAATCACGGTTTATTTAAACTTAAGAATAGACCTCAGTGGTACACAGTTTCTAATAGAAGTAGATCATATGTTAAAAAGGTTATAGATAAAATTAGCGGTGAAATCTTTAAAAATTACAAGGTTGATAAGTTGATAAGGAGTGATGAAAATATCAGAGTAATGATTGGAAACGAGTATATCGATTATGATCAAGTAGTTTTAGCCTCCCACGCTGATCAAAGTTTAAGAATGTTAGAGAGACCTACTGAGCAAGAAAAAAATATACTAGAAAAATTTAGTTATGTTAAAAACGAGGCATTTTTACATACCGATGAAACATTTATGCCTCGCCAAAAAAGAGCGTGGTCCAGTTGGAACTCTGTTTCAGATGGAAAAAAAACGTGTATAACTTATTGGTTAAATAAACTTCAAAACCTTGATACGTCAAAAAACTATTTTTTAACTTTAAACCCCATAAGCAGTATTGATGACAATTTTGTTGTTAAAAAAGTTAATTTTACTCATCCCTTTTTAAACTCGAAGAATACCGCACTTCAGAGTGATCTAAGATTAATTCAAGGTAAAAAAAGGACATGGTTTTGTGGAAGTTATTTTGGTTACGGTTTTCATGAAGATGGATTAAAATCATCTATGGATTTAATTAATAATTTTAAAGTGTGATGAACTCTTGTTTATATAATGGTCAAGTAACACATACAAGATTTAAACCTGTAAAGCATTTTTTAAAATATAAAACTTTTTCCTTGTTAATTGATTTAGATGAGATCAATCAATTGGATAGTTTAATAAGTATTTTTTCACACAATAGGTTTAACGTTTTTAGCTTTTACGATAAAGATCATGGAGAACGAGACGGGAGTGATTTAAAACAGTGGGTTCTTACAAATATCAGCAAGTTTAATATCAAGGGTAAAATTAATAAAGTTAAATTACTTTGTTATCCAAGAATATTTGGTTACGTTTTTAATCCTTTGAGTATTTTTTATTGCTACGAGGACAAGAAATTAAAAGCGATTTTTTATGAGGTAAAAAATACTTTTAATGAACAACATACATATATTTTTAAGATTAAAGAGAATGAAGAAATAGCTCAAAAATGCAAAAAAAAATTTTATGTATCACCATTTATGGATATGGAAACTTACTATAATTTTAAATTACTTAATCCTAACGATAGGCTTTCAGTTTATATTAAACAAACGGACTCAATAGGAACAATTTTAACAGCAACTCAGACAGGTGAAAAAAAAGATTTTAGTTTTAAACAGCTCATATTTAATTTTTTTAAATACCCTTTAATGACAATCAAAATAATCAGCTCGATACATTTTGAAGCATTACTTTTGTGGAAAAAAGGAGCGATATATAGAGGTAGAAATGTTAAATTAAAAAATAATTTAAGTTATGAGGAATATTAATGAGTTTGAAAAAAATTTCTGAAAAATTTGTTCTAAATAAATTAAAAACAATAAAACACGGAAACTTAAAATTAGTAAATCATGATGGATGTGTTTTTCACTTTGGAGATTTTGAGAGTAAATTATCTGCAGATATAAAAATAAATAATGATAACTTTTATTATAATCTAATTTTGGGCGGAAGTTCAGCATTTGGTGAAGCACACATTAATAAAGATTTTTATAGCTCCAACTTAACCAACCTAATAGAACTTTCGGCTAAAAATATTAAATTGATTTATTCTTTTTCCGGAAGTTTAAAGATTCAAAAAGTTAAAAATTTTATCAGAGAGATATTTGCATCAAATACCAAAAGTAAAAGCAAAAAATATATCTCAATGCATTATGATTTAGGAAATCAATTTTTTTCTGAGTGGCTGGATCCTACGCTTACGTATTCAAGTGCTATATATAGAAATCAAAGTGATAATTTGGAAAATGCTCAAAAAAATAAATATCAAAGATTAATTGATCTCTTAAAAGTAAAAAATGGAAATAAAGTTTTAGAAATCGGTTGTGGGTGGGGTGGATTTTCTGAGTATCTAGCAAAAAATTATGATGTAAGTATAGATTGTATTACTATCTCAAAAAAACAATTTGAATTTTCTAAAGAAAAAATATTTAAGGCTGGTCTTAATAATAAAGTTAACGTTAAATTTCTTGATTATAGAGATTTAAATGAAAAGTACGATAATATTGCATCAATCGAAATGATTGAAGCAGTAGGGAAAAAGTATTTAAATAATTACTTTAGTAAAATTAAAAACTCACTAAAAATTCACGGAACTTCAGCAATCCAAGGAATCACTATTAGCGACCATTTATTTGATAGATATAAAAGCAATGAGGATTTTATTCAAAAATATATTTTTCCTGGAGGCTTTCTCCCGTCTTTGAGTTATATTAGAAATTTAGCAGAAAAAAATAGGCTAGACTTGGTGAAGGTAAACACTTATTCGAATGACTACGCAAAAACTTTATCAGTTTGGAAAGAAAATTTCTTTAGTTCATGGGAAAAAATAAAGCCATTAGGTTTCGACAATTCTTTCAAAAGAATGTGGGAATTCTATTTATCTTATTGTGAGGCTGGATTTAAATCAAAAAACATTAACTTGATTCAATTCTCTATGTTTAATAAACAAGTATAATGAAAAAAATATTAAGTTTATTTTTATTAATTTTTTTGACAGGATGTGCAAGTAGTATGAAACCAACAGATTTCAAGGATCAAAAACCGAGACTACTAATAGAAGATTATTTATCAGGAAATGTAAAAGCTTGGGGTGTTTTACAGAACAGATCAGGTGAAGTAACTCGTCAATTTAAAGCAGACTTAAATGGCAAATGGGATGGATCCAAATTAGTCTTAGACGAAATATTTAATTGGAGCGACGGAGAAAAACAAACTAGACAGTGGATAATAAATAAAATTGATGAACACAACTATGAAGGTACAGCCTCAGATGTCGTTGGTAAAGCAAAGGGTTATTCCTATGGTCCTGCGTTTAAATTCGAGTACGTGTTATTGGTTCCTATCAAGGGAAAAAATGTAAAAATTACTTTTGATGACTGGATTTTTAAGCAAGATGAGCGTGTGGCAATAAATAGAGCGACAATGTCAAAGTTTGGTATTAAAGTAGCCGAATTGACTGTAATGTTTATAAAAGATTAAAATGTTTGAATTACCGAAATTAGATTATCAAAATTCAGCTCTTTCTCCGATAATGTCTGAAAAAACTTTGGATTTGCATCACGGAAAACATCACCAAACTTATATTACTAATTTAAATAATTTTATAAAAGATACTGATTACGAAAAATTATCTTTAGAAGAAATAATTGCAAAATCTTCTAAAGAGAGTAAGGCAGGAATATTTAACAATGCAAGCCAACATTGGAATCATAATCTTTTTTGGAAGTGTATGAAACCAAATGGAGGAGGAAAGATGCCATCTAAACTTGAAGATAAGATAAAAAAAGATTTTGGAAATTTTGAAAAATTTAGAACGGAATTTATCAATTCCGGTGTTACTCAGTTCGGATCAGGATGGTGCTGGTTGTCCATCAAAGATGAAAAATTAGTAGTCTCCCAAACACCTAATGCCGAAAATCCAATTATTCATAACATGAAACCCATACTAGGATGTGATGTTTGGGAACATTCTTATTATTTAGATTATAAAAATAAAAGACCAGCTTACTTAGAAAATTTTTTCGACAAATTAATTAATTGGGAATTTGTTGAGTCAAACTTATAGAAATTAAAAATTCTATTAACTTCTATTTTTTCTCGCAAAGATAAAAGATTTTATACATTGGACCAAAAAGTATAAACCAGTTAACAACATCACAGTTTTAGAAGAGTCTGCCCAAAAATTTTCAAAAGCAATACCATTTACTAAAGATCTTATTACATCTAATCCTCCCAAAAATATAACTAGTCCAAAAATCACAACAATATGCATAAATAGTTTTTTTTTTGAGGTAAATTTTATAGCTAAAAAAGAAAAAATTACTAAAGGCAAACCGAGAAAAGAAGGAATAAAAGATGTTAAAGACGTACTTTCACTTATTAAGCTAACGGTTACACCCCACAAGATTAGAAAACCTCCGTAAAAAAGTGAGAATTTTTCGATTGATAAACTCAAAACTCTAAATTCTTTATCTATATTTTCATTATCCATATTAAAAGAAATTACCTATCCCCATAGCAGTGGCACCGATTAAAACAAGCCAGACTAAGCCCTTTATCAAAAAAAAATAAAATCCTCCAACTAATAAGTTTTTATAAATTTTTTTAATCATCTTATAGTATTACTAAATTTAAATGCAATATTTCAAGTCTTTTTGTCTCAAGTTTAACGTTTGACCAGTTTATCAACTAAAAACAAATAAAGCCTATAGGGTAAAATTCTTAAAAACTTCAAAATCAAAGTAAGTCCTTTGGGAAAATGAATTTCAAACGAGCTACCCTTAACTAAACCATTAAAAATTTTTTCTGCAGCGTATTCAGGAGTTTTTAAAAAAGGCATCGGAAATTCGTTTTTATCAGTCAAAGGTGTTTTTATAAAACCTGGTGATACAACTGAGATTCTAATTCCATATTTCTTAAAATCAAAATAAATACTTTCACTAAAATTAGTCAAAGCAGCTTTTGATGGGCCGTATCCACTCGAATTAGGCAATCCTCTATAACCTGCTATTGAAGATACCAGTGAAATATGACCTGATTGCTTATTTTTGAAATATTCTTCAACAGCTTTTACACAATCAATAACTCCTAAAAAATTCACGTCCATTACATTTTTAATTTTATCGGGGTCTATATTTTGTTCATCCTTCGGTTCATAAGTTCCACTCGAAAATAAACATATGTCTAAATTTTGAAATTCTTTTAAGATATTTTTAAACACATCGTTTATTTGAGCTCTATCAGTTACATCCAATGGGAAAGATACAATATTCTCATTTTTAGCTATCTCATCTAGTAATTCTCTTCTACGCGCAGAAATAGCAACCTTCCATCCTTCTTTGGCAAATTTCTTAGCTACGGCCTTACCTATTCCACTGCTCGCACCAGTAATCCATATTTTTTTCTGATTTTCTAACATAAATTAGTTATACCTTAAAATGTGACTAAGAATAAATATTTATCTCTTATTATCATTTTTTTAATCACTTTTTTAGCATCTGTGATAGGAGGATATACTACTGCGAATTTTAAAGAGCCATGGTACTCACAAATTATACTTCCAAGTTATAATCCACCAAGCTGGGTTTTTGGTCCGGTATGGACAACATTATACGTATTAATGTCAATAGCAATTTGGAGAATTTGGATTAGATTCAATAATCTTAAAATATTAGCAATATATTGTGCTCATTTATTTTTTAATATGATTTGGAGTATAATTTTTTTTGGCTTTCACCAGATTGGCTTAGCATTGGTAGATTTATTTATAATTCTCGTTTTTATAATTTATTTAATGAAGATCTACTTAAAACTGGATAAGATTAGTTTCAGTTTAATGATTCCATATTTTTTTTGGAGTTTTTATGCATTCATTCTAAATTTAAATATTTTTATATTAAACTAATTTAAGTTATACAAGGCTATGCAATATAAAAAATCATTTAACTTTTTGAAATCTTTACCTACGAAATTAAATTTATTTTATGAGAAGAAATCAAAATTTGGAATTATTGTAAGCAATAAATCAAAAAATAAAAAAGATTTTGATCCTGTTACAAATTTTGATAAATCCTTTGAAAAATATATAAGATCATTAATCTTAAAAAAATTTCCAATGGACGCTATTATTGGTGAGGAATATAAAGACAAAAATTCTAGAAATGATTTTAAATGGTCCATTGATCCAATTGATGGTACCAGAGCTTTTGTTATTGGTGCCCCTACGTGGTCAAACTTAATTGGTTTTTCTTATAAAAATAAGTCTTTACTTGGTTTAGCAAACTTTCCAGAGTTATATAGATATTATATAAGCGATGATAAGAAATCTTATGTTTATAAAAAAGGAAAAAAATCTGTTTTAAAATCATCAAAAAACAACAATCTCAAAACAATTAAAATTATTGGTAATTTTCATGGAATTTTTAATTTTCAAAAACAAAACAAAATAACTAAAAAATTTGGATCAAGTTTTAGACTTTTTAGTCTTGATGCTTTAAACTATTGTTTATTAGCAGAAGGCAAGGTAGATGCAGTTATCGAGGCAAATTTAAAACCGTATGATATCTTACCATTAATACCTATAATTAAGAATTCTGGT
>NZJU01000011.1 GCA_002692325.1 Candidatus Pelagibacter sp.
AATTAAAATAATTATCAAAGAGTAGAAGTTCTCCCTTATGAAAATCTCATTTTTAATATCTTTAAAATTAATCAGATTTCTCACTTCCTATTTTATTGGACAATTTTCTCGATTACATTTTTTATCTAAAATTTTCCAACATCTTTCACATTTTTCTCCGCTGGCTTTGATTACTTCAATTTTTATTTCATCCTCATTCACAAGATTTTTTTCTGCTTTTGAGACAATAAAATATTCTGCCATATCTATGTCTCCAAGCAAATCAAATTTTTCTTTGTTTATAAAAAGCTTTATCTCTGCTTCTAAACTCGATCCAATTTCTTTGCTAATTCTTTTTTCCTCTATTGCAACATTTGCTTCTTGTTTAATCTTAAACAAATTAGACCATTTTTCATAAAGTAAGTCATTTTCCCAAGTTTTTGGTATTCTGACAAAATCTTTTTCATGAATGCTTTCTTCGTTTTTATTAATCAAACCGTAGATTTCTTCAGTAGTGAAAACTAATATAGGAGCAAACCATTTCAATAAGCTCTCTAAAATAATATTAAGTACAATTACACAGTTTTTCCTCTTTTTAGAGTCTAAGCTATCACAATAAAGGACATCTTTTCTTATATCAAAATAAAACGATGAAAGATCTAATGTACAAAAATTTAATAATTCTTTATATAATTTATGAAAATTGTAATCTTTTAAACTCGCATCTACAGACTTTACAATTATAGATAGCTTATGTAAAATATATTTATCAAGTTCATCGAGTTCATTGAATTTAATTTTTTCAAAATTTTGTTTTTCAAATTTATCTTTTAAATTTCCAAGCATGAACCTAAAAGTATTTCTAATTTTACGGTAAGACTCAGCATGCTGTATTAGGATATTTTTATCTATTCTTAAATCTTCAGAGTAATCAGAAGCTGAGACCCAAATTCTTAGTATATCAGCACCATAATTTTTTAAAATTTCTTCTGGTGAAATTACGTTACCCATTGATTTAGACATTTTCATACCTTTGCCATCTACGACAAAACCATGAGAAAGAATGCTATCAAAAGGTGCTTCGCCTCTTGTTCCACAAGATTCTAATAGTGAAGAGTGAAACCATCCTCTATGTTGATCAGATCCCTCTAAGTACATATCTGCAGGCCATTTTAAATCTTTTCTTTTTTCTAATACAAAACTATGTGTTGAGCCACTATCAAACCAAACCTCTACAATATCATTAAGCTTTTCATAATCATCAGATTTGTAATCATCTCCTAAAAATACTTTTGGACCGTCAGTAAACCAACAATCAGATCCTTGTTTTTCGTAAATCGAAGCAATTCTATCTATTACTTTTTGGTCTTTTAGCGGTTTTTTTGTTTTTTTATTAATAAAAATTGGCAAAGGGACTCCCCATACTCTCTGCCTAGAAACGCACCAATCTGGTCTTCCCTCAATCATTGAAAGCAACCTATCTTTTCCTTTTTTTGGATAAAAATTAGTTTTATTAATTGATTTAATAGCTTTTTTTCTAAGATCATTTGTTTGCATAGAAATAAACCATTGTGGAGTAGCTCTATAAATTAATGGTGCTTTAGATCTCCATGAATGAGGGTAACTATGGTTTAGTTTATCATTATTCAATAATTTGTTTTGCTCTTTTAATTTTTCTATAACGATAGGATCTGCTTTAAAAATATGAGTATTTTCAAAATAAGGAATTTCCTTAGTATAAAGTCCAGCGTTATCTACAGTGTAAAGAGATGGTATATTGTTTTTTAAGCATAAATTAAAATCATCGGGACCGTGACTTGGTGCACAATGAACTATTCCTGTTCCCTGTTCAAGATTTACAAATTGTGCTTCTAACATAGGAACATCATATTCAAATTTCATTTCAGAAAATGGGTGGCTGCATATAGTTTTTTTAAATTCTGAGCCTTTAAAGGTTTTTAATTCAGTATATCTTTTAATTTCACACGCTTTCGTTATTTCATGTATCAAATCTTTGGCTACAACTATTCTTTTTTCTTTAAAATTTTTGAGATTTTCGATTTCTAAAACTGAATAATCAATATTGCTATTAAATGCTAGAGCTTTATTAGCTGGTATTGTCCAAGGTGTTGTTGTCCAAATAACTATGTTTGAATTTTTAAGAAAATCTTTATCAGTTTTTTTAACTTTAAATGCAGCATAGATTGTATTAGATGTATGATTCAAGTATTCAACTTCTGCATCTGCTAAAGCTGTTTTCTCAACTGTGGACCAAAGAACTGGTTTAAAACCTTGGTATAAACTTCCATTTAAAAGAAATTTTCCTAATTCTCTTACTATTTGAGCTTCAGCTTCATGGCTCATAGTGGAATAATAATTTTCAAAATCACCCACCACACCTAATCTTTTAAATTCTTTTATGTGGACCTTTATCCAACTTTCTGCAAATTCTCTACATTCTTGTCTAAAATCTTTTATTGGTACTTCATCTTTATTTTTTTTCTTTTTTTTGTATTGTTCTTCAATTTTCCACTCAATCGGAAGACCGTGACAATCCCAACCAGGTACGTAAACAGAGTCTTTGCCATTCATTTGATGAAAACGAATAATCATGTCTTTTAAAATTTTGTTTAATGCAGTTCCCATGTGTATATGACCATTGGCATAAGGAGGCCCATCATGAAGCACAAATTTTTCTCTTCCTTTAGATTTTTCTCTTAACCTTTTAAAAATCTTTATTTTTTCCCACTTTTTTAAAATTTCTGGCTCCTTTGTAGGTAAACTCGCTTTCATTGAAAAAACTGTTTTTGGAAGTTGAAGAGTGTCTTTTGACATTATTTTTTAGCTTTTTTTATATCAATTTTAATTTGTTTTTTTAAATATTTAAAATTTTTAAATTTTTTTTCAGGTCTTATAAATTTTTTAAAACTTACATTAAGCACTTTATTATATAAATTTTTATTAATTCCAAAGATATTAGTTTCTAATAGCAAACTTTGTCCATTAAATGTCGGTCTATATCCTATATTAGCTATCCCTTTTCTATTAAAATTACCAAATTTTGCAGAAATTGAATAGACGCCCAATTTGGGAATTATATAATTTTTCATTTTAATATTGCAAGTTGGGAAACCAATTTTTCTACCTCTTTGCCTCCCCTTTATTACTTTACCTGTGACTGCCCAATATCTTTTGAGTAAATTATTTGCTTGTTTTATCTGGCCCATAGATATTTTTTTTCTGATAAGTGAAGATGATATAATTTTTCCATGTCTTTTTTGTGGGGCTGTAATTATAGTCTTATAATTGAATTTTTTTTCGTATTTTCTAAGAATATTTAAATTTCCTTTTCTTCTATTTCCAAAACGAAAATTTTGACTAACAAAAATGTATTTAGCATTTAAAGCTTTGTATATTATTTTTTCTATAAATTTTTCAGCAGACATATTTGAGAATTTTTTTGTAAAAGTTATGTTTGTCAAAAAATCTAATTTAAATTGTTTTAAATTTTCTATTTTTTGATGTAATAAATTTATTCTGTGGTTTTTTAACTTTTTATTAAAAAACATTGCTGGCATAGGTTCAAAACTTATTAGGCCAAAAGGAATCTTATTAGCATTGGCTTTTTGTTTTGCTTGGCGAAGAACTTTTTGATGGCCTAAATGAATTCCATCAAAAATTACCAATTGCAATAACTGAATTTTTAAATTTTTTACTAATATTTAAATTGTTAAATATTTTCATTTACCAGTTTAATTCAAATTGATAGTAGTTGACTTGAACGTTATAATTTTTCACAACTTTATTTATTTCATTTTCATTTTTAATTTCATCTCTATGCACACCATTATAAATAAATATTGAGTCAATTCCTAAATTATTTGCTCCCTTAATGTCAGTTCTTAAATTGTCTCCAATCGCTAAAGCTTTATCTTTGGGATCTAAACACATTTTATAAACCTCTTCATGTGGTTTACCAAAATAAATTACTTTACCACCAATTTTTTGAAAAATTTCTGCAATTTTACCTGCGCAATACTCTCTAGTTTGACCTCGATGGACTATCAAATCTGGATTAGTACAAATCATTATTTTTGAGACGGATTTTTGAAGTAGTTTTTTATAATAATTTAGATCTTCCTCGAAGTTATCGAATAAACCAGTGCAAAGAATATAGTCACATTTTTCTAAATTAGTTTCATTATCTTTAACTTTTTCAAATATTGAATTATCTCTTTTAGGGCCTAAGTGATAAAAATATTTTCCATATCTATTTTGTGAAACTGCTTTCATGGCCGCTTCTCCAGAGGTCATGATGTTTTCTAAGAACTCGTTTTTCATTTTCATCTTCTTCAGGAAACTTTTTACTTTTGAACTTGGTCTAGGAGCGTTTGAAAGAAACACAATTTTTTTTTTTGTTTTAATAAATGTTCTACTGTATTCGAGGCGCTCATGTTTAAATTAATCCCATCATGCATTACTCCCCATAAGTCGATGATAAATGTGTCGTATGATGAAGCTATTTTTTCTAAATGGACCAATTTTTTCAAAATTTATACCTCTATTTCTATATATATAAGAAAAATGCCCTAAAAATACAGTATTTGGGTGTAATAAGTTTAAATAATATCACTTGAAATTTTTCAAAAATGTACCATATCAAGCCTACAAAGAACATAATAGGAGATATATATGAAATTTAGACCTTTGCACGATCGGGTTTTAATAAAAGTTTTAGATAGTGAGGAAAAGACTTCAGGTGGAATAATTATACCAGATACAGCAAAAGAAAAACCCCAAGAAGGCGAAGTAGTCGCAGTTGGTCCTGGCGCTAAAAATGAAAATGGAAAAACCACTCCAATGGACGTAAAAATTGGTGACATTGTTTTATTTGGCAAGTGGTCTGGAACTGAAGTTAAGATAGACGGTAAAGAATACAGCATTATGAAAGAATCTGACATAATGGGTGTTTCAAAAAATAAAAAATAAATACTAAGGGAGAAAAATGGCGAAAATTATTAAATTTGACACTGAAGCAAGAACTAAAATGCTCACAGGTGTAAATACTTTAGCTAACGCAGTTAAAGTTACTTTAGGCCCAAAAGGCCGAAATGTTGTAATGGACAAATCTTATGGAGCACCTAGAACAACGAAAGATGGCGTGTCTGTTGCAAAAGAAATAGAGCTTGAAGATAAGTTTGAGAACATGGGTGCGCAAATGGTAAAAGAGGTTGCAAGCAAAACTAATGACAACGCTGGTGATGGGACAACGACTGCTACAATTCTTACTCAATCAATTGTAAGTGAAGGACTTAAATATGTGACGGCAGGCATGAATCCAATGGACCTTAAAAGAGGTATTGATAAAGCGGTAGAGCACGTAATTAATAAATTAAAATCATCCTCAAAAAAAGTAAAGGCAAACGAGGAAGTTGCTCAAGTTGGAACAATATCAGCAAATGGGGAAAAATCGATTGGTGATATGATTTCTAAAGCAATGCAAAAAGTTGGTAATGAGGGTGTCATTACAGTTGAGGAAGCTAAAGGTGTCGAGACTGAACTTGATGTTGTTGAAGGTATGCAATTTGATAGAGGTTATCTCTCACCTTATTTTGTTACTAATGCTGAAAAAATGACAACTGAATTAGAAAATCCACTAGTATTATTAGTAGAAAAGAAACTAACAAATTTGCAAACAATGGTTCCACTTTTAGAATCAGTTGTTCAGGCTAATAGACCATTAATGATAATTTCTGAAGATGTTGAGGGAGAAGCCTTGGCTACTCTTGTAGTAAATAAATTGAGAGGTGGATTAAAAGTAGTTGCAGTAAAAGCTCCAGGATTTGGAGACAGAAGAAAAGCTATGTTAGAAGATATAGCTATTCTAACTGGAGGACAAGTAATTTCAGAAGACCTTGGTATAAAACTTGAGAATGTAAAAATAGGAGATCTTGGCTCTTGTAAGAAAGTTAAGATTGATAAAGAAAATAGTACCATTGTTGCAGGAGAAGGTAAAAAAACTGATATTGAAGCAAGGTGTAATCAAATTAGAGCAGAAATAAATGAAACAACTTCAGACTATGATAAAGAAAAACTTCAAGAAAGATTAGCTAAACTTGCTGGTGGTGTTGCAGTAATTAAAGTTGGTGGCGCTACTGAGGTTGAGGTTAAAGAACGAAAAGATAGAGTGGAGGATGCACTTAACGCTACAAGAGCTGCCGTGGAAGAAGGAGTAGTAATCGGTGGTGGTTGTGCGCTACTGTATGCTGCACAAGATTTAGATGGTTTAAAAGTTAAAGGCGATGACCAAAAAGCTGGTGTAGAAATTGTGAAAAAGGCTCTTCAAGCTCCTGTGAGACAGATTACTGCAAATGCTGGTGTTGATGGATCAGTAGTTGTAGGTAAACTTATAGAGGGTAAAAAAGCTTCCCAAGGATACGATGCTCAGAACGAAGAGTACGTAGATATGTTTGCTAAAGGTATAATCGATCCGACTAAAGTTGTTAGATCAGCCTTACAAGATGCTGCATCTATCGCTGGATTATTAATTACAACAGAAGCAATGATAGCAGATAAACCTGAAGAAAAAGATGCTGCTCCTGCAATGCCTCCAATGGGTGGCGGTATGGGTGGAATGGGTGGTATGGGTGGAATGGGGATGTAATTTCATTCACCTTAAAGAATTTAAAAAAGGCTGCAATTTTGCAGCCTTTTTTTTTGCGGTAAACAAACAAGCTGTCGAACTCAAAATCAATCCATCTTTTAAAACTCTTAAATTATTATCTGCTAAAGTTTTCCCAGTGGAAGTAATATCAGTAATAATTTCTGAAGAGCCTATGAAAGGATATGTTTCAGTGGCTCCTAGACTCCGTATAATCTTATATTGAGTAACGCCTTTAGAAATCAAAAAGTCATTAGTCAAATTAGGATATTTAGTTGCTACTCGTAACCTTTTGTTTTTTTTTGCTCTTATATCAAAAGATATTTCTTCGAGATCAGCAATTGTTTGTACATCGATCCAGGCATCTGGAACTGCAATAACAAGATTAGCATTACCAAATTCAAGTTTACGTTTAATATTAATCTTTCTTCGCAAGTTTTTGTCAGACTCATTAAGAAGATCTAAACCAGAAATGCCTATATCTAAAGTACCGTCTCCTAGTCTTTGAATGATTTCCTTAGCATGAAGAAAGATAATCTTAATGTGAGGTTTATTTTTAATAGTACCAAAATAATTTCTCTCTTTTTTATTTTGTAAAATTTGCAAACCACGTTTACCGAAAAAAGATATCGACCTATCTTTCAATCTTCCTTTACTTGGCAGGCCTATAGTAATTAAATTTTTCATAAATTTTTTAAATTAATAGCAGCACCAACAGCTGGAATATTTTTTTTTGCTCCCAAGCTTTTGAGTAGATCATTATAGCGACCACCTCTTGCAATTTCTTTTTTTCCTGAAAAAACTTCAAATACAATTCCAGTATAGTACTCTACCTCCCTACCAAAATTTGCAATAAAATTAATTTCTTGTTTTAGTTTTTTTAAATTTTGAACTGATTTAAATTTTTTGAAAATATCTTTTTTAAGATTATTTTTTTTTGAAAATTGTAGTAATGTTTCGTCAAGTTTTGAAAGTTATGTTTGTCAAAAAATCTAATTTAAATTGTTTTAAATTTTCTATTTTTTGATGTAATAAATTTATTCTGTGGTTTTTTAACTTTTTA